>JALYQL010000243.1 GCA_030855855.1 Bacteroidota bacterium | reverse complement strand
TTTAAAGACAGGACGCACCTACGGCGCTGAAAAAAATGGTCCGGCACTTAGCGCCGTAGGTGCGTCCTGTCTTTAAACTAATCATGCGAAAATCGTTAAAGCGCCGTAGGTGCGACCTGTTCTCACCCGAGGATAAAGTTCTGAATAATCAGGAAATTGCTCCGCCACGGCGGATTAATTAATGTGTGGTGCGCTTAACTTAATGACATTACCCGTAGAGGTGACATTTTATCCGCAAAGCATCTCTAATCAATAAAAAATCTCACCTGAAACTTACGCTTCGTAAAATTCTTATCTCAAAACTCCGCACTCTTCGGCACACGCGGAAATGGAATCACATCACGGATATTCGTCATGCCGGTCACAAACAAAAGCAAACGTTCAAATCCAAGTCCGTAACCACTGTGCGGACATGAACCAAACTTGCGTGTTTCAAGATACCACCAGAGTGATTCTTCCGGAATATGCATTTCTTTTATACGTGCATATAATTTGTCGTGATCATCTTCACGTTGCGAGCCACCGATAATTTCACCGATCCATGGAAATAAAATATCCATCGCGCGCACTGTTTTTCCGTCATCATTCAGCTTCATGTAGAACGCTTTGATGTCTTTCGGATAACCGGTAACGATCACAGGTCCGCCGAAATGTTCTACGAGATAATTTTCGTGTTCCTTCTGCAGGTCTTTTCCCCATTCGGGCTTGAACTCGAATTTCTTTAGCTCCGTTGCGTCAATAAGAATTTCTATTCCGTCTGTGTAAGAAATTCTTTTGAATGGATTTTCAATTACAGAATGTAAACGTGCAACTAATTTGTCATCGTACGTATCATTCAGGAATTGAACATCATCATGACAATGCTCGAGCGCGTAACGCACAAGATATTTCAGCATGTCTTCCGCGAGGTTCATGTTGTCGTTGATATCCGCGAACGCAACTTCCGGTTCGATCATCCAGAACTCTGCAAGATGTCGCGGCGTATTGGAATTCTCTGCGCGGAAGGTTGGGCCGAACGTGTACACTTGTCCGAGCGCCATTGCTGCAAGCTCACCTTCTAATTGTCCGGAGACGGTGAGATTTGTTTCTTTACCGAAAAAATCTTCTTCGAAATTTATTTTTCCTTCTTCCGTGCGTGGCAGATTATCAAGATCCAGCGTTGTTACGCGGAACATTTCTCCCGCGCCTTCCGCATCTGACCCGGTGATAATCGGTGTGTGTAAATTGAAAAAACCTTTATCGTTGAAAAATTTGTGAATGGCGAATGTCATGTGATGACGAATACGGAGTATCGCGCCGAATGTATTTGTTCGTGGGCGCAGGTGGGCTTTTTCACGTAGGAATTCAAGCGGCAACGTAACCGGTTTTTTGTCTTTGCTGTCCTGTCCGCGCTTTTGTAACGGATAAGTTTCCGGATCACATTCGCCGAGGATTTCAATTTCTGTGGCCTGTATTTCCTGCGCCTGGCCTTTTCCCTGCGAAGCGACTAGTGTTCCTGTAACCGAAATGCATGCGCCGGTTGTAATTTTTTTCAAAAGCTCTTCCGGAAATTTCGCAACATCCGCAACAGCCTGAATATTTTTTATCGTTGATCCGTCATTTAAATGAATGAACTGAACATATTTATTTCCACGTGCGCTTCTTACCCATCCTTTCGCGGTTACTGAGCGATCAAGTTCTGTAGATGTAAGCAGCTCTTTTATTTTTTCGTGTGACATATTTTTATAGGTAATTTTTTTTGTTTGTTACAGGGCACAAAGATTGGGAAAAATTACCAACTTGTCTACCGGAGCTTGTGCAGGTAGATTACCAATGAGATAAGCAGCAGGGGAATTGATTGAAACAGAACACATATGACACAGATCGGGCGGATAAAAACGGATTTAAAATCTACGTTAAACAAAGGTGTGCACGAGAAATATTCTTTGTTTTAACGTGAAAATTCGTTTGAGGCTCTCCTTTTAGCGAATTGGAAAATATTTATGTTTCCTCAGTTTCCATTACAACTTATTGATATATAATTAATTAACTCTAAGATCACAATCCGGAAACGTAAAAATTTTTAAATTTTTTTGCAGGGAAACGTTATAATCAAAAAATGTTTCCATAGTTTTGCGGCGGAATTTTACCCCATGGAGAATAAAGAGAGAATACTGACCGCAGCTTATGAGTTGTTTTTCAGGTACGGCATTAAAAGCGTAACGATGGATGACATTGCAAAGCATCTGAGCATGTCGAAAAAAACGATCTACCTTTTCTTCCGCGATAAGGATGAGGTGGTGCATACATTAATGGAACGTTCGCTGGAGAAAGACCGGCAGGATTTCCTCGAGATCGCGACAAGGGCGGCTAATGTGGTGGATGAAGTTTTTGAGATGATGAAGAAGATGAATGACATTTTCAGCACCATCAACCCCAACATTTTTTACGATCTGCGTAAATATCATCCGCAAACCTGGGAGCTGTTCCACAAATTTAAAACTGAATTCATTATTCAGCAGGTTGAAGCTACGCTTGAAAACGGGAAAAAAGACGGATTAGTAAGAGCTGATGTAAAATCCCGGCTGCTGGCGAAGTTGAGAGGGGAAGAAATTGAAATGGGATTTAATCCGGTTCTTTTCCCTCCCGATAAATACCGCATCCTTGATGTGCAAATCTCCTTCGTGGAACATTTTCTTTACGGCATCTGTACATTAAAAGGGCACAAGCTGATTAACAAGCATAAACAAATAGTTGAGGAAGATTAAAATATTTCTCAGCCCAAACCGACTCATCGAAAACAACCATCAACCGTTTTACTCTTTTTTATGAAAAAAATCAGTTCGATTTTCCGCAGCCACACTGACAAAGGCATCCGCCGTGGCGGACTGCTCGTCCTCGCCTTTGTTTCCGGCTTTGTCACATTAAAGGCGCAGCAAACCGACACTGCCAGCTACAACTATTCGCTCCGGCAGTGTGTGGATTTCGCGCTGCTGCATAATTCAGGAGTGCAAAATGTGCTGCTGGACCAGGTTGCTGCAGATCATAAAGTAAAAGAAGTGATAGGCGCGGGCCTTCCGCAGATCAGCGCTTCGGGACAAGTGCAGGATTTTCTTGAAATTCCAACCTCTCTCATTCCGGGAGAATTTTTTGGCGGTCAGCCGGGAACTTACATTCCTGTTCAATTCGGAACCAAATACAATGCAAGCGTTGGATTTTCGGCAACACAATTGGTATTCAACGGAAGCTATTTCGTAGGCGTGCAGGCCGCAAAGCTTTACCAGGAGCTTGCGCAGAAAAATGTAGACCGCACAAAAATCGAAACGGCAGCGGATGTGACAAAAGCATATTACACCGTGCTGGTCAACAACGAAAAAAAGAAATTACTCAACGCCAATCTTGAGCGCATCAGCAAAATGGTGGATGATACAAAAGCGCTTCATAAAAATGGTTTTGTTGAACAGCTCGATGTCGATCGTATTACTGTAGCTTATAATAATCTCGCTACAGAAGTTTCGAATATCAACCGCCTCCTTGATCTTTCTATTGTATTGCTGAAATATCAAATGGGAATGGACCAGAGCGCAGCGTTGACACTTACCGATACTATCGAAAGCATTGTATTTACGCCGCAAACCCCCGCGAATGGAAAATTCGATTATTCGCTTCGTGTGGAATACCAGCTTTACGAAATGCAGCGCCGCGGACAAGGTATGCTGCTGCGTTCGGAGCGCCTCGGTTACCTTCCGACGGTAGCGCTTTTTGGTTCTGCCACCGCGCAGGCGCAACGCACAAAGTTTGATTTCTTCGACACTAACAAACCATGGTATCCTATTGTGGTTGTCGGACTGCAGGTCAACCTTCCCATTTTCGACGGACTTCAGCGGCATCACCGTGTAGAGCAATATAAAGTCGGCATACTGAAAGCTGAAAATGACCTCCTGTTTATTCAACGCACGATCGACATGCAGCGTGCGGTTGCAAGTGTAAACCTGCAGAACAGCTCGGCTTCTTTGCAATCGCAGAAAGATAACATGACGCTTGCACAAAGTGTATTTGATTCGGCAAAGAAAAAATATGACGCAGGACTTGGCTCCAACCTCGAAGTCATCAACGCGCAGACTGCTCTGAAAGAAGCACAGACAAATTATTTCAACGCGCTTTATGATGCCGTGATCGCTAAAGTAGATTACGATAAAGCAACAGGTGTATTCTCAAAATAAAGTTTCACACTAAACGCCAAGGCGGATAAATAAACGAACCAACAGATCAATCGCTATATACCATCCTTATGAAAAAATCGCTCGCATTATTAGGTATCCTTTCGCTTTTCGCTACAGCTTGTGGAGAGGAATCAAAAGAAGCAAAGCTTAAATCCAAAACAGCTGAATTTGAAGCGCTCCGCAAAGAAATTTATGATCTTAAAATTGAGATCGCGAAAAGTGATTCAACTAAAACAGATCTTGGAAAGCCTGTACGCATTTCTACACTTGCAATTTCATCTTTCAGGCATTCTATCGACATCCAGGGAAGAGTGGACGCGGATGAAACGGTTTCTGTTGGTCCGCAAATGCCAGGGCTTGTAAAAAATGTTTATGTCCACGTTGGAGATAATGTGCGGGCTGGGCAAGTGCTTGCAACGCTTGACGCGGAAGCAATGTCACAGCAGCTGGCTGGTTTAAAAATACAGCGTGATCTTGCGAAAGATGTTGCTGAACGCCAGAAAAACCTCTGGGACCAGAAGATCGGAACAGAGATGCAATATCTCCAGTCAAGAACGCAATACGACGCACTCGAAAAGCAAGTAAGCGCAATGCAGCAGCAGGTCGGGATGGCCAGCTTAAAGGCTCCGATGGATGGAGTTGTTGACGCGGTAAATATTAAAGCAGGGGAAATGGCTTCGCCCGGTTATTCAAACATTGTTGTAGTGAACACAAGCAAGCTGCGGGTAAAGGGTGAAGTTGCGGAAGGATACGTTTCAAAAGTAAAAACAGGAAATCCTGTTACACTCTATTTTCCTGACGCGGACAAAACAGTTGAATCGAAGATTTCTTATTCCGGTCGCATGATCAATAACCTGAACAGAACATTCAGTGTTGAAGTGATGCTTCCTTCAAGAGAAGAAGGAATTGTACCGAACATGATCTCTGTGATCAAGATCAACGATTATACAAATGATTCGGCAATCGTTATTCCACTGAGCGCTGTACAGCAAACATCCGACGGAAAAACATTTGTGTATGTGGCAGTCCAGGACAAAGCTGGTAAAATGGTAGCGGAAAAAAGATTGGTTACTTATGAAATGACTTACAATGGTTTCGCTGAAATTAAAACAGGGCAAGGTCTTAATCCCGGCGATAAGCTGATCACTGACGGAAGCGCGGATCTTAATCCCGGAGATGCTGTTTCAGCAAAATAATTTTTGAAAAACTATCCGCTACGGTGGAATCAACCATAAGGTTATGTTAGATAAAATAAAAGAGTTCAAACCCGCCAGCTGGGCAATAGACAATAAGACCACCATCTTTATTCTTACTGCCTTTCTCTGTCTGCTCGGATACACGTTTTACAATAAATTACCGAAGGAAGCTTTTCCTGAAGTAAAAGTTCCGATGGTTGTTGTAACAACTGTATATGCAGGAACTTCGCCTACGGATATGGAAAATCTCGTTGCCAAGCAGATCGAGAAAGAGATGAAATCCATTTCAGGTGTAAAGAAGATCACGAGTACTTCAGTGCAGGATTATTGCGCTGTTATCGTGGAATTCAATACGGATGTTGATGCTGACATTGCTCTTCAGAAAGTGAAAGACGCGGTTGACAAATCGAAAAAAAATCTCCCGCAGAATATGACATCCGGCCCCGACGCGATGGCGATCAATTTTTCCGACATGCCGATCATGTATGTGAATATTGCCGGCGACGATCTGAAAAAGCTGAAGCGTGTTGCGGATGATGTGAAAGATCATATTGAATCGATGAAGGAGATCACGCGTGTGGATATGGCCGGTGCGCTTGAGCGGGAGATCCAGGTGGATGTGGATATGTACAAGATGCAGGCGGCTCAATTGACGCTCGGCGATATTCAACGCGCTATTCAGTACGAGAATACAAATATCAGCAGCGGTACGGTTTCTTCCGATGGAATGAAACGTTCGCTTGGAATTAAAAATGAATTTCGTACAGTTGAAGAGCTTGGTGATATCATTGTCGGCTCACAGGCCGGCGCGCAGATCTACCTGAAAAATGTGGCGGATGTGCGTGATGGCATTAAAGAAAAAGAAAGTTATGCGCGCCTTGACGGAAAAGATGTAATCACGCTGAATATCGTGAAACGTTCCGGCGAAAACCTGATCAACGCATCAGATAATATCAACAAGCTGCTCAAAGATATGCAGGAATCAAAAGCGATTCCTCCCGATCTGAAAGTAACTGTTACAGGAGATCAGTCAGACCAGACACGCGTTACGCTTCATGACCTGATCAACACGATCATCATCGGATTTATTCTTGTAATTATCGTGCTGATGTTCTTTATGGGCGCGACCAACTCTTTCTTCGTCGCTTTATCTGTTCCGTTATCCATGGCTATTGCGTTCATGGTTATTTATGCAATGGGATATTCGATGAACATGATCGTGCTTTTTGCCTTCCTGCTTGCATTAGGAATTGTTGTGGATGACGCGATCGTTGTGATTGAAAATACGCACAGGATCTTCCTTGAAAACCGTGGAATAGGAATTGTAAGAGCCGCTAAGCTTGCCGCAGGTGAAGTATTCCTGCCGGTACTTTCCGGAACACTGACCACACTCGCACCATTTATTCCGCTCGCATTCTGGGATGGCATCATCGGCGAGTTTATGCTCTATTTGCCGGTCACGATGATCATCACGTTGCTGGCTTCACTTCTTGTCGCTTACCTTATCAATCCCGTTTTTGCCGTTCAGTTTATGCGGCATTACGATTCGAAATCTGCTAAAGATAATACGTGGCCGCGCTGGCTTAAAATTTATTCCATCATCACTGTCGTGCTTGCCCTGATCGGTTATGCAAGCGGCGGACGCGGCTTTGGAAATTTTATGCTCGTGCTTTATGTATTGATCCTTTTCCATCACTATGTTTTAAGACGCGTGATCTTTGCATTCCAGGAAAAAACATGGCCACGATTCCGCGAATGGTACGGAAGAAAACTTATCTGGTCTGTTGATCACCCGAAAACAATTATCGCTTCAACGATCGGGTTGTTCATCTTATCGTTGGTAGTGCTTGGATTGCGCCAGCCAAAAGTGGATTTCTTCCCGACCGCCGATCCGAATTTTATTTACACTTACATCGAGATGCCGATCGGAACTGACCAGGTGAAAAC
>JALYQL010000222.1 GCA_030855855.1 Bacteroidota bacterium | reverse complement strand
ATATTAAGGATTCCTTACTCACTACTCTTTTTTAATGTCTTCGTTTTTATTTTCTGTCACTTGTCCATTTTCAGGAAGCAATGGTTTTACTTCCGGCGTCATTGGTTTTATTAATGGATCACCGTTTTCATTTGCTCCTAATTCGGCAGCAAGGTCTTTGTCCCATTGACGTTTTCCGAAAATGGCTTCGAGATCTTCTTTGAAAATAACTTCTTTCTCAATGAGCTTAGCTGCGAGCTGATCTAATTTATCACGGTTGTCGCGCAATATTTTTTTCGTTTGCTCATATGCAAGATCAATCAGCTTCTTCACTTCTTCGTCGATCGTCTCAGCTGTTTTTTCGCTGTACGGCTTCGTCATCATGAATTCATTTCCGCTGGTATCGTAGTAAGAGATATTGCCAATCTTAGCATTCAGACCATAATACGTTACCATCGCATAAGCCTGCTTGGTAATTCTTTCGAGATCGCTCAATGCGCCTGTGGAAATTCTTCCAAAGACAACTTCTTCTGCCGCACGTCCGCCCAAAGTTGCGCAGATCTCATCCATGAATTGCTCCGTAGTTGTCAGCTGACGTTCATCCGGCAGGTACCATGCAGCACCAAGTGATCTTCCGCGTGGAACGATTGTTACTTTCACAAGTGGTGCAGCGTGTTCGAGCATCCAGCTCACAGTAGCGTGACCGGCTTCGTGGAAAGCGATAACTTTTTTCTCGTCTTTAGAAATGATCTTGTTTTTCTTTTCCAATCCACCGATGATACGGTCTACCGCGTCAAGGAAATCCTGGCGCTCTACGAATTTTTTATCGTGACGTGCTGCGATCAACGCGGCTTCATTACAGATGTTGGCGATATCCGCTCCTGAAAATCCGGGAGTTTGTTTCGCGAGGAAATCAAGGTCAACGGCTTTTTCAAGCTTGAGTGGTTTCAAATGCACCTGGAAGATGGCACGACGTTCATTCAAATCAGGAAGGTCAACATAGATCTGGCGGTCGAAACGGCCTGCGCGTAATAAAGCGCGATCGAGAATATCAGCACGGTTTGTTGCCGCGAGAATAATAACGCCGGAGTTGGTTCCGAATCCGTCCATCTCGGTCAATAGCTGGTTGAGCGTATTCTCACGTTCATCATTTGAACCTTGTGAAGCGCTTCTTCCGCGTGCACGACCGATGGCGTCGATTTCATCGATGAAGATAATACATGGCGATTTTTCTTTTGCTTGTTTGAACAGATCGCGTACACGTGATGCGCCGACACCGACGAACATTTCCACGAAATCGGAACCTGAAAGCGAGAAGAAAGGAACTTTTGCTTCGCCGGCAACGGCCTTTGCAAGCAATGTTTTTCCTGTACCCGGAGGGCCAACCAACAAAGCACCTTTCGGAATTTTCGCTCCGAGGTCCGTGTATTTTTTCGGGTGCTTGAGGAAGTCTACGATTTCTTTGATCTCGACTTTTGCTTCTTCAAGTCCGGCAACGTCGTTAAAAGTGGTGCTTACCGTTGTGTCTTTATCAAATAAAGTAGCCCGCGATTTTCCGATGTTGAAGATCTGGCTTCCGCCGCCTCCACCCATTCTGCGCATGAAGAATACCCAAAGGATTACCATCAATGCAAGTGGAATGATCCAGCTTAAATGATCTGAGATGGAATTGCTTTTGGTTTCTTTAATCGGGATTAAATTATTGCCGTATCCATTATCAATCTGCGTTTGATTGATTTGCTTGGCAAGCTCTTCGGTATAAGTGCTGCTAAGCCGCAGGTGCGGTACTCCGGCAGGTGTGGGTCCATGCCAGTTGGCCCATTTTGCCTGCAACGCTTTTACGGAAGGTGCGTCTTTTTTTAACGGGTCAAGCTCAAGTTCAAGGGCATTATTATCATTACTCACCCGCTTGATCTCCTTGATAGCGTGATCTTTCACCAATGCTTCGAATTCACCGTATTGGATTTCCGGGAGTTCGTTCATCATATTGGGCACAAAAAAGGCGATCAACCCAACTACAAGGATGATGTATACCCAAAAGAATCCTGAAGGGGAACGGGGCATTTGTGGTTTACGGGGATTTCTATCCTTGCGGCGGTCCTGCTCGTTATTATCTGGCTGATTCTGGTCGCTCATTTTAATTTCCTTTTCTAGAATGTCGTTTTCACGACTGAAAAAATTTTAAATTTTCACTTTTCTTAACGCTAAAGAGTTAAAGAGTTTCCGGTTTGTAAGTTTAAAGGGTGTTTTCACTCCGGAACTTTTCAACTCTTAAAACTCTATTCTCTCACCATCAGCCCAAAGGCTTTCGAGGTTATAAAAATGTCTTGTTTCTTTATCAAAAACGTGGACAATAACATTTACGTAATCGATCAGGATCCAGGTTGCATTTTCATACCCTTCAGAGCGATAAGGTCGTTCGCCGAGTTCTTTTTTTACCATAAATTCTACTGATCCGGCGATCGCTTCAACCTGTGTGGTAGAGTTTCCGTCGCAGATGATGAAATAGTCGCACACACGGTTTTCGATATCACGAAGATCGAGGCAAATGATATTATCACCTTTCTTTTCTTCAATTGCATTTACAATTGATTTCGCCAGCTTAAATGCAGCGTGATCGACAGGCTTTTTGTTTTTGGGCGTTGCCGGATTTTTAGTGTAAGTATCTTTGAGCAACGTATCTCTTTCTGAAGCGCTTTTTTTAGCGGAAGATTTTTTCAGCTGGTTTCTTGAAAGTGGTTTTGGTGCTTCTTTCGGTGCTTTTACACTTACGGGAGTTCCTTTTTTCCCTACTGTATTCACCTTAGGCTCAGTCAGCCTTTCGATTACAGCTTCCACCGCGTGCTTTACGGATTCAACCACTTTCCCAATCATATTTTGGTGTGGAGCATCTTTTTTCGAGAGCGGTTTTTTAGCTGCGGATTTTTTCGGAGCAACTTTTTTAACTGCTGCTGCAACTTTTTTTACTGCCGCTTTCTTCGGAGCAACTTTCTTAACTGCTGCTGCAACTTTTTTGACTGCCGCTTTCTTCGGAGCAACTTTCTTAAGTGCTGTCGCCGCTTTTTTTACTGGCGCCTTTTTCGGAGCAACTTTTTTACCTGCCGCTGCAACTTTTTTTACTGCCGCCTTTTTCGGAGCAACTTTTTTTACTGCCGCTTTTTTCGGAGCTGCTTTTTTAGCTGCTGCTTTTTTTACGGCTGCTTTTTTCGGAGCTGCTTTCTTTACTGTTTTTGCCTTTTTAGCTGTTTTTTTAGCTGATTTGGCCGGAGCTGATTTTTTCTTTGCCATATAATGAATTTGCTTCTGCCTGGTCCGCGTTGGCGGACTGAAGGTTAAAAGCCTAATTTAGCGTATAATTAAAAACTAACCTTGCTTTTTGCACGGGAGTACAAAGTTAAGGAAAAATGGCCTCGGGAAGTCCAGAAACACTGTTCATCGGCAATCACATTGTAAGACTTGGGGAAGTTGATTCCACCAATACGTTCACGATGGGTCTTTTGCGTGGGGCTGACATTGCCGAAGGAGCAGTAGTTTCAGCCAAAGTACAGACCACCGGCCGTGGGCAGCGGGGCAATTCATGGTTCAGCGAGCCCGGCAAAAATATTACCTGCAGCATCCTTTTAAAGCCTGTTTTTCTGGGAATAAACCGCCAGTTCTACCTTACACAAGCCGTCGCGCTTGGAATTTCCGATGTGCTCACCGATCTTCTTCCCGGCTCACAGGTGCACATAAAATGGCCCAATGATATCATCGCCGACGGTAAAAAAGTTGCAGGCGTGCTTATTGAAAATGTAGTGAACGGGGAGCAACTTTCTGCTTCTGTGGTGGGTATCGGGATGAACGTGAACCAGGCGGATTTCGGAAGCGATGCGCCTCATGCTGTTTCGGTTTTCCAGCTTACTGGCAAAGAATTTGAGCTGGAAGAAGCGATGCAGCACCTTTTCTCACATATTGAAGCAAGATACCTTCAGCTTCGCGCAGGACATACAGAAAAAATCAGGAACGATTATAACGAACGGTTGTTCAGAAGAGGCGTTTTGTCACGCTATACCGATTTCAAAACCATCTTCGACGCAACGCTGGAAAATATTACAGAAGAAGGTTTGCTTTGCCTGAGAGACGGAGATGGTATGGAAAGGAAGTATAATTTTAAAGAGGTTGGATTGCTTTACTAAATTACATTCGCAGAGAGCCCGGGCGTTCCGCACAAAAGGAACTTTATTACCTTAGCCGCCTCAATGCAAACCAAGCTTTATTTTATTCGCAAGTCCAAAACGTTTTTCATGCGGATGCGTCTGCATGTGATCGTGGAACCGTTCAGCGGTTTTTTAATGAACCTCGTGTACCTCTCTAAAATGTCAAAATGGAGAGCAAAAACACCGTCGCCAAAGCTGAATGATTTTTATTCTTCCAAATGGAATTACGATAAACGTTACATTATCTATGATTTCCTGTTGAAGGAAGAAGGACTTGACGGGCCGGTCACTTACATGGAATTCGGTGTTGCCGCGGGAAAATCATTCAAATGGTGGGTGGAGCATAATAAACATCCGCAATCTACTTTCGATGGCTTTGATACGTTCACAGGTTTGCCGGAAGCATGGAATGTATTTAAAGCAGGTGCAATGTCGACCGGTGGAATTCTGCCTGATATAAATGACAACCGCGCAACTTTCCACAAAGGACTTTTCCAGGATACATTGCCGGTTCACCTGAAATCGGTAGATCGTGAAACGCGCAAAGTGTTTCACATGGACGCGGATCTTTATACCTCGACTTTGTATGTGCTTACTTCTGTAGCGCCTTACATGAAAAAAGGCGACGTTATTATATTTGATGAATTTACTGTGCCGACGCACGAGTTCCTGGCGTTCACAGAATTCCTCGCCGCATATTACATCAAAGTAGAATTGATCGCCGCGCAGAATAATTATTATTTCTCGGCTTTTAAAGTGGTGTAAGAAAAGGTTTCAGCTTCGCGAATACTGATTTGCAAATGAGATAATAAAATGTTGCAGTTGAAAAATCCTGTAAAATCAGCCGCCCTCGTCTTATTTATCTTTCTTTTTCCATGCTGTAAAAATGATACGGCAAGAATCGCGTTTCTATATGATAATGTCAGCAACTTTAAGGAAAAAAACGATATCCGGATCTTTTTAAATGACAGCCTGGTGCTGAATGAAACATTACCAACCAATAACATTGCCGATGCATGGAAATCGAAGATTGCAGAAGTTAAAAAGGGGAAATATACTATCCGTGTAGAATCAAAAATCAAGGAGGTTGAGATGTTGTTTAACGTAAACCTTGATACGGATACAACTTACATTGTCGAATACCAGCACAGTTATGTTTTAGACAGCATGAATAGAGGATTAACTGAAGGAAAAAAACATTTTTTAATTATGCCAGCCAGGTTCTGATTATAGCATATTACCACGTCAACACATTCCTATACTTCCTTCACGTCCCCTGTTCCGCCACCGCCTCCATCCATCTCTTCCTCTTTTTTGATCTCTAAATCTTCTTTTTCAAGTAGCGTCATTCTTTCGTCCCGTGCTCCTTCAATTCCCGCGTCTAATTCGAAACCGATAACAAGCATCATCGAATTGTAATAGATCCAGATGAGCACCACGATGATGGAGCCGATGGAGCCATAAAGCGCGTTGTATCGTCCGAAATTATTTACATACCAGGCAAACAGGAGAGAAGTGAGAATCATAAGTATGGTGGCAAGAAATACACCGGGACTTAGAAAATGTTTGTGCATGCGTTGCGATGGACCGAAACGATAAAAGATCGCGATGATGAACATGAACAGCGCGGCAACAATTAACCACTGAAGTATATTGAGCCAGATCTGGTGTGCGGTCTCATTCTGGAATACAAGATCAATGATGAGCTGTGTGCCGATGATAATACCGATGCCCAGCAGCAAAGTAAATGTGAGCGAGACGACCAGCAGCACTGCTACCAGCTGTTGTTTCCACGGGCGACGTTTTTCTTTTACATGGATGCTCTTGTTGAACGCGTCCATCATTGCGTCGACTCCCGCAGTGGAAAAATAAAGCGCGGCTAAGAAGCCGAAAGAAAGTAATTTGGAATTCTGGTTGAGGATAATTTCGGTGATCGTATCCTGGATAGTGATGAAAGCGCTGCCCGGCAATACACTTTTTATCGCGAGCAATAATGTTGTCTGGAAATTATCAATTGGAATAAAAGGAATGAGCGTAAAAAGAAAGATGATGGAAGGAAAGAGCGCAATGAAAAAATTGTAAGCCATAGAAGCGGCACGATGCCTGAGGCCAACACGGCTTATACCGCGACCGAAAAATACCGCGACTTCGTAAAGCGTCAGGCCTTCAAATCCCCACGGATGGAGATTCTTCGCATACCTGCTGATTCCTCTTGCAAGTGTAGATGCACGTAAAAGTCTGAAAAGTCGTTTAAGCATATACTGCTTGCGGTGAATTTATGCGAAGCTACGAAAACGATTTATCCTTTCACCGCCTTCAAACTCAAATCCAAACTACGCACACTATGCGTTATCGCGCCAACCGAAATAAAATCAACTCCTGATTCAGCGTATTTGCGAATGCTGTTTGCGGTAATTCCTCCTGATGCTTCCGTTTCAAAACGTTTGTCAATGATCACGATCGCTTTTTTGAGATCTTCGGGCGTAAAATTATCCAGCATAATTCTTTTAATGCCGCCGGTTATTAGAACTTCTTCCAGCTCGGTTAAATTCCGCACTTCAATTTCAATATCCAGCTGCATGTTTTTTTCGCGGAGATAATTATTCGCAGCTTTTATTGCATTTGAAATACCGCCCGCATAATCCACATGGTTATCCTTGATCAGGATCATATCATATAATCCAAACCGGTGATTTGCGCCGCCTCCGATTCGCACCGCCCATTTTTCAAAGTAGCGGAATCCGGGAGTCGTCTTGCGTGTATCAATAACTTTTGTCTGCAAACCTTCCAGTAATTTTACCAGCTGCCATGTTGCAGTTGCAGTGCCGCTCATCCGCTGCATACAATTCAAAACCAAACGTTCGGCGGTAAGAATAGAACGGGCGGGACCTTCCACTTCAAAAGCGATATCGCCTTTTTCAACAAGCGATCCGTCCGAAATAAAAACATTCATCTTCAGCTTCGGATCGAGCTGGCTGAAAATAATGCGGGCAAGCGCGACACCTGCAAGCACGCCGGTATCTTTTACAATAAGCTTTGCCTTGTCGATGGCAGTTGAAGGAATAGTGGAAAGGCTCGTGTGATCGCCATCCTGCACATCTTCCGCGAAAGCTGCGGCGATGAAAGCATTTATCAATGGTAAATCAGGAGTGGAGGGCTGGTAGCCGGTTGTTTTATTCATCAGAGTTCTCGATACGGAATTGCGTCACCGTATTCGATTTCATCAGATAGTGCACACGGTAATGGCCATTTGTCGTTTTCAAAGTTCCGATGGCGAATTGAGAATCGTTTTTCGGCTGGCTTTTGTGAACGAGCGTGAATTCCTGCACAGGATGTTTGGCAAAAAAATCTTTAAGAATTAATTCTGCTTGCGCTTTGCTGTAAATGTTTTCCTGTTCGAGCACCTTCAAATCGACATTGTCGGCGAAGAACTTCGAAATTTCCTTTGCATTTCCTGTACGGATAGCATTCGCTACTTCATCAGGGATCTCGGCGGAAGCGACAAAAGGAGTAAGAAACAATAAGAAAGCTAGCAGGGTTTTCATGGTAATAAGGGCATTTCCGTGTAAAACTGCAACTATCGAGCCAAAATATCGGGTACTTTCGCCTGACGGTGACGGGGCAAATTAACGTATTTCCCCTGACGTAATCAGTAAGAAAACCACGGAAAATGAAAATAACCCTGCTGCTTACAGGAAAAACAGAAGATACCTGGATAAAAGCCGGTTTTGAGCAGTATCTCAAACGGCTGGAGCATTATTGTACTCTTGAAGTCATAGAACTGCCTGCGCTTAAACAGGCAGGAAAACTTTCGGTGGCCGAGCAGAATAAAGTGGAAGGAGAATTACAGCTCGCAAAAATCAGCGCATCCGACAAGCTGGTTCTGCTGGACGAAAAGGGGAAAGAATTTTCTTCCACAGGCCTGTCATCATGGATCGGAAAACAACAGTCAGCCGGACACAAAAGAATGGTATTTTTGGTAGGTGGTCCTTTTGGCTTTTCCGATAAAGTGTACGCACGCGCGAATGAACGTATTTCCCTTTCTCAGATGACTTTTTCACACCAGATGGTCAGGGTGATTCTCGCAGAGCAATTATACAGGGCCTACACCATTATCAAAGGAGAAAAATACCATCACAGCTAAGTATGTTTGAATCACAAAATTTTTCCTGGATTACTAAAATTTACCCTTTCGAATGGGTGATGCTGGGGATTTACATGCTTTTCATTATTGCGATCTCGTTTTATGTGCAGGTTTCTCACATTAAAAAAGAAAAGATCTACCGTTATTATTCCTGGGCCGTGCTCGCGAAAGTTTTTTCGGCAGTGGTTTTCTGCCTGATCTACATCTACTATTACGAAGGTGGAGATACGGTTTCTTATTACGAAACATCACGCGCGCTGGTGAACCTGGGAATGAAAAATCCGGGATATTTCATGAGAGAAATTTTTCAATCGCCTTCCATGACCAATTTATTATTGTTCGACCAGGAAACCGGATATCCGTGGGGATACATGTATTTCGATTCGGGATCCTGGTTTGTGGCAAAACTGCTGAGCCCTTTTTTGTTTGTTGCTTTTAAAAGTTACCTCGTGTCGACCGTCGTTCTCTCCTGGTTTTCGTTTATCGGAACATGGAAGCTTTTTAAAATGCTGGTGCGTTATTATCCGAAGCTTGAGGGCAGAATGGCATTCAGCATTTTGTTTGTTCCTTCCGTTTTATTCTGGGGGTCGGGCATTTCAAAAGATACGTTCACCTTTGCCGCGGTGTGCTGGTTTATTGTAGGGCTGGATGGTGTTTTTATTTCCAAAATTCATCGGTTGAGAAACGTGTGTATACTTTTAATATCCGCCTTCATTTTAATTTCAATCAAACCTTACATCCTTATTTGCCTTTTACCGGGAGCTTTTGTGTGGATACTTTATACAAGGATATCGAAGATGAGCTCGAAGTTTTTGAAAGTTGCCGCGATCCCACTGATCTATGTTTTTTCATTCGCTGTCGGGTACGGTGTGTTGTCTTTGTTAGGCAACCGGCTTGGAAAATTCTCCATCGAAAAAATGCTGGTGACTGCTTCAGTGACGCAGAAAGATCTGAAGCAGGATTATTATCACGGAAGCTCATTTGATATCGGTGATTTCGAACCTACCATAGGAGGAATGATGAGCAAAGCTCCTGCAGCGATGACTGTTGGGTTATTCCGGCCTTTCGTTTGGGAAGCGAGGAATCCGGTAATGCTGGCTTCAGGGTTAGAAAATTTATTATTCCTGCTGATGGCGTTAGGTATCGGGGCGGGACTGCTGTTTAACCTGAAAAAATTTTTCCGGATACTGATGGATAATCCTTTCCTGATCTTTCTTTTATCGTACAGTATTTTATTTTCCCTGCTGGTCGGATTATCGACTTCTAATTTCGGCGCGCTGGTGCGGTTTAAAATTCCTTTTTTGCCCTTCTTTGTATGTGCGCTGCTGCTGATGAATTATTTTTTATGGTTCAGAAAACCGGAAGCACGAAAAGCATCAGCGTTTGATAAAAAATCCTTTCAGCGTATCACCTGAGCGGAAGAGGTTGAGCATTGCATTCACCATATTTTTTGCAAGCCGGAGAAAAATTTTTTCTTCTATCGCGTTTCGAAGCGATTCATCTGAATTTCCCGTGCGGGTCGCAGTTCCTGTGGATAATTTAAAACGTTGCGGGCTGAATCCTGTGGTACGCATCGATTTTCTTTCGAAGCCCGCACTTATTAATAATTTCGTGATAGTGCGAACGGTATAGTAGGTGAGGTGCTCCGGGTATTCAATGACATTCCACTTGCCGCCAAGCCATTTCCTGCTGAAGGAATTAAAATTCGGTGTGGTGAAATAAAATAACCCGCCATCACGCAAAAGTGACGCGATCTTTCGTGAATGCTCCTTACCGTCGTTGATATGCTCCAGCACTTCAAAAGACGTGATCACATCAAACTGATCTGCGGCATAATCCTGGATAGAACCCTGGTGAATTTCAATTCCTTTTGAACGGGAAACTCTTACCGCTTCATCTGTGTATTCAGTGCCGGAAACATTCCATCCTTTCTTCTTCGCCACTGCCAGGAAATGTCCGTCACCGCAACCAATGTCAAGAATCCTGTTCAGCTTCCGGAAAGGTTCAAATTGATCAAGCAGCTCTTCATACCGCGCCACAGTGATTGGCGAGATAGTATTGTCGCGTGTGTATTGTGCGTAATGTGCCTGCAATTCATCCGCTTCCGGAATTCGTTTTCCAAATACAAGTCCGCAATCCGCGCATTGCACAAGATAAGCGTGATCGTACTCTTTTCCTTTTGAAGAAAGAGACACGGAATTACAAAGCAGACATTGAGTATGAAATCGCGGCATCTTCGTAAATAAGTTCATAAAATCCGGCACCTAGAAACAGGTGCATACGGTAATAAATTTTTCGCTTGACATCTTCGAGCAGGTTCGTGATGCGCATCAGTGTTTTCCACCAGGGTTCATTCAGCAATTCAATACGCGGCACCTCAAAAATATCATCGCGTTCCGGGTTGTATATATCTTGTTTTGTAGCAAGCCCGATCTTATACCCGGATTCTTTACAGATACGGATCACATTTTCATTATAGCTTCCGATCGGGTAAGCTAAAGTCAATGGAAAGTATCCAAGATTTTTTTTGATAATATTCCCCGAATCCAGCAACTCAGCCCTGATCTCATTTTCATTACTTATTCTTTCAAGCATCGGATGCGTTACTGAATGCGAGCCGATATAATGTCCTTGTATATTAAGCTCTTTCAAATCGTCCCAGCTCATCATCAGCTCCGGGATTTTCACATCGCTATCATCAAAGCTAATGGTGGCATATTTATGTTTTTGAAAATCATTTTTCACTGACGGAAGCTTTTCCACCGTGATCACTTCATAATGGCTGGAAATGTACCTGATGCATTTTTCAAAATGGGCAACA
>JALYQL010000204.1 GCA_030855855.1 Bacteroidota bacterium | reverse complement strand
AAGCAGGGGCGTTCCGTGTAACACGCTTATCACTGTAACAGCAGAAGCGCACCAACGTGGAGGATTTTTGAGCCTGAACGCCGCAACACAACAGCTTGCCGCAGCGCTCGCAACTATTTTAGGCGGAATGCTGATTTCTGTAGGTCCGAATCAAACCGTGGTTAATTATCATCATGTCGGCTGGTTGGCTGCAGGAGCGAGCTTAATTGCAATTTCAGTTGCATATTATGTAAGGCCGGTGAGTAAGAAAATTGTTCCGGTCGGGGATGACGCAACAGCAGAGCCGATGATTTAAGCAAGTTGCTTTTTGCCAGCCTTCGATACATTTTTCGCTATCTAAATTGCGTTTCAAAGGATACATTGTCCAGCGAAAAACACTCAGTCTGACAAAATAGAAAGTCCTTCTTTTGCCAGCCTTCGATACATTTTTCGCTGACGAAATTGTATTGTAAACAACATTCTCAAGCGAAAAACACTCCGTCTGACAAAATGGAAAGTCCTTCTTTTGCCAGCCTTCGATACAATTTCGTTAGCGAAAAATGTATCGAAGTCATTTCGCCAACGCCCAATCTACAAACACAGGCTCTGCTTTTTCATTTTCTTTATTCCTCGCAAAAATCCCTACCGTTGTTTCATCTTCTTTCGATATTAATTCGCTGCCGTATTTAGAGCGGATATAAATTAATTTCGTTTCTGTATTCCCGAGGCGAAGCGGATATTCCAGCTCTACCAAAAACCATCCTGAAAAACCTTTTATCCGCAAACGTTTGCGCACATATCCGCTGAATGGCATTTGAGGCGCAAGTATTTTTGTTCTTTCATCAAGAGCAAATACAAGCGTCAGCCCGACGACAGAATTCTGGTTGAGCTTTTTTGATCCGCCCATCAGCTCGGAAGGAAGAATGCCGGAGAAAAATTCGATCGGCATCCATTGTCCGGGAATAATATCAATGTTCGAAAGGCGAACCGACAAAAAGAAGATGAGATAACCGCCGGAGAAAAATGCATTCATCAATGTGTGGTTTCCGATCGTTGTTCCGTAAATGATGCACGTGCCGGTGTACTCGAGCGCGAAAACAAGCAGGAGCGCGCCGGCGATAAACGCAGAAAGTCGCTGCGTGTTTAAAGAGAGATTGGAAACACGCGTGATCCCGTTTGTAGAGTGATTCAGCGCATTGTTGAGAAATGAAACGTACACCAGTATCTGTGATAAAAAGAAAAACAGTGTGACGATCGCAAGACGATGTACTTTATCATTCAACAGCCAGAAATCATAAAACCCGTGCGCAAAAACGGCGAGCAGAAAAAATGCAGGAACAATCCAGAATTTTTTCGGGTAACGGAATTTCCAGAGCACAAAACCATACGCAGCGATTGCACTTGCGGCCATGTGCGAAACGGAAGAGGTGAGCGCGCGGGAGTGAATTACTTCGAGACCGTATTTGGAGAAATACAAAAGATTTTCAAAAAACGCGAAGCCCAGTCCCGCGGCAGAAGCGATTAGCAAATAATCGATCGGGCGTTTGATGATGTTGGTGAACCGCAACAGAATGAGGAATGGAATTAATTTCGCCAGCTCTTCAATAAAACCAATTCCTAAAAACGAAAACAGCAGGTCATTGCCTATCTCGCCATTCGTCCAGAAATGTAAAACATGATGATAGAATTCATACAGCAGCCACGAAAACATCGCAAGGATTGCACCGATGATAACTGCGAGAAAAAAATGTTTCCATTTGACCGGCGACAAAAAACTCAGGCGCCGCAGAAAAAACAACCACGTGAAAAGAATGAGCAGATCGCCGAGAATTCCCCAGAGATTTAATTCGCCGGACATTTTTCCAAAACGCAATTTGTAAAATGAAAACAAATCACCTTTCAGGAAATAAACCTTGTAACGATATTCCTCCGGCACGGCATCGCGACTTTCGGGCGAAGAAATTAATTTCTCAAGCGCTGCTGTATTTTCATCAATGGTGTAAATGATGGCAAGCTGTTCCCACGCGCCTTCTTTGTATCCATTCACCCGAACTTCTTCCTCAAAATAACCTTCAGCCAGAAGCGTTCCCGTCTCATACATCATCAGCTTCCCGGTTGTGTAATTCAGGTATTTCAGCTTTCTGTCCTTTACCTGTCGAAGATGGAATTCAGCGGCATCGAAGTTTTCATGATCTCCGTTTTCGATATAATAAAGTGCAAGGAATAAATTTCCAATATCGTTTCCCCGCTGATCTTCTTTCTCACACAGATCGGTGTAATAATTATAAATCCGGATTGACATGGTGTTATATGCAGCAATATCCGGCGGAGTAAATTCTTCCCGCGTTTGCAGAAAATGCTGTTCCACCAATGTAAAATGAAGATCCGGATTGAGCGGTTCCTTTTTTAATTTTTCGAAAACGGCCTTCGTCACCAGCCAGGGTTGGTGTGTTTCTGTTGCGAATTCTACCTGCTTTTGTGGTTCAGAAAAATGTGGTTCAGGGGAAATGAGTGTAAATCCGGCCCAGACAATTCCAAGCGCGGTGATCGAAGCGATAAGAAAATTGTAATCGCCGAAATTGAAAAAATTCCTGCCATGCAGACGATCATCTTTGAACTTATACCACAGCAGGTAAAATGCCATGAGGAAAAGCCAGAGAATAATAATGCTGATGATCGTCATACGGATTGCCTCTTCACAAAGAACGGGAAAAAAGTTTCGGGTTTATAGTTTAAAAAGTTTCGTCTTCCGGTTCAAAAACAGCGTCTTAAATTCCTCACAACCCGGAACCCGCAACCCGCAACTTTTTAAACTACAAACTCCCTTGTTAAAAAACCAAAAAGGGCCAATCCGTTCGTACCTTTGCATACGTAATTGATAACATGAAAAGATTCTTCTATTTGTTGTTGGTATTGTTTCCCGGAAGCGTGTTTACAGCCTGCGGACAAAACACCACCTCTGCCGATTCTACTGTTGCTGATTCTAAAAAAACTCAACCTATGCCTGATAATGCAAATCTTGATACCGCCACTTTTGGCGCCGGATGTTTCTGGTGTGTCGAAGCTCAATTTCAAATGCTGGACGGTGTTGTTTCCGTTGTTTCCGGATTCAGCGGCGGCACGGTGAAAAATCCGGCTTACCGCGAAGTCTGCGACGGAACAACCGGTCACGCTGAAGTCTGCCAGATCGTTTACGACACCACAAAGATTTCCTACGATGAAATGCTTGAAGCTTTCTGGCACACGCACGATCCAACGCAGCTTAACCGCCAGGGAAATGATGTGGGAACACAATACCGTTCTGTGATCTATTATCACAATGAAGAGCAAAAGAAAAAGGCGGAGTTTTACAAACAACAGATGAATGAGAAGAACACCTGGGGAAAACCGGTTGTGACAGAGATCAGTGCCGCCTCAACGTTTTATAAAGCGGAGGATTATCATCAGAATTATTACAACCAGAATGGTAATGAAGGCTACTGTCAATATGTAGTGCGCCCGAAAGTAGAAAAATTCAAAGAGGTGTTTAAAGATAAATTGAAAGCTCCAAAATAAAGAAATAGTAATCCACCAAGATCAAGTGAAAAGCCCTGTAATATGGGCTTTTTTTATGTCTTTGCACTAATTGATATTAATAGTTAATAGTTGGTTAGTTTGTACCTTTTTGTACCTTCCCTGTACCGAATTACGCCTCACGAATAAACAAGGTACAAATCTCCACACATGAAAGT
>JALYQL010000199.1 GCA_030855855.1 Bacteroidota bacterium | reverse complement strand
TGCGGGTGTAAATAAAGCATTTCTTCCTTCTTCCGTTAGCCCGATTACACCACGAAAGTGGGCACTTTGTCATATTCTTCCCCTGATTAGAGGATTTACACTCAATTCTCCTCTAAATAGTTTGATTTTCCATGTGGAATTTCTACATTCATAAGCCCTAATCAATGTGGTTTCCCTCCCTGATTTTCGGGAAGCGCTTCAAATTGTTTACTAATCCATTTTCATGAAAAATCTCCGACTCCTCTTGTCTGCGACGCTTTTGTCAGCCGGTACATTTGCTTTTGCACAATCCAATGTAATTCCATCAATGCAGGAATTTCACGGTAACGCGGCAGCTGCAATTTTTCCGGGAAGCAAAACGGTTTTGATCAACAAACAATCACGCGTTCCTTCCTTCATCATCATGCGTTCAGATGCAAATATTCCATCTTCGGAAATTTTCGAAAGATTGCGCACTCCGTTGAAAATGCAATTGGCGGATGGATGGAATCTCCGGCGCGCCGACAAGGATAATCTTGGCTTTACGCATTATCGTTACAACCAGGCTTACAACACTATTAAAGTTGAAGGCGGCGAATATCTCGTGCACGAAAGAAACGGTCGCGTGGAATCAGTGAACGGAATGTGGATGGATGGCATTACACTCAATACAAATCCGTCATTGGCAGAAACAGCAGCCTTGCAATCCGCTCTGAATTTTACAAATGCACAATTGTACAAATGGCAAGTGCCTGCTGATGAAGCTGCGATCAAACACATTAAAAACGATGTGAATGCAACCTGGTATCCTAAAGGTGAATTGGTGATCGTTTGCGCGGACAATGATATTTTTAAAAGAGAATATCATCTTGCCTGGAAATTTGATATTTATTCGCTACAGCCATTCGGAAGAAAATATATTTACGTCGATGCGCAATCAGGAATGATCGTTGCAAAATCAGAGCGGATTCATGAAACAGATGTTCCGGCTACAGGAACTTCTTTGTACAGCGGAACAATAAATTTTACCTGCGACAATTACGCGGCCGGACTTTATCGCCTGCATGAAACAGCGCGTGGGCAGGGAATTGAAACGTACAACGCCAACAATTCTACTAACCAGGCAAATGCAACGGAATTCGTTAACAGCTCCGCAACATGGACTGCTACGGCAAATTTTGATAATGCCGCATACGATGCACACTGGGGCGCGGAAAAAACATATGATTATTATTCCTTATTGCATGGCCGCAACGGAATAGATAACGCCGGCATGCTAATGGTTTCGTATGTGCATTATGATAATGGCCTTGACAATGCATTCTGGGATGGAACTTCTATGTCGTACGGAGACGGATCACAATCACCGGGAAATTTTAATCCGCTTGTGGGTATCGATGTTTGCGGTCATGAATTTTCGCATGGCGTAACTGAATTTTCCTGCAACCTCGATTACCAATATGAATCAGGAGCGATCAATGAATCATTTTCAGATTGCATGGGAACTGCAATCGAGTATTATGCAAAACCGTTAACAGGAGATTTCCTGATCGGCGAAGAAGTTTGTGTTACTGCGGGAGATGCGCTACGCGATATGCAAAACCCAAATGCTTTCGGCGATCCGGATACTTACAACGGAACCAACTGGTACACCGGCGCTGCGGATAACGGCGGCGTGCATACCAACAGCGGTGTGCTCAATCATTGGTTTTATATCATGAGCATGGGAGAAGCAGGAACAAATGATCTTGGTGATGCTTACGCGGTGACCGGTCTGGGAATTACAAGTGCTGCGGATATACTTTATCGCGGTCATACCGTTTATTTGGTGAGCACTTCTCAGTACGCTGATTGCCGCGTCGCAGATATTCAGTCCGCTATTGATATTTACGGCGCCTGCACACCAGAAGTGGAAGCAACAACGAATGCATGGTATGCCGTCGGAGTAGGAGCACCTTATTCCTCTGTAGTTGCAGCAGCGTTCACCGCGGATCTTACTACATCCTGCAATTTACCAATGACCGTAAATTTCACCAACAACAGCGCGAACGCAACCAACGCAACATGGTATTTCGGTGATGCTACAACCAGCACAGTTTATTCGCCAACACATATTTATACGCAACCGGGAACATATACGATCTCGCTTGCGGTAAACAGTGCCTGCGGAACAGATTCAATCGTGCAATCTTCTTACATCACCATCAATCCGCCACCGGCACCAACAGGCGTTGATCAGAACAGCTGCTCTTCTGCAACATTTAATCTTGTTGGAAACGGAACAGGAACCTTGAGCTGGTATGCAAATCCAACCGGCGGAACACCGCTTGCCACCGGATCTGCATTTACAACACCGGTTTTAAACAGCACCACAACTTATTATTTAGAAAACCAGGTTGCGCAGGCTCCGGGAAATGCCGGCCCTATCGACAATACTTTTGGCGGCGGCGGACAACACAACAATACTTCAATACAGTATTTGGAATTTACCGTGTTTACTCCCTGCACACTTGCTACAGGTGATGTAGTTGCAGGATCAGCGGGAAATAAAACCTTCATACTTTATGATAACGCCGGAAATCCCATCAGTAACTATGTTGTTAATTGTCCGGCTACAGGTTTACAAACCGTTACGCTTAATATTCCGCTTACGCCGGGCAGCTACAGACTTGGAGGAACGCAGATGAACTTGTACCGTAATAATGCCGGCGCAAATTATCCGTATGATTTTCCAAACGTGGTCAGCATTACCGGCTCTTCAGCAGGTGGAAATTATTACTACTACCTGTACAACTGGACCATCACATTACCAGCCTGCACAAGTGTGCGCGTGCCCGTCACTGCAACAATCGGATCATTGAACATCGCTTTTTCTACAGCAGCGTTTGACACCGTCTGTATGGCTGATAATTCTTTCGCGCTCAGCGGCGGTTCTCCATCAGGCGGAACGTATTCCGGTCCCGGTGTTACAGCAGGAGCTTTTGATCCTACAGTAGCAGGCACAGGTTCACATACTATTGTTTATACATACACAGATTCTGCAAATTGCACAGGAACTATTCCGGCGACTGTTGTTGTAGACGATTGCACCGGAATTCTTTCGCCTGAAACAAACACCGGTGTTTCTGTTTATCCGAATCCTGCGAATAGTTTTGTGACTGTTGAGTTACAGCTCGGCACATCGCAGGAAGTGGAATTGAATCTTGTGAATATGCTCGGACAGACTTTGTACACTTCAAAAGCAAATCAGTCAGCAGGCGTCACGAAGGTGAACATCAATACTATTCCATTGCCAAGAGGCGTTTATCTTCTGCAGGTAAAAACGGAGAATGGAATGCAGGTGAGAAAAGGGGAGCTGCAGTAGACAAAATAATTACCAATTATCCCAATGGGACGCCTTCGGTGCCTGATTACCGATTACCAATTGATGAATGCTTAACCAGGAATCATAGAAAGACGGGAATCACTTTGGTTTCCGTCTTTTTCTTTACGCGTTCAATAAACTAAAAAATGAAACAGATATTTTTTTCCGCTTGTATTTT
>JALYQL010000112.1 GCA_030855855.1 Bacteroidota bacterium | reverse complement strand
AGTGGGAAGTGGGAAGTGGGAAGTGGGAAGTGGGAAAATAAAAATTATAACTCTTTGAATAATTTTAATAAAACAAAAACACGCATCATGAAAATCAGTAACAAAGTTATTCTCTTGTCGGCCGGCGTTTTACTTGTTGGATTGTTTTCTTTTAAGGTGATCCACGCGGCATGGAAGGTGAATCACAAAGACGCGAAAATTACCTGGACAATGCCAAACGGAAAGCATGACGGAACTATTTCCGGGCTTGACGCAACAGTTGTTTTTGATCCGGCTGAACTGGAAAAAGGAATTATCAAAGCAACTGTTGAGGTGAAATCCATTGACGCGAAGAACCCAAAGCTGAATGGTCACCTGCAGACTGCAGACTTTTTCGACGCTGAAAAACATCCTGTCATTTCTTTTACATCAGAAAAAATTACCAAAACCGATTCTGGATTTGTCGCTACCGGAAAGCTCGCCATGCGTGATTCTGTTCACACAATAGATGTGCCTTTTACATTCGTCAGTGGCGAAAAAGAATCTACGATCAAAGGAACCATGGATATTTTCGCGGGTGATTATGGAGTAGGAAAGAAAAGCGAGAAAGGGAATGATCGTGTTCTGATTACCATTGAAGTGCCGATGAGTAAGGAGTAGTCAGAAGTCAGAAGTCAGTGGGCAGGAGGCAGTGGGCAGGAGGCAGTGGGCAGGAGAGGGTAGTTGAAAGTTTAAAAAATAGTTATATGAAAACGGTAGTACATAAAGCAGAAGAGCGTGGTCATGCAAATCATGGATGGCTGGATGCACATCATACATTTAGCTTTGCGTCGTGGCATAATCCGGCGCAGATGAATTTCGGAATGTTGCGTGTGTTGAATGACGATATTGTTTCAGGAGGAAACGGATTTGGCCGCCATCCTCATGATAATATGGAAATTGTTACCATTCCATTGGAAGGTGCATTGGAGCATAGCGACAGTATGGGCAATAAAGGCGTAATCAAGAATGGAGAAGTGCAGATCATGTCGGCAGGAACAGGAGTTTATCATTCGGAAATAAATGCTTCTAAAACCGAGCCGGCAAAAATTTTACAGACATGGGTATTTCCGAAAACGAAAAATATCCAGCCACGTTATGATCAGCGGACATTTCCGAAGCAGGCGCGGATGAACAAACTGCTCACTATTGTTTCTCCTGATAAAGAATCAAAAGACACGATGTGGATCAACCAGGACAGCTGGTATTCGCTCGGCACTTTTGAGGCAGAGAAAGAGGTGGATTATAAAATGCACAAAGAAGGAAACGGCGTTTACATTTTTGTAATCGAAGGAAAGATAAAAGTGGAAGACAATGAAATCGGCAAGCGCGATGGAATAGGCGTTTGGGAAACAGAAGGTTTTCCGATTCATGTAACACCAGGAACGGAATTGTTACTGATGGAAGTGCCGATGAAATAATGTAAAAGGGAAATTGGGAAAATAGAAATTAGAAATCGGGAAATAAGAAAAAGGAAATTTCTATTTTCCCATTTTCGTTTTCCTCAACGCACAATCTTCAGCACAAAACCATTTGCACTTACGAAATAAACGCCGCTTGCCACAGCCGCATTACTGAACTTCACTGAAGAATCTCCTTTTTTCGCTTCAGCAACTCCGAGAGTTTTGCCTGTGGCGTCGTAGAGAAAAACTTTCGTGTTAACGGACTGTGGAATCAAAAAAGTAAAAACCATATCCGAACCTGATTCGTAGTAACTCATCGTTGAAGGATGGTTTGGATTTGTCTCAGTTATTCCGACAGTCGTGCCATATTCATCAGCGCCGATATCCACACGTCCGTTCTGCACACGCGTCATGGTATCCATGTCTACTTCATTTAAAACAGGCAAATAGGTCGAATCGCCACGGTCAATGGCTGGTGAGCTCATTTCAAGATGAACGTTCGCGTCTGACGGACTTACAAATTGTGGATTTGTCAGCAATGAATTTGCATCGCCACCAGAAATGGTCTGCCATCCTGCAAAAGAAAAAGTAGCATTTCCATTCCAGCTGAATTCAGGAATGGATTGGCAATAATACAAATTGAAATTCATAGACAATAAATTGCCGGGCTCGGTGCATTTAACCAAAACTGTATTGGAATGACCATCCACAATATTGCTTTTCACTGTCGTATTGGAAGTATAACCAATAAGAAGCTCCGCGCCGGTGCCGCTCGAATTATTCTCAAATAAGGTATTACAATAAACGCTGCAACCTTCCACTGCGCCGCAACCTGCAGGATAAACAAATCCGCCAAGAAATATTCCTGCGCCGTGGTTCCTGTAAACAACATTATTCCGGCATCCGACTGAAATTGCAGACTTTCCAACTGCAGAACAGCAAATGGTAATTCCGATCGTATTTGAATAAAGAGAATTATTTTCAATCCGGCAAAACATCGCGCCGTCTACTAAAATTCCGGAAGCGTTCTCCGTTTCTGACAGGCAATCGTGTATTGTATTCATCCAGATCTGACCGTTTTCGGGCCGGTCGTTCATAACATCAGAGCTCGTTCCTTTGTATGAAGTGATGCCGATGCCGGAATTGCTGATGTCAGAAATTTTATTCCGGCTTATACCGAATAACCCGACGTTACCTGAAATTTCAACTGCCGGACTTTTGCCTGTGCGGCAGCTGAAAATTGTGTTGTGTGAAATCCCGATAGAAGTGATTTGCTGCACCGGATTGTTTCCATATACAGCAATGGCATGCGCTGATCTTCCCTGCTGAACAGGAGCGACGGGATCGAAAGAAAAATTAATTTTGTGAATGCGATTATTGTTAATATTCACTGACGTTGAATTTCCTTCAATAAGAATTCCGCAGGCATTGTTTTTTGAAAGGTTAGCAAATTCGAGATGCTCTACATTGATATAATTCTTTCCGCTGATACGCAGCAAATAATCTCCCGACGTTCCGGTGCCGTCGATTACCGCTGATTGTCCCGCATAGCTTGTAAGTGTGATGTGATCAGAGCTGGTGCCTGAAACCGTGAAGTCGAGATTTTCGCGATACGTGCCACCCATAAGATAAATAGTGCATCCCGGCACTGCGTGATCGAGCGCGTATTGTGCAGTTTGCCACGGTTGCAGAAGTGTGCCGGCAGAAGCATTATTACCGGCAGGGCTGACATAGAACTCATTCTGCCCGAACAACGGTGAAGTGAGTAAAATGAAGAAAAGTATGGCTTTATGCATGGGAGAATAATAGTAGCAATAACGTATATAAAGCTAATTAATTATGCGGGAATGGAAATTGGGTATCTCGTCTGCTCTCGATAGGAAATTTGAAATTGGGAAACAGAAAACCGGGGAAATAAGGAAACTGAGAAATTGGCAAATCTGTATCAGGTAAAAAAGGTTAGTGCAATCGCTTTACCAATTGCCCTGATTTCTCAGTTTCTGAGTTTCTAAGTTTCCGAATTTGCCAATTTGCCTACCTTCGCAGCCTCGTTCAGCTACCCTTTTTAAAAGACGAGTTCATAAAACAAACCCATGAAATTCAATTTCTCCTTTCTTGTCCTGGTTTTTCTCGCCTCTTTTCAATTTGCATCTGCACAGGATAAAGCCATTTCCGATCCGAAGATCGCGGAAGCAAAATTCAAGGCGGCGAACTATGATGAAGCATTGACCGATTATCTCGACCTGCTCGATGAGGATGCGAAAAACATGACGTATAATTATCGCATCGGTGTTTGTTATCTCAATACAAATATCAATAAAGCGAAATCCATTCCTTACCTGGAAGTGGTCACGCGCCAGCCCGGTTTTGAACCTGATGCAATGTATTTATTGGGCCGCGCGTATCATTTTGCTTATCGTTTTGATGAGGCGCTGCGTTGCTACAATCAATACAAAACAACAGGGAAAGGAACGCCGGAAAACCTGAAGGATGTGGATCGTGAAATTCAGAATTGCTACAATGCAAAAGAGATCATGAAATATCCGTTGAATGTTACGTTTGAAAATATCAGCAGCAATGTGAATTCGATCTACCCGGAGTATTATCCTTTTTTTCCTTCTGATGAATCGTTTCTTGTTTACAATTCAAAACGTCCTGACGGTGGCAATCTTCGCCAGAATGATGGCTCGTATTTTTCATCCGTTTTTATTTCGCGCGAAAGTGAAGGCGGATTTTTGAAAGCGAAAAATATAGGTGCGCCGCTTGCTACCGGAGACGCAAATGTAGAAGTTGTCGGAATGTCGGCGAATGGAAATTTTCTTTTGCTGTATTATGATGTGAGCGCAGGCAATGGTGATATTTTCATTTCAGAATATGACAAAGCCAAAAACAGCTATAAAAAACCAGTGAAGCTCGATGAATCGATCAACACGCCTAAAGGAAATGAAATTGCTGCGTCCATCACCAATGATGGCAACACACTTTATTTTGCCAGCGATCGCCCGGGTGGATTAGGCGGAATTGATCTGTACATGAGCAAACGTTTGCCGACAGGAAAATTCGGTGCGCCGGTAAATCTCGGCAATGAAATAAATTCTGACGCAGATGAAGATTTTCCAAGTCTTTCGCCCGATGGAAAAACGCTTTTCTTCAGCTCTAAAGGTCACACCAGCATGGGCGGCTACGATATTTTCAAAGCCGACCTCGATGAAGCTGCGCAGAAATTTACCGGCGTAAAAAATCTCGGCTACCCAATCAACACGCCAGAAGACAATAGCAATTTTCGCATTTCAGATAATGGCCGCTACGGTTATGTTGGAATGCGCCGCGAAGATGGAGTAGGTGACCTGGATATTTATCGCGTGACGTTTAATGATGTAGACCCGAATTATTCTGTGGTGAGCGGACAAATGAGCTTTGGCGCTGCGGCATCAAAACCGGCTTACAATGAAATCTTCATTACAGTCACAGATAAAAAGACGAATGAGATCGTTGGTAATTATGTGCCGAATGGAAATACAGGGCGCTATGTTATTATTCTTGCGCCGGGTATTTATGAGATTTCGATTGATGCTCCTGGTTTTGCAACTTATGTGGAAGTGATAAATATTCTTGATAAGAGTTCCTTTAAGCCGGAGATTGTGAAGGATGTTGTTTTGAAGGGGCAGTAATATTTGAAAATTCGAGATTCAAAATTCGAGATTCAAAATTCGAGATTCAAAATTCAAAAATTCAAAATTCCCAGCTGCGCAGGTTTTCGCGGGCTGGCAAGATTCTGGATTTAAAGATTTGGGAAAGGAAATCACTTCAGAGATCTCTTTACGTAAACACGCGCTATCCTGAGGGCTGTATGCGGGGTAGACGCTAATAGAAATCAGAGTCAACTGATTTTCTATGAGATTACAGCGCGAATTAATCGTTTGTAAACGTTTGTCGTCTCCATTGCACTTTTCAATTTGTTGATTTTGGGCACTTTGCAACTAGCACGGGGGAGGTCTTACACCTCGAGGGTTTAAGACCTAGACGGTATAAGACCTTGAGGGTTTAAGATCCCGACGGTATTACACCTTCCCGTAATTTCCGGGATAATTAAAATATAATTCTGAGCGCTTATCCCCGGGCTAATTTCATAAATCAGTATTATTAGCTGGATAGGACAGTCAAGGTCTCAGAACTCCGCGGTGTTAGACCTTGACCATATTTCAACATTAAAAAAGTCCGGCAGAATTTCTCTGCCGACTTTCTCAAACTTGAATTTGGAAGCTTATTTAAAAAAAGGCCCGAAGGAATTTTCCCAACAGACCTTTCATTATTCATTCTTAATTATCAATCCTCCGCCAGCACAATAATCTTATCATTCTCCGAGAACGTCAGCGAATCCGATTTCTTCGGATTACAATTCACACCATAAGCCTTCGAAGAATCATTCGACAACGCGGCAATTTTGTAACCGATTGCAGTTTCATTGCGCTGCGCAGCCGCTTCCATGATCGTGTAGAAATTCATCGGTTTGCCTGTGACAACATAATCTTTCACCGGCTTGAGATAAATTTCAGAACCTTCATCCTGGAAAAGATCTTTAAACACTTTCTCGAGATGTTTGTTTTCGGAGATCTGTGAAAGAAGCAGGCTGATCAGCTTATCGCTTACAATAAAGTCGTCGGCTTTCGCGATCTCTGCTAATGCGCGGTTGCGAATGTCCCGCATTTCGCTGACGATGCCGAACTGTTTGCCTGTGGTTTCCGAGAGATTCCTGAGATGGAGCAGGCTGATCAAAACCTGAGCGTCTGCTTCCTGCACATCAAGATGATTGTAGCAGAGCAGGATGATATGATCGAAATCAGGAACGTTGAGTGACTTGATCGTGGCGCTTGCGGTGATGTTTGCATGGCGATGTTCTACTTTATGGCGGGTAAGCGTTGATGCCAATACTTTCAATTCACCTTCCGATGATTCGTCTTCAGAAACCACAAGAATATCAGATCCCGGCGCAACATATTTATCAAGCTCGGAAATGATCGAGGCCCCTTTTTCATTCCAGCCGAGAATCAGCGTGCGTTCCTTTCCGCTTTTCGTGCGCTCGCCGATGCTGATTAAGCTGGCATCCGGTGCAGGTGGATTTTGTTTTGCAAGCACAAGTGTAGAATCATCTTCAGAGATCGCAATCACCTGATCGCCTTTTGCGAAAACATAATCCATTGCGGGATTCAACAGGATTTTTCCATTCTGCTGCATCAATCCCATGACAGTAGATTCTTCATAAAGAGAAATCACCTGGCGATAAGATTTGCCGGCGAGACCAGCTTCACTGTGGAAATAAATTTCAGCGCCATCAAAATCCATGAGTTCGGTGTACACAATGCTCAGACCGGATTGGCGACAAGTCTGCGCGGTAACGCGGGCAATAAGATCGGATGATAATACCAATGCAGCTTCATCGCCGCCAACAAGCTCAGCAGCTTCCACATTTTTCTGATCGCGTAATTCGGCGATGATGTGGTATTTTTCTTTTTTACGTTTTGGGTTGTTGGTGATCGCGAGAATTGATTTGATCACATAAGTATCCGGGTTGCTTGTTTCTTCCGGCGAAAGAATGATGATAGATTTAGCATCGTGCGGACTTGCAACTTCGAGGTCGTCGAGATCGAGTGGGGAGCCGGTGCGGCAGATGATCTTGGTATTTTTTGTATCGGGATATTTGCTGCGGATCTCGTCTTCCATTTCCACTTTGTCTTTATCCGCCATGATTACGATACGGGGTTTGCGTTTGCTTTCGTTCGCAATCAGCAATTCAGAAATGATGGTGAAAATTTTCGGCGACCACCCGAGGATGAGAGTGTGTTTGGTTTCAAGAACTTTTGAGCGGCCTTTCCGGAGTTCATCGAGTTTTCCTTCAATGCCGGAAGTGAGCGTACCGATGAAAGTACTGATGATGAATATACCACCAGCAGTAACAGTAAGCATTACAGCGCGCAACAACCAGCCTCCGTCATCAGCCATGTTTCCGGCATCGAGCGTGCGCATAAGGCTTCTCCAGGAGGCTTCCACGAATCCAAGCTTTTCGCCGGTCTCCGGGTCAACAGGAATTGCAAATAATGCAATAACAAGTCCGGCCATAACCACAATGAGTAAAGAGAGCACCGCCAGCCACCCTATAATAGCGACCGGGCCTTTGGACAAGGTGTTTTCAAACGAATAGCGGAGTTTGGCTCCGAAGGAAGGTTTTGATGACATAAGGTTGTTTTTGGCGTTATAGACCGGTATGGATGCGGTTTGGAGGTGGCGAAGTTAGAATAAAATAGGAATAGTGAAAATCGTCGTCTTAACAATGAATTTACCTGCAAAAAAAGGCCGGAACGTAAATTCCGGCCTTTTCAGGACATTGGCAACAAAATCTTTACGCTAATTCAGTAAATAACGACGTTATTTTGTTATTTTATTTAAAATATTTGTTGTATTAAAACAAAAATTTTGATGGTTGATACTAAATTGTACTAATGATATTTAGAAAATAATTAAAAGTCAACTTGGTTGTATCCACCTACGTATCCATTGGTTACATAAACTCTATACCATATCCCATTAGTATCTTTCACCAAATAATTCGTAGTGCCTTGCTCTTCCACAATATACATTGCAATTATTCCATAATCTGCCATGTACTCTCTAATAGAAGCCATTATGTCTCCAGATTTGGAAGTCGGCTCAGAGATAGTATTTAACTGTTTAGAAGCAACTACCTGATTTGCAGCATGAGTTGCAGCATGAGTTGCAGTTATTGAAAGTGTAAGAACTGCGACGAAGAGAAGTAATTTGTTTTTCATTGTAGGTCAGTTTTACTGGTTAGTGTTTTTTTATTTGTTCTGTTGTCATTATTGATAGGGGTTGCGATTATGACAGGACAAAATTCCGGAAAGTCTGCTCTCTTTTCAGCGACAATTCCACCACCTAAAGACATTCGTTTTTATAATATTCTTATATTCATACCCAATTCGTCCCCTTAATGGAACGCCTCCATCTGCTTTTACATGCTCTTGATCCGCAACAAGTAAAGGTTCTTAAGAACTACTTGACTGGTTTTTCTACGCGCGATCCCAATACGAAGTTCTGGGAACTGGCTGCATTATTATTGAAAAACAGGGAAAGAGTCCCTAGTATGGAAACCTGCTCAATGAAATTATATCAAACAAAGCCGGATAGTAGGATTGAGCGATTAAAAAACAGGTTGTATTCTAAGGTGCTGGATTCTTTATTGATCGATATTAACACTAATCGTGATATTTATGAAGACCAAACCCATCCTGTTCAGATTCGTTTGCGAAAAAAAATGATCTTATACGATCTCCTCAAGTTTACACCATTAAAACAAACGGTGGGGATTGAAATGATCAACGACATTATTTCTACAGCTAAACAGTATGAATTTCATTCCATATTGCTTGATGCTATGTATATCTATAAAGGTAATTTTGGAATAACTAAAGGAATTGAACTGTTTCGAAAAATAAATACAGAAATCGAATTTTATGAAAGATGTAAGCGTTATGCGCAGCGGGCTCTCGATTTGTATCACGAATTAGGGATCGTTTCCACATTTAATACCAAATCCGATAAAATTAAATTAGATCTTTTTTTAGTGTCTTCAATAGAAGAGCTAAGAGGGTGTTATTTGGAAACTAAAGTAAAATCAATCGGGTATTTTCTCAAAACTTTTGAAATGATACATCTTCAATCACAAAAACGTTTGGATGAAGCTCGGGAGGTTGCTGTTTGGATGCTTGACTTTATGCAAAATAATAAAACTGTTGGGCGTAAAGGACGCTTTGGAATATTGCATGGTGATATAGCTGAATTAGATATTGCAAAAGGAGATTATGATTCTGCTCTAAAACATATTTATTTGGGGCGTGAATATTTTTCAGGTAATCCATTTAATCTTACAATTAACAAAAAGCTTGAAGCTGATGCCTTATTTCTAAAAGGTGATTATAAAAAAACTTTGGAAATTGCCTCGGCTCTGGCAACTGACGATTCACAAGTAACAGGAAATTTCCGTCGCGACATCATGCTGTATTATAAAGGCTGCTGCCATTTTATGCTCGGCGAATATCGTGAAGCAGCCCGCATGTTTAACTTAAAATTCCAAATTACTCAGGATAAATTAGGTTGGGAAGTAAATATCCGTTTCATGCGAATTATGACCATGCTCGAATTGGATCGCCCGGATGAAGCACACGCCATGGTGGAAACCACCACAAAACATATCGAACGTTACCAGCAGACTGCAGATTTGAGCGCGCGCGACAAACTTCTTCTAAAACTTTTCCGTGATCTTGCCAGAGAAGGTTTCGGATTCGGGCGGCCAAGCGATAAGATCTATCATTACCTGCTTCAGCTCCAGGAAAAAGACAAAGATTACAGCTGGGAACCGATGACACCCGAGCTTATTCCGATTCACACGTGGGTGGTTAAAAAATATGGCGGTAAGCTACTTCCTCCCGCTGTAGAGCGCTCGAAGGAACCAAAAACCTACAAAACCGCAGCAAGAAAAAAAGATCCGGAGAGCTTAGAGGATTAATTCGCTTTCGAAAATCCAGACTTTGGTAAAAAGCGAAGGGCAACGCCTAACCCCAAAAGCGCTGCCCTTCTTAATTCGTCCTGCCGGGCGGCAGAACAATACAAATGTATGGTGTAGAAAATTAAAAGCAAGTGATTCGTAGATTAATTTTACATTTTTTAATGATAGTTTTTATTTGGGGAAATTAAGGGATCGTTTAAGCAGAAAGATAATGTAGTGAAGGGTGGTCAGTAGGCAGTGGTCAATAGGCAATAGTCAGTGGTGAGTAATTTATATAAACAGAAAAGACCTTTTTAAAAAGGCCCGCGAAATATTTTTACGGATCTGTTTTTTTCCACAACTGACTATTGCCTATTGACCACTGCCTATTGCCCATTGACTGTTTCTACCTGTTAATCCCTTCTCCCCGCATACTGCATAATAAAAAATATCAACTGAGCTACTGCTGCAAGCGCGGCAACAAAATAAGTCATCGCTGCCCAGCGTAATGCTGTCTGTGCTTTTTCATGCTCTTCGCCGTAGGCTATGCCGGAAGCATTTACCCACGCCAATGCCCTGCGGCTTGCGTCAAGCTCTACTGGCAGTGTTATCAACGCAAACAATGTAATGAATGCCTGCGCCACGATAATCACAAGCAGAGCCTGGTTGTAAAGCTGGTAGGAAAACGCCAGGATAAACATCCCGATGTAAATAAAGTTCATGGCCATTGAAGCGAAATTTACCATGGGGACAAGCGAGGATCGCATTTTCAACGGGGAATAATTTTCCGCATGCTGGACGGCATGTCCACACTCGTGTGCTGCGATGGCGGCCGAAGTGATGGAACGGCCTTCATAAACATCTTCGCTCAGGTTGACGGTTTTGTCGGCCGGATTGTAATGGTCGGTGAGGCGACCCTGTGTGGAAATCACCCGAACGTCGTAAATACCGTTTTCACGCAGCATCTTTTCCGCAATCTCTTTTCCGCTTTGTCCCGAACGTAATGGGATTTTGCTGTATGTGCCGAATACACTTTTCAGGCGAAACTGTACAAGCAGACCGATCACCATAAAGATGATCAGCAAGGCAAGATAAACCGGGTCGAAAAACATTTTTAGTTTGTTATTGGTAACATCATAACATCATCAAATGAGGTGCCGTGTTTTTGCAGACCAGTTTCTTCACATATTTTTAGAAAACAGCGTGACGGTTCGTCAGTGGGAAAGACGGAATGACAGTGTTTTCTTGCGATTGGAAAATTGTGCAGGAAGGGAATTACCAATTATCCCAAGGGGACGCCTTCGGTGCCGGATTACCAATTACCAATAGGGATGATTACAGATAACTGGATTACAGGATTACAGATTACAGATGGGAATGATTACCAATTCCGGGTGTATGGATAGCTTGCGATGTATCTTTTATTTAAGAGGTTGTTATATGAGTAATCTGACAGGATTATGACACACTTATTCCGGTTGCTTCTTCTTTGTTTTTTATCCAATTCACTTCAGGCGCAAATTGATCTTCGTGAATATGACTATTCGAAAGTTGATAATCTGATACTTGCGAAAGATCCTGAGTCGCTTGAGTTATTTGCGGATTTCATAAACGAAAACTTCCGGACAGAGCATGAAAAATTCCGGGCAATTTACATTTGGGTTACCGAAAACATTGACGATAACGATTCAGCTTTGGATTCGAATGTTTCAGCTGTTTTTAATTCTGGACAAGCAACGGCATCAGGTGCAGCGGCGCTGATTAAGGTTTTGTGTGATAGTTGCAGGCTGAAATGCAAAGTGGTGACCGGAATTTGGAAATATAACATTGAATTTGATTATGGAATCAAAAGAAATCATGCATGGAATAGTGTAGTGTTGTCTGGCAATGAATACCCGGCGGATGCATACATGGGGTCGCAGGGGTTTGCAGAAGAATATTTTCTTACACCACCTGCAACTTTTCTTCTTGATCATTTTCCGGAAAATTCCAGGGATCAGTTTGTTTCCGAGCCAATAAAAGAAGAGCAGTTTTTAAACTCCCCGCTCTTTTTATTAAAAGCAATAAACTACGAAGTAATTTCTTTTAGCCCGTCAAAGGGAACGATCAAGTAGTGTATCAGTTTCATCGTGCAGGTATTTTTGCCACAAAGGCACCAAGACACAAAGAAAATGAAACTGATACACTATCAACGATCAATATCCGGAACATGGATAAAATAAGGTTTGACTTCGAAATGAATTTAATGCCGGTTGAAGCGGAGGTTGATATCGTTACTGACTTTTCAGAGACAAATCCACAATCGAAAATTATTAACGTTCCGGATGAAGGGAACACGCTAAGCTTTGATCTGGTATTTGAAAATGCCGGAACTTATTTTGTTATTATAAATTTTGATTTCAAAGAGGCTGTTTATTACAAAGTGATTGTAGCGGAATAACCTATGCATACAGCGGATTTCAAAGTCCGCAGTCATGCATAGCACCAGTTAATAGTCCGGCGGTCTGGGAATTTCTGTTTTGTAAATGGTGATGCATTCTGCTTTGTCGCTTTCGATACGCGTGTTACATTATAGCAGGAATAAAAATTTCGGTCGCTACTCAGTCTGACAAGAGAATCTCTGTTTTGTAAATGGTGATGCATTCTGCTTTGTCGACTTCGATACATTTTTGCAAATTCAATACGGCTATAAATAAGTAAGATTCTTTTTGCAAAAAAACTTAGTCTGACCAAAAAAAATCATTTTGTCAGACTGAGTGTTTTTCGCTTGACAATCCTCTTGTACAATACGATTTTTCATAGCGAAAAATGTATCGAAGGCGACAAAGCACTACCCAATTACTGCTTAATAACACGAACCGTACGCACACCTTCCGAGCTCCGCATCTGAACAAAATAAATTCCTGCAGCATTTCCTGAAAGATCAATGTTCACCGACTTCATCGTACGCTCAGTTTGTATTTGCTGGTCGCTGATAATTCTTCCGGTGTAATCGAGCACGAGAATTTCAACTGATTCATCTTCTGACTGAAAATCGATCGTCACTATTCCTTCTGTCGGATTCGGATAAGCAAATAAAGCGCTTTCGATCTTTGACTCTTCAATGCCGATAGAATAGCCGACAGTAAATTCCTGGTAGATCTCCGTTCCGAAATCAGGATTGAATGTTTTGATGATGATTCCGGTATTCGCGTTTTTGATACGCATGTAGCCTGTTCCCGCATTATTGGCCCACCACGCCAACCCATCTTTATTGGCGTCGATCATCCGGAAAATATAACATCCCGGAAGAAGATGAAGCGTGTCGCGCATGGTAGTGGTATTCGGCATTCCGTTACGGGTGAAATAAACGTTTCCTGCTGCGTCAGTCAATTCATAAAACGTTTGGTAACCCTGCGTGTTAGAACGGCAATCCAGCACAATATCAGCAACGTATTGCGGTGGCGCGGTGTAAGGAACTTTCAGCGAATTATTATCCGCGTACTGATCTGCAGATGTATTCGGATTGCTTACCGTCGCGCTGAATTCCCATGCTGTTCCGTACCAGTTTATTGTCGGCAGGTAAACCGTATCAACTTCAAGAAAATTCAATGTACCGGTCCAGGTAAAAGTGCTGGATGGCGCTCCTGTCACTCCGTAAACAATATCGAGACTCGTAAGCACTGTTGAACCAACGTTACGGATAACAACGATCGGTTTATTGCAAATCGTGTTCAGACGTTTTACGTTCGGGTTTTTATTCGGGGCGATGATTTCCTTTAATTCTGCATCAAGTGTAAAATTCGGCGCGCCGAACGTGAGCAATTGCCCGTCGACCTGGTAGCCTGCGCCCTGGCTTAAATTGAAATTTGTAAACGGTTCCATGTCTACGTCAATGACAACTGAATCTCCGGGAACTACATAAGATGTCATTTCATTTTCAAAAACATGGACTGCTTCACCCGGGCACCAGTTTGCGCGATCGTAAAGCCATGTTCCGGGCTGCGGATACATCGGATTCAATCCGCACTTATCACGCCACACTAATTTCGAATAACGTGTGATGCCGTCAAATTTCATGTAATACATTTTCGGGCAGAATTCCGCGCAGTCTTCTGTTCCGCCAAATCCATGGCCGGTAATATCAAAACGGACATTGCTCGCCACTTCATTCGGTGCCAGCAAAATTGTTTTCGGCGTAAGATAATTTTCAATTGAATTTGAAGGGTTTCCGTAACCATAATAACCGCTCCACAAATTCGTCACACGAATAGGAGTGCGCGGAGGAGTTCCTTCAATCATTTCAAAATCAAGCGTAACAGTAAATCCATCCGACCAGCCGGAATAAAACGCGCGGATATCTACCGAATCATGGAGCAACGTTGCGTAATCAGTAACATCAAATTCCCATGTATTGCTCCAGGACGAATTGAGATTGCCGCCATAAGGCGTGATATAACGAGCGATCTCAATCTGCTCGATCACTTCGTAAGGCGTGTAAACAGTGTACCATGAATTGTACATCGTGGTATCTGAATAAACAAAAACGGAATCCGTGATATTCCCTGCATTATCATAATTGTAATTCCAGAAATTCGCAGGGTAACCGTAAATCGTATCTGTTGGAACAGAAGGAGTGGAGCTATTCTGGAAAAGCACAATCGCGAACTGGCTGGCGAGAGAAGAATCGGTTCCCATGGCGAGCGTGGCGTAAAAATGTGTGTATGTCGGCGTATTGCTGAACAACAATGAATCAGGCGAAGTGTTATTCCACGTGAAATAAGGAAGCTGCGCGGAAGTAGAATCATATGTTCCTGTATGACGGCGCACAAAAATCTGAGTAGTATAATCCCAGTCGCTGCAGCCACCAGTCGGACAACCCAATTTGTATTTCAATGTGATTTTGCGGAAATGATAGCTTGTATCCGGAAACACTGCCCAATTATCTATAGATCCGTACCAGCTCCAATGCGCGGCGCTGTGTGATTGAACGATAGTTGTATCGCCATTATTGGCAGCAGACGGCATTGCAAAAAAGAAGATTGTGCAAATGCAAAGAAGCGTTTTGATTTTGTTCATAGGAATAGCAATAGAGCCGCTATAAAGATAAGTCATTGAGAATGGCGGCAGAATGAATTCACTTTGCAGAAATTGACAATTACTTTGCAATTCTAAATCTACCAGAATACAACTGCCAACTGCCTACCGACTATTTTCTATCTTTAAACCATGGAAAGCTCCCCGAATTCTCCACCCGCATTTAACTGGGACGCCTGGTATGGCGCGGCAGGTGGGCGGACGATCAAAATTGAAAAGGCGGATGACTTGCTGAAAAATATCAAGGAAGGTCAGTACCCGAGATTTGATGGTCCGGTAGCAATAGAAAAAAGAGTTTTTGCAAATGAACTGGAAGCGCGTGAGCTCATCAAACAAAAAGCAAGAGAATTAGGTGCAGATGAAGCAGGAGTGGCGCTGATCGAGCCTGGTGATATTTACAAAGGCAGAATAATCGAAGAAAAATTCGCGATAGTTGTCGGGCAGAAAATGTTGTGGCGCGAATTTCAGAATGTGACTTCAGAAGCTTCTGCTGTGGAATGCCTGCGCATCTATTTATCGCTCGGAGAAATTGTGATTGCGCTGGCGGATTTTGTGCGGAGCCTCGGCTATGCCTGCAAAGTAGAACATCCGATCGGCGACAGCGATGTGCTGCATGTTCCGCTTGCGTTGAAAGCCGGTTTCGGAGAATTAGGAAGACATGGCTCCATCATTCATCCGAAAATGGGTCCGCTGTTTCGTCTCGGCAGCGTCATCACTTCCATGCCGCTCGCTATTGATCAACCCATCGACGCCGGCATTGCGAAGTTCTGCGATACGTGCAAAGCCTGCAGAATTTATTGCCCCGCTAATGCAATTCCTGATGAGAGAAGTCCTGAAGCAGGAAAAGATCATTTGGGCAACGACCGCTACATGGTCGACACCGGAAAATGTTTTCCGTATTTCGCGAAACATAATTATTGCAGCATTTGCCTGCCTGTCTGTGTTTACCAGCATAAAGAGTGGGCAAAAGATTTTGACGGTTTTAAAACAAAGCTCTGGCCTGATCTGAACATGCCGCAAGCCCCGGGAGAAGTGGATCCGTTGCCATTGGGCGAACGACATTATTTTCCAAAAAAATAGCAGCGCATTATCATCATTATTGTGGACATAAAGTCCGCAGTTATAGTGAAAATTATTACAAACGATGCGCACTATCCCGCAAGCCGTCGAAATCATCATAGTCACTTAGCCTTACCAGTTAATTTTAGTTTGAAATTTATTTCAGAACGCTCTGACGATTTCATCCAATAACCACTTTTATGAAAACTGTAAAAATCCTCCTTGCCGCATTTGTTTTAATTCTTTCCGCAGAATCCTGCAAAAAAGATAAACGTGAATATGTATTTCCGATCAATGCGCATGATTTCCTTTCTTCATCGAAGTATGAAAGCCTTACGATCAATATTACTTATGTTGAGGGATATCAGCCAACGGCAGGAGCGCTTACTCACCTTCAGAGTTTTCTCAATGCACGGTTGAATAAGCCGGGTGGAATAACTTACTTATACAAGAGCATTCCTTCTCCCGGAAAATCTTTTTATACGATCGATGACCTGAGAGAAATCGAAAAAGATAATCGTTCCTCTTATTCAAAGCGTAAAACGCTGGTTGCTTTTGTTTTCTTTGCCGATGCCCCTTATTCTGACGGTGAAGTTCTGGGAATTGCATACGGCAACAGCTCGGCCGGTATATTTGAAAAAACAATTAATGAACATTCGGGCGGATTCGGACAGCCACAGAAAGAAATTCTCGAATCCACAGTGCTTGAACATGAATTCGGTCACCTGATGGGATTGGTGGATAATGGTTCTAAAATGGTTTCATCTCATTCTGCAAACGGAAAACATTGCAATAACGAGGATTGCCTGATGTATTACGAGGCTGAAACGACAAATATCATGGCCAATATCCTGAGCGGTGAAGTTCCTGAACTGGATAATAATTGTATTGCGGATTTGAGGAAAAATGGTGGTAAATAGAACCAGGGTACGAATTACGAATCAGTACGAATATTACGAAATGGTGTACGAATTACGAATCAGTACGAATAGTTACGAATTGGGGTACGTATTTTCGTAACTATTCGTTTTTTTATTCGTAATTCGTACCCCAATTCGTACCCTATGACAAATGAGAAGTTAAAACTGGCGTTGAATGAAGCGGGGAAGCTGTTTGTGCGGACGCGGATTGAAAACCTTGAAATTTCATTGAGAGCTGCGCAGGAGTCGGGGAATGATGAAACGAAAAGCACCACCGGCGACAAGCATGAAACAGGCAAAGCGATGATGCAGCTCGAGCAGGAAAAAATCGGGATACAGCTGAATGAATTGCAGAAGATGAGTAAAGTGATGGAAGGGATTCCGACTGAGCTTTCAACTGAAAAAATAAAGCCGGGCAATGTCATCATGACCAGCCAGGGCAACTTTTATATTTCAATCGCGGCCGGAAAGCTCACGGTTGACAACGAGCTTTACTTCGCTATTTCTGCTGTTTCTCCCCTGGGAGTTCAGTTTATGAAAGCGGCACCTAAAGCTGAGGTAACCCTGCAGGGAAAAGTATATCGTATTCTCGATACATTTTAATTTTCTCATTTCACAAATCTTTACGGAGTGTCCATCGGTGTGCAGGTGTGTGCGTAGCGTCGAAATTTTCTGATCAGTTTAAAGTAGTTTCGTAATTTCATAATAGAATTTAGTGTCAAACGAATATTAAGGGTTATGAAACGCATGATTTTTTTACTAGGTTTTTTTGCATTGTTAATTTCACCTGCAATGCATTCACAGGAAGTCACTAAGGATTATTTATACGGCAACAGTACTACAGGGCAGGATTCTGCCAGGAGCTTTCGCTTGTATCCAAATCCGAACGACGGTGAAATGATGCTGGAAGTTTATAAAAATATTCCCGGCCCGATTCGTCTGGATATTTACGATGGCTTCGGTAACCTCGTTCACAGCCGGCAGCTGAGTGAATTTAACGCAGACGGAACTATTTTTATAAACATGAAAGGGATTTTAAATTCCGGCCATTACCTGCTGATCTTTAATTACAACGACAAATTTATTCAGACGGAGAAAGTTTTTATTACAAAGTCCGAGTAAGTCTACATTTTTATGATTCTCTTCGTTACTGAACCACTTTCTGTAACAATATGAATAAAATAAACGCCTGAGGATAATCCGGAAAGTCCGATCGTTATTTTATTTTCTCCGGAGGCGTAATTTTTCGTCGGAATATTTTCTACTTTTTTACCGAACGGATCAATGATCTCGATGCTGATCTTTTCATTGGCCGGAAAATTAAATCCAATATAAAGTTCGCCGCCTGCAGGATTCGGATAGACTGTAAACATTTCTTCCGGAAGCTGCGATTCACTGACACTGAGATTCCAGCAATTACCGGGCATATTCGCATCCATCCATGTAATGCGGTTTGCAATCCACCATTTCAGTGTGTCGACCTGCCCCTGAAAAGTTTCGGTAAAATTATATTCATCATACTGACGGACTGCTGCAGGACGAATATAATCCGCGATGCTGTCGATGATGTGAAAGATGTGCGCGGTATCCAGCACTGTCGACCGCCACGTTGTCCAGCGGCATTTAAGATCGCGCGAATAAATGCTGTCTTCAAGCATTTTTTCCCACCAGAACGGAACCGGGGCACTAGAAATCCAGCAGGTCATTGGATAAGCCCAGCCGGTGTCGACATCAAAACCGCAGTAGTGAATATTGTACCATGCGGAATTGTAATCCCAGAGCGGCCCGCAATGAAGCTTTCCGCCATCGCTGTATTTGTCTTTATAGAAATACGAACTGCGTTTATACGCGTCGATATTTTTACTCATTTCCGTGAAGAAAAAATAATCCATGAACGATTGTTCGTAAGCGTATTTGCGGAAACCATTATTCAGATCATCAAAGTTAGGCGCGGCCATTGCAGTCTCAAAACTATCGACATACGCTTTTAAATAATCTTTTTGCGGTTGAGTAATTTCATTGGCACCAGGATATTTGTAGGTGAAAAACAAATTCTGCGGATTAGAGGAATAAAAACCGCTATCGTTAGCCCAGATATTTTTATCAATCGCGAAAATATAACCACCAGTAAGATCGTCGCCGGAATTTTCCGTGCTGTCGAGCTTTGAAATATTGACACGGTCATTATCCCGTTTTATTTTTTCCATCAGCACATACACTCCCTGATATTCAGGAAAACCGTAGGTGTTGATGACGAGCTCGACATAATAAGTCCGTGGCGCCCAATAGCCCATTTCCCGGCCGAGCTGGTAAGTCATTACATTTCGCATCATCGTGCGATCGTCGAACGGTCCGTAAAGAATCCAGTCGTTTTCAGACGGCATTCCAAGCAGTGAAACATTTAAAGAATTGCCGGCTGAATCACGGGTTTCCACGGAATATGATTTCTGCGGCCAGAGCTGTGAAATACTGCCACGGCGTTCAATGCCGATTAAACCATCATAATCATTCGGTGTGTCGGTTACATAATTCGTTTGATTATAGCCGTTATCGATAATTCCCATTTCAGCGGTTATTTTCGGTTCATCGCCAATCGATTGCCAGTTGGTGCGGATGTAAACAATGGGAAGATTGGATGAATCGAACTGAATGGCGGCTGTGTGCGGAGCGTCGCTGTTATTGTGCCTTTCAGAAGCAGAAGATTCAAGTACAGAAGTTTCCGACCGGATAGCAGCATGCTCAAGGTTTACGATCTGCGCTAAGCTGGTTAAAAAGGAAAAAACTGTCAATGATAAAAGAAGGGGTAATTTCTTATTCATACGTGTGAAGAATAGATTTCGCTAATATTAATTTGCCGTAAATAAAAATACGAAAGAATCGAAGGCAAAAAACAAGCGAGTCTTTTACCGCTCGGGCAAGGCTTTATACAAACCGCACAAACATCCGCACAAAATAATTCCTGCCGGGAGCCGCATTGTAATATCTTCCGCCCGCAGTATTCAGGTCGTTGCCCAGGCTATATTTTTCATCCAGCAGATTATTGATACCCGCATTAACGCCAAACTGAAAACGTGCATTATCAGAATACGTCCAGCCAATTTTTATATCCATGAGATGATAATCATTCGCAAAAACCGTATTTCCATCGTTGAGCGGAATAGCTGATGTGTAATTATGCCCGATGAAAAGTGTAATGTTTTGCGGGAATTGCGTTTCAAGTCCAGTGACAACCGTCGCTTCCGGAACTCCTGTAAGCCGGTTTCCTGAATAATCACCAGAGGCTAAAACGTAATTGCTGAAAATGAAATTACTGAAGCTTGTGCCGTTGCTCAATTGCAGCTTGCGGATAAAACCATTTTGCCGTTGTAAGAAGCGGGTGGTAGTTTGCAATTCAATACCAACCTGTTTTGTGCCGCCGGCGTTCACGAAATATTCGTCGCCATTATCATTTAATCTTCGCACTATCGCCTGGTTCAGCTGGTAATAAAACGCACAAACATCCCATTGTGCGCGGCCTTCTTTTTCCCGAAAGCGAAAACCGGTTTCGTAATTCCATCCTGTCTCCGGTTGCAGATCTGTGTTAATGATATTATCGGAAGAACGGATTTCGGCCAGCGTAGGAGGGGAGTAGCCTTTGCCCGCGGAAGCCCGCCATGCAATGCTTTGAGTGAGCAGCACGGATACAGCAAGCCGCGGCATAAATTGCGGGACAAATGATTTGAAGCCGGAAGCGGAAGTTGTACTGGAGAAACTGAATTGCGCACTGTTTAAGCTTACGGCACCTTCAATAAAAACGCGGTGGTACAGATCGAGCGCGAGGCGGGTGAAGATAAAATTCTGAAAAATGTTGACGTCGGCTTTGTCTTGTAATGTGCCGCGATTGCCGGAAAGGTTTTGATAATTGCTGATCGCGGAAAATGTTTTTTGCGTTTCTAAACCGAGATCAGCTTTCCATGCGAAGTTTTTTGACGCGTCATTTTTTGCTTCGATCCACGAGCGCATACCGGTGGTGTTTTCACTTCGCGTTTCAAAATTAGTGATGAAGGGATTTTCAAAATCGGTGTGCGAGCCGAACAGCGCGATAACGTGCCGCAGATGATTTCCGATTTTTCTTTCATGCAAAATTCCACCGTAAAATGTGCTGTTGTGAACGCCTGCTTTTTGGTCCCATGCTCCGGGTAGTGTTGCAGTTGCCGGACGTGAAGCGCGCGGATTCATTTCCCATTGCTGCAAAGTCAATCCGCCCGGTGTTCCGTAGCCGAGATCGGAATAAAAGAAAAGCGCCCTGATTTCTGCCCGCGGAGTGTATTTCCAATTCTCCGTGGCTTGAAAACAGATACGCTGCGCCGCGCTGTTTTCCCGGTAACCGTCGCTGCGTTGAACAGATTCGCTGAGCGTAAAAAAATGCTTGCCCGCTTGCTTTTCAAATTTCAGATGCTCATGCCAGAGTCCGTATGAACCAGTGCCCGCATTTGCAGAAATCCGGAAACTGTCAGGCGGAAGAGGAGTTACATCGAGTCGCACAACACCGCCCGAATTAGCGCCGAAAATGCTTCCGTTCGGACCTTTAAGCACTTCAACATTATGGATGGCAGTAAGATCGATCAGGTTCAGGTATGAATTTCCGCCTGCATCTGTTAATGGAAATTCATCCATATAAATTTTCACATTACGAATGCCGAACGGAGAACGCAGCAAACTTCCGCGGATGGAAAGCCGGTAGCTCATCGGCGAACGTTCTTCCATGCGGACTCCAGCAACTGCATTAAAAGGAGCAACAAGCGATTGCCCCGGATAAGCATTGAGCGCAGCGCTGTCGAGAATAGTTACTGAAGCCGGAACCCGGAGAACCGGCTGTTTGTCGAGATAAGCATGAATCGAAACTTCCTCCAGCGAAAGTGAATCATCGGTTTGTGAATGGGCTTGAAGGAAGAGAAAGAAGATTAAAAATGAAAGAAGAAATTTTCTTGTGTGTTCTTCCCGGCTAAGCCGGAACTCGAACAAACAAGAAAAAAATTGTCTTCGCTCGAACAAACAAGAAAAAATTCGTCTTCGCTCTGACAGACAGTAAAAAAAGTTTAATCGACCAGGATTCGTCATGTAAATATTGGTGCTTGCTTTTGAAAAGGTGTGGTTACTATTATTTCACCAACCACATTTCTTGCTGATTTGGTTAGCATTCCTCTTTGTTCGAGCGAGCCCTGTTTGTTCAAACGAAGCCCTGTTTGTTCGAGTTCCGGCTTAGCCGGGAAGAACACACAGCAATCTATTTTCCATAGCTCACACGCCAGACAACATTTCCGCCATCGTCCGCGACCAATAAAGAACCGTCGGGCAACATCGTTACGCCTACAGGACGGCCGTAAACTTTGGATTTGCTTTCATCAGCAATAAAGCCGGTGAGAAAATCTTCAGGTTGACCGGGCTTGCCATTGACAAAAGGAACAAACACCACTTTATAACCGGAAAGCACCGATCTGTTCCATGAGCCATGCTGTCCGATAAATGCGCCGTTCTGGTATTTCTGCGGGAAAGCTTTACCAGTGTAAAAAGCAAGTCCAAGTGATGCTGTATGAGAGCCGAGAGGCACATCAGGCACAATCGCTTTTTTAACCAGGTCCGGGCGTTTGTCGGCGTCATTGATGCGCGGATCTTCGTGCTGGCCGAAGTAGGAATAAGGCCAGCCGTAAAAACCATTTTCTTTTACGCTCGTAAGGAAATCGGGCACAAGATCATCGCCGAGTTGATCGCGTTCGTTTACTGCTGTCCATAAAGTGTTTGTTCCCGGAGCCCAATCCATTCCTGCAGGATTGCGCAAACCACTTGCATAAAGTCTTTCGCCTGTGCCATCCGGATTAATTTCAAGAATGCAGGCCCGGCGGTTTTCGTAATCAATGCCTTTTTCAGCGTGATCAGAACCGGAGCCAATTGCCACATAAATTTTTGTTCCGCTTTGGTTTGCAATAAGGTTGCGTGTCCAGTGGCGGCCGCCAACAGGCAGATCAAGGATTTTCTGTCCGCCGGAAGAAATCTTTGTCACGCCTTCTGTATATGCATAACGCATCACGGCATTTTCGTTGCAGACGTAGAAATAGCTATTGAGCAGCAGCATTCCAAACGGATTATTGAGATCAGAAAGAAAAACTGTTTGCAGATCAGGCGTGCCATCTTCATTAGTATCGCGGAATAAGCTGATACGCCCTTTATGTGATTCAACAATCAACACATCTTTATTCGGCAGCACATAAATCAATCGCGGATTATCCATATCGCCTGCATATTTGGTGACTTTAAATCCGGCCGGGGCAACCGGTGTAGCGTTATTTTCCCAACCAATCACTTTGCTGAGATTTATCACACTTTCGGTTTTGTAAGGCGGGGGCAATTCAACAGTTCCGGATTCAGTGAGTACTTTATCGCCGGAACCCGCTGCCAGACTATCTTTTTCACTTTTAGTAACGTTGGAATTGCAAGCCATAACCAGGCAAGCGATGAAAATGGTAGCGATTTTCATTGTAGAAATAAATTGAGTGAATATGTAACGCGGCGAATGGTGTGCCAGAAAAAAGGAGTTTTGAGTTTTGAGTTGGGAGTTTTGAGTTTCGGGTTTGGAGTTTGGAGTTTGGAGTTTGGAGTTTTGGGTTTGGAGTTTGGAGTTCTGAGTTTCGGGTTTTGAGTGGGATTTGAACCCTGAAAAATGGGGAAGTAGTAAATTGGGGGAAAATCCTTTAAAAATTAATCCGCGTAATCCGCGTAATCTGTGGCAAAACAGACAGGCTGGGTTTTGATTTTAAGGCCGGAAATTTCCGAAAAGGAGCTAACCGCTGAAAATACGCGTCAGGAATTTTGGCCAATAAAAATCAGTCGTGTAGATTATTCCGCTTCATATCATAGTTTCCTGAGATTTCCGTCTTGTTGTTTTGGTAGGTGAATTTCTGGCGGTTTTTGTGCGATTTTTTAGTTTTCATTTTATCAAGTGTTTTAGGAATGCTGGTTTTCAATAATGGCTATTCCAAGCATAGAATCAGTGCTAATAGGGTTGTTGGTAATACCAATATACTATTTAACATAATGCTTTGTTATAAGGCGAAGAGCAGGCAGGGCGCATGAGGCTTATAACACAATATTATGTTACTTAGCTTTGGATGTGCGAGAGACGGGGCGGTGCGATTTTGGAGGGTTCCTTTCACCGGATATTAGCGCGATGGGGCAAGTTAAGTTTTTGAGGGCTGTGACCTGATGCTTTCAAAAGTAAAAAAGGAAGCAGATATTTTCATCTGCGATTTTTTACGCTTTTATGATTGCGCAGCTTTCATGAAATTTGAAAGCATCAGGTCACAACCCGATTTTTTGCGAGGTCGATTTTGCGCAGCAAAAGGAAAGACCGAACAAAAAACAAAAACTTTGAGCGAGGGACGCCATTGGAGTTGTGAGAACGGAGAGCGTTTACTTATGATTTGAAGAATCTTTTTCGCAAGCAACACCTTTTGACGTCTTACTGGAATCTACTTTTATATTGGTGGAAGAGGGACTTGCTTGTTCAGGCTTGGATAGTGTTTGCTGTAAGCTGTCTCGCAGCCTTGTTAGTTCAAGTGATTGTCTTGAAATAGAAACCTGATTACACGAATTGCAGGTTTGAATAAGGGTGAATAATAATCCAATCACTCCGACAATAGACCCTATTACAGTCAATCTATCCACAGAGCTTTTTGTCGCCATCGAATCCTCATGCCGCACCATGTCACCATATCGAGCTTGACCGTCCTCAGTTATTTTATACCCCTTTGTTTCTTTTCGTTGATCTATATAATGTGGAATTAATGTTGGGAAATCTTTATCGAATCTATGTCGATCAACAAGTTTTATTCCATTGAAAATATTTTCAATGGAAATATTGTTGTTAAGACGATTCTTGTTCTCATTTAAGTATTCGAGAATTTGATATTCGGGAGAATCTCTTGTATCATCCATCCTGCAATATAGAAAAAGCCTCGGTTAGGAGGCTTAAAACTATTTTTTCTTTTTGGATGTTGATTGCTCTACAAGGTCAATTAACTGCATAGCTTTTTCAAGTTCGCTTTTCAATCGGTCGTAACCGATAACGCCTCCAATAGCGGAAAGTTCAAGGTGATAAAATTTCAGATTGTAATACAAAGTTTCTTCAACTTGTTTACGAAGTTGTTTCACTTCATTAGTCTGCTTCATTTCTTTGAGCTGACTGTATAGTTTTAAAAGGTCTGTATTTCCCATATTCAAATATAGCTTTTTATAAGCGCGGCAGGAGAGATTAAAACAAATCGTTAAATTCCCGTCTTTAATTAAAAGAAGACTATGGAACAGGAAGATAAGGTAAGTATTGAATTTATTATTTCAGAAGCAAAGGATCAACTGGCGCACATAAATAGTTCAATTCAGGCGACCCGTGATAAAACTTATATTCTCATTGGAATTTGCTTTTTCATTCTATCTTTTTTTAGCACATCTTTTTTTGAAAAAGATGTGATCCCCATTAAAATAAATATGTTTTACGCGTCTCTTGCAATGAATATCATAGTTGTGCTAATCACAACGACTGCGATCAATCCAATCAAGTTGAGATTTGAAGGATTATCACCAGATGGATTCGACAAAATAATTTCCGAACAAAAGAGTAATAGCGAAGATATTGTAAAGAAAAGTATCGTAAATACTTATAGAATTTCGATAAACACAAACGGAACACATTTAACTACAATTGCAAAAGCGTATAAAAAAGCTTTCTTCTTTTTAGTTATTTGGTCACTTTGTTGTTCTGGGTTTCTTATCATCGAACGTTTCATATGAAGAACCGCCATCACTTGGTTTTGGTGTAGGTGGCGTTGGTGGTTCTACTGGCTTAGGCTGTGGCTTATCTTCATCATTTCCCATTTTCAAATATAGAATAAAATAAGCGCGGCCCGGGCTGATTAAGCCACCGAGCCGAGCGTATGAGTGAGGCTATTTAACATAATATTAATTATAAGACTATCACATATAGTGTTTACAGGGC
>JALYQL010000148.1 GCA_030855855.1 Bacteroidota bacterium | reverse complement strand
TAAGCTCATTTTTGATCTATTTACAAATCAGTAGATGTGAGAACAGGCCGCACCTACGGCGCTTTTCTGACTGTATGATTTCTTTTTTAAAGACAGGTCGCACCTACGGCGCTGAAAAAATAGCCCGGCATTTAGCGCCGTAGGTGCGTCCTGTCTTTAAAAAAGAAATCATACACTCAGAAAAGCGCCGTAGGTGCGGCCTGTTCTCACATCTACTGATTTGTAAATAGATCAAAAATGCGCTTAACTTAATGACATTGGCCTTCGGGGCAATTTCCCAGGAATGAAATTGACTTAATTTGTTTTTTTACTTATATGCCTGAATCAGCACATCAGTTGGAATCTTCAAATTGTCGTGCAGAAGTCTGATCATCTCTATCGTAAGCTTTCTTTTTTTATTGAGAATTTCGCTTGCCCGGCTTTTCAGCCCGACGATTTTTGCCAGGTCAGATTGTGTGTATCCCATTTGCTCCATTCGGAATTTGATAGCTTCAATAGGATCAGGAAATCCTACAGGGAAGTGTTCATCCTCATATTTCTCAATTAAGATCCCTAAGATTTCAAGTTCATCACCTTCACTGGATCCTTTCTTCGCATCAAAAATGAACTCGAGTCTTTCGAGAGCTTTTTGATAGTCTTTTTTATTTTTAATTGGTGTGATGGTCATCGGTTTAAATTTTAGTGGCATCGATTTTATCGTATTCGGCATGAGTTCCGATAAATCGGACCCAAACCATTTGATAATCATAATTTATTCTCACAATTAAACGGTACTTGTTTCCCTTAATATTGAAAACAACTCTATTCTCTGCAAGGAAACTAGCGGACGGATATTCGACTTTAATCTCTCTTGGATTCTTCCATTTAACAGCACTCACTCCCTGAAACCATGATTTCAATTGTTGCTCGCTATCGGTATGTTTGTTCCAAAACTCCCGCAGTATTTTTTTAGCAATTATTCTCAAGTTTTAATCTTTTATCAAAGATAATGATAAAAGTTCCCAAAATGGGAAAACGTTTTAAAATAGTATTGAATTTTTTTTAAGCTTGCTATTCCGTGTTGCAGCCAAGGGAGCCAGGCTATCCCGCAATAATAAAATCATCACCTTCGCTGTAGCCGCGTTCTGCAAACATCTGCCGGATAGCCACACCCGCCCCGCGTGTGCTTACGTAACTCACGAAGTATGCTTCTTCTTTTGATGGCATTTCCTCAATTTCCGAAACACGCAGACCATTAAAAATTTTCCCTGCTTTTTTCGGATCGACATCAAGGTAACCGCCAAACGTATAACCCGAGTCAAGCATCAGATCGCTTTTTTTTCGTGTCCCTCTTCCGGCTCCGCACAGCCATATCTTTCTTCCTTTAATTTTATCTTCCAGGAAACGCACTAGGTAATCCGTCTTAATGCGGTTAAAAGCTTCCGACGAATATCGTACATCAATGCGCGATAATCTTTCGGAAAGATCGTTCCAGAACAAAAGCTGGTACGGAACTTTTTCCATGCACACACCGTTCTCCATCCACCGCAGCCATAATTCATAATCTTCCGGAAAATTTCCTTCACGGTATGCTCCGAATTGTTCTGCCACATCTTTACGGAACATAACAGACGGATGTGCCATCGGTGATTCTACAAAACGGTTCAGCGAAATTTCTTTTGACGTCAGCTGCGAATTCATCCAATGAATATAGGTCGCGTAACCTTCCTGTGTCGAAAAGTCGCCGCCATGCTCTACAAGGCAGCTTACGAGCCCGGTGCCGGGATGAAGATCAAGATGCTCTGCTTGTTTTTCAAGCCGCAACGGATACATCGCATCATCTCCATCCATACGTGCAATATATTTTCCACGTGAATTGCTGATGCCGAAATTTAAAGACTCAACAATTCCGCTATGTGGCTTCGTCAGAATTTTCATCCGTTCATCGGATCGGGAAATTTCTTTCAGGATTGCAGGAGTAGTATCGGTGGAGCCGTCGTCGATAATGATCAGCTCGAAGTCAGTGAAGGATTGGGTCAGGATGGTGCCCACTGAAAGTGCAATGAACTTTTCAGTGTTATAGACCGGAAGTATGACGGAAATTTTCGGGTCCATCTGAACAGGTTTTTGGGAATGAAATTGTTCCTCTAAGATAAAGTATCTTTGCCTTAGAAATGCAAACGATCACCGGAACAGATATTTCAAAAGCCGCAGAAATTCTCACGCAAGGCGGACTCGTGGCCATTCCGACGGAAACGGTTTATGGCTTAGCTGCAAATGCGCTTGATCCGGCAGCCGTTTTGAAAATATATGAAACCAAAGGACGGCCTGCTTTTAATCCGCTCATCGTGCACGTGCACAGCGCAAAAGATTTTTCTAAATACGCCGTGGAAGTTCCGGAGCTTGTAAAATTGCTCGCCGAAAAATTTTCTCCCGGTCCGATCACATTTGTTCTTCCCAAAAAAAGCATCATTCCGGATATTGTGACCGGAGGCGGAGATACTGTAGCGCTCCGTGTTCCCGGACATCCGATCACGCTCAAGTTGCTTGCTCATCTTGATTTTCCGTTAGCGGCGCCGAGTGCAAATCCATTCGGGTATATCAGCCCGGTCAACGCGATGCATGTTGCGGACCAGCTCGATGGATTGATCCCGTACATTCTCGATGGCGGCCCGAGCATCATTGGAGTGGAATCGACGGTTGTGACGGTTGAGCAAAATAAATTAATTGTGCTGCGCCTCGGCGGTGTGGCGCTGGAAGATTTGAAAGATGTGGTGGGTGAGGTAGAGCTGCGGATAAATTCTTCTTCTGATCCGAAATCACCGGGACAATTAAAATCGCATTATGCGCCGAAAATTCCATTGCGTTTAGGAAAGATGGAAGAGCTGCTTGAAGAATTTTCCGGCAAGAAAAAAGCGCTTTTATCTTTTACTCAAAAGTTTGAGGCTGAAAATAAAATCGCGGAAGAAATACTTTCACCATCCGGCGATCTTAATGAAGCAGCGAGGAATTTATTTAGTGCATTGAGAAATTTGGATAATTCCGGCGCGGAAATAATTTTAGCAGAGAAATTTCCCGGGCATGGTTTAGGCCTGGCGATTAATGACCGGTTGGAGAGAGCTGCTGTTTCATAATTTAATCCGAAAAAATAAATTCCACCCTGCGATTTTTATTTTTATCCATTCCGACCGGCCTCGAGCTTCCAAATCCGTTCGTGGAAATTCTTGAAGCATCAATTCCTTTCGAGATAAAATAAGCTTCCACCGATTTCGCACGGTCTTCAGATAACTTTTGGTTATGCTCATTCGTTCCGTCTGAATCCGTGTGGCCGTCGATCTCCACATTTAATTCAGGTTGATCTTTCAGCGCCGCGATAATTTCATCAAGCACCGGAAATGATTCTTCTTTCAAAATTGATTTATCGACTTCGAAATAAACATTGTCGACCACCAGCGTTTTTCCTGCGGCAATTTTTAAAGTCTCAACCGGATTTTCGATAATTGTAAGTGTCTCATCAATGCTAATGTTTCCCTGGGGAGAAAGTGAAATGTCATCGAGATAATAATAAGCATAAGGCGCACCTTTTTCGCCGTTGATCTTTTTCGATTTCGTTTTTTTATCAGACGAAAAATTTCCGATCGTGATGAATTTTTCTCCTCCAAGCGCGGTAAATGTTTCATGAAAAACCATCCACTTTCCATTCACATTTTCCTGGTCGGTGCTGTCGATGATGATCTGCGGAATTAACTTCAGAGAAGAAGAGATCTTTTTATCCAGTATCCTGGTGGTTGTGATGCAGACACCGAATTCATCGATCATTTTTCCGCTGTAAGCCGCCAGCGCGATTGCGATCGAAAAATCATAAGTAACGCCCGCTTCCAAAGGCGCGCTGAATTCCCCGATTATATATTCGCGGTATTCCGTTTTTCCACCAAAAACAGCGATACCGGCCATCGCTTCTCCTGAGTGGCTTTGCGGCGGGCCGTATTGGTTAAAAAGATAGTCATTGCCACGCACGAAATAATCCGGCGACGCATCGGTGGGCGAGAGCCAGCTTATTACATGGTTGCCGCGCATATTGTCGGAACCCGGGCCGTTACCAGTGATTTCGCCGTGCTCTTCAAATCCCGGGTTCATCACCAGGTTTTGCGCCAAAGAAATATTGCCAAGCAACAGAATAAAATACAGCGAGATGACCTTTTTCATATTTTAAATTTACTTATTTCTCTTATAACGAGGATTTTGCCTGAATGATACAATGATTTAGTGACTGGGTGATTTGGTGACTGGGTGATTTTCCGCAAGGGAATGATTGAGAAAATGCATGAATTGAGAATGAGCGTAAATCATCCAGTCACTAAATCACCCAGTCACCAAATCACCCAGTCACTAAATCACCCAGTCACCAGTCACTAAATCACCCAGTATTCTTACTTTTACAAGCAGAATATGAAAAAGATACTTGTTGCCAATCGTGGTGAAATCGCCCTCAGGGTGATGCGTTCCTGTCGCGAGATGGGAATTCAGACAGTTGCTGTTTTTTCTGAGGCGGATCGTAATGCGCTTTTTGTTCGCTATGCGGATGAAGCGGTTTGTATTGGTCCGCCTCCTTCTAATCAATCTTATCTCGACGGCGAAAAGATTATCGCGGTGGCCAAAAAGCTGGGTGTTGAAGGTATTCATCCGGGCTATGGATTTCTTTCGGAGAATTCTGAATTTGCGGATAAAGTAACGAAAGCAGGAATCACTTTCATTGGTCCTTCACCAGAAGCGATGGAAATGATGGGTGATAAGCTCTCCGCGAAAGCTGCCGCCAAAAGGTATAAGATCCCGATGGTGCCCGGTTCTGAAGGAACGATCTTGGATGTGGAAGACGGGAAGAAGATCGCACTTGAAACGGGGTTTCCTTTGCTTATCAAAGCGAGTGCGGGTGGTGGAGGAAAAGGAATGCGGATTGTAGAAAAGATCGAAGACTTTGAAGAGCAGATGAAGCTGGCCGTGAGTGAAGCAACTTCCGCTTTCGGCGACGGAGCTGTTTTTATTGAGAAATATGTGGCCGGCCCGCGCCATATCGAGATACAAGTACTCGCCGATAATCATGGCAATGTGGTTTTTCTTTTTGAGCGCGAATGTTCAATACAACGCCGCCACCAGAAAGTGATTGAAGAAGCTCCCTCCAGTGTGCTCACCCCGGAAATCCGCGAACGTATGGGCAAATGTGCTGTGGACGTCGCCAAAGCCTGCAATTACAGCGGTGCGGGTACGGTGGAATTCCTGCTCGACGAAAACAATGATTTCTATTTTCTCGAGATGAATACACGTTTGCAGGTGGAACATCCCGTATCGGAACTGATCACCGGCATTGATCTCGTAAAAGAACAGATCAGGGTGGCAAGAGGCGAAAAACTTTCCTTCAGCCAGTCGGATCTGAAAATCCACGGCCATTCTATGGAAGTGCGCGTTTATGCCGAAGATCCGAAAAACAACTTTTTGCCGGATATCGGGAAGCTCGTCACGTACCGCAGACCGCAGGGAAATGGCGTCCGAGTAGATGACGGTTTTGAAGAAGGAATGGACATTCCGATTTATTACGACCCAATGATCGCTAAGCTTGTGACGTGGGGAAAAGATCGCGAAGAAGCAATTCAACGCATGATCCGGGCTATTGACGAGTACCAGATCAGCGGCGTTCAAACGACACTTTCGTTCTGTCGTTTTGTACTTGAACATGAGGCTTTTAGGTCTGGTAACTTCGATACGCACTTTATTAAGAAATATTTCACCCCGGATATGCTAGACAGCAAAGATCCGGACGAAGCCGCCATAGCATCGATTATCGGTTCGGCCTGGATGAATGCGCAGAAATTGAAATCAGGGAAGCTGCTTGAATCGGCCGGAACAGTATCACCCTGGAAGACAAATCGTAGCCGTCCGGAATAGTTCATATCCTGTTCATAAGCACGAACAATGATGACTTAACAATTATTCGGTTATTAAGTTGAAACAAAGTACTGTAAACCAGCGTTATGAAACCAGCCTTTGGCACTACTTTTGAATAACTTATTACATGAAGAACGCTATTCTTTTCATTGCCATGATTTTGACCGGTTCCTTTGCCAATGCGCAGGTGCTCGCAGCAGGTGATGTTGCAAGCTACCCGAAAGATATGGTGACGTATTCGCTCGATTCTGATGGCGATACTATGGTGTACATCATGAATTATACATGTGTCATTTCCGCGCAAAAAACTTTCAAATCTGAAAAGGAAAAGCAGAAATGGGACAAGTTGAAAAAGGATGTCAAGAAAGCTTATCCATATGCTGTAATGGCACGCATGAAGCTGGCCGAGATGGACGCACAGCTTGCTTTGGTAAAAGGGGAGAAGGCAAGAAAAGATTTTACAGAAAAATGCGAGAAAGAGCTTACCGCGCAATTTGCCGAAGACATGAAAAACCTTACCGGTGCGCAGGGTAAGATTCTTTTTAAGCTCATGGACCGCGAAACCGGTTCAACCACCTACCAGATCATCAAAGAACGTCGTGGTTCATTCTCTGCGTTCATGTGGCAGGGTGTTGCAACAATTTTCGGGAACAATCTGAAATCTGATTACGATCCAACCGGCGACGATAAAAAGATCGAAGAAGTGGTGAACCTGATTGAATTGGGAGTGATATAAAAAAGAATTTCTGATAGGAGAATGCCGGTTGCCGATTTATTAATCTGGTAATTGTTTTTACACGATTTTATTGGCAACAGAAATATTTTCGCATTTATAAGGATTAATCTCAATAGCCTAAGCTGGCAATTAATTATTCCCGTTGTTTCTCCGAAACGCATTTTGTAATTGGTTAACTTTATAGTTAACTTTGTGTTGTGAAGGAACAAAGGAATGTCATTTTTCATAAGCACCATTTTGTTGAATTTTATGTTGCGCAAACCAAAGGAGTTCAAGAAAAAATAGACTTTGTTTTCACCATGCTACGTACCGTGGACAGAGTTCCAAAGAAATTTCTTGCGTACATGGAAGGATCTGATGGTTTGTATGAAATCCGTGTAGAATACAGCAGTACTATTTTTAGAATTTTCTGCTGTTTTGACAAGGGTAATTTGGTGGTGTTATTTAATGGCTTTCAAAAGAAAACGCAAAAAACGCCCAGGCAGGAAATGGATTTAGCCACCCGGTTAAAAAAGGAATATTTCTCATCAAAAAAATAATCGACATGAAAAAGAAAAGCATAAAAGACGCAAAGACATTTGATGAGCTTCTTGATATTAAGTATGGTTCTATTGGCACAAATAAACGTGATGGCTTTGAGGAAAAAGCTCAATACTTTGTAATCAGCGAAATGCTAAAAGAAGCCCGTAAAGAAGCCCGTATGACACAAGAGCAATTAGCAGCAAAGCTTGGAACGAAAAAGAGCTATATATCAAGGCTTGAAAACGGCAAATGTGATATTCAACTATCCACACTTTATCGCATTTTTGAATTTGGACTCGGCAGACGTGTTAATTTGCTGATTGGTTAAATTCCTCATCCCGCCTTCTTCACTTCCTTAATTCTTCCCCCGCAATAAAAATATTTCTTGTAATATTCCTCGTTAAGATCATTCACCATCACACCTCCATGCACCGATGCGTGCGCGAATTTATTATTACCGAGATAAATCGCCACGTGAGAGATCTGGCCTTTTTTGATCTTGAAGAATAAAATATCGCCCTCTTTCAAATTCGCTTTTGCAACCGTATCCACTTTTGTAAACAGGTCTTTTGATCCGCCGGAAATTTCCATGCAATACACCTGGCTGTACATTTCACTTACAAAACCGGAGCAATCAATTCCTGATTTGCAATCGCCAGCATATTTATATTTCGTTCCGATCCAATCGAACACCGTAAGAAATAATTGCGGGTCGGCGGCCGAATCCATGTTCAACCCGAAATGATTGTAGAATAAATGGATCTGATCGGGAAGCGAATCCCGGCGCACAAGCTTATTCGGCTCCTGGGCAGAAACGAAAAGCGGTAACAACGTAAAGACAAGCAAAAACTTTTTAAGCATCTGAAGCTGTTTTATCTTTCCGGTGCAGATTGATGAAAAGCTCTCTACCGGCACGTGGCTTGATCGAATTATAAGCCGCTTCGAATTTATCAAACGTAAAATACGGATGAAAAATTGCCCGGTACATTTCCGCATCACCACCGAACGGAGGATTTTCAAAGTTCAGCTTCGGATCATTAAAAAGCAATCCTACCAGCTTTCCTTCCGGCGCAAGCAATTCATACATTTTCTTCGCATAAGCATGACGTAACATAGGATGTATCGCACAGAAAAATGTCTGTTCAAGAACAAGATCAAAGCCGCCTTCTTTGAGTTCAAAAAAATCGCCGCAGATCAAATGATCTTTTGGAAATCCGGGAACACGATTGGAAAATTCCTTCAGCGCCTTTTCCGCAAAGTCCACGATATAAACATTCCGGAAACCTTTTGCATTCAGGTATTCCGCTTCATACGCATTACCACAACCCGGAATAAGGATCTTGAGGTATTTGTTTTCGTTTGAATGAATCGAATCGATATATGCTTTCAACGGCTCCGACGGCGAACCCATATCCCACGCAATATCATCACTGTCCCAACGTTCGTTCCAGAAGTCTTTACCGAATTCATTCATAATGCAAAGCTATACTTTCCCTGAAATCCGGTTTTGTAACCAAAGCAAGAGATAAACGTCTTTAAAAGATGTACGAGTTACGATGTACGAGTTACGATTTTCTTATCTGACAACCAATCCTCAATCCAATCCTCAATCCAATCCTCAATCCAATCCCCAATCCAATCGAAAATCGGCAATCACCAATCGGCAATCCTTTTTCCTATTGTTAAAAAATGTAATCTCAGTATGGATTTTCCAATCTAATTTGCCCTTAAACTTACACGTCAGATGGACTATCTCGAGCTGGATGTAAAAATCAATCCCCGCCAACCCGGCACTGATCTGTTGATTACGGAGCTGGCGGAGCTTGGCTTTGAAAGTTTCGTGGAAACGCAGGATGGATTTCTCGCTTATATTCCCGCCAAAGAATTTTCTGAAGCGCTTCTTTCTCCAATACAAAATATAAAAGAAGAGCTCGGAAAAGTCTCCTGGTCGAAGAAGCTCATTCCGGCACAGAACTGGAATGCGGAATGGGAAAGTTCTTACCAGCCGATTCAGATTTCAGACAAGCTTCTCATCCGCGCACCTTTTCATGAAGCGGTGCAAGGTGTGGAAATAGATCTCGAGATCCAGCCACAGCAGTCTTTTGGAACCGGGCACCATCCTACAACCCGCCTGATGGCTGAAAAGTTATTAACAATGCCACTTGCCGGACGTTATGTATTGGATATGGGATGCGGCACCGGTGTATTGGCGATACTTGCTGCAAAACTCGGGGCAGCCGGAGTTCTTGGCATTGATATTGAATCCAATGCTGTAATGAATGCCATTGAAAACGTGCAGCGGAATAAAGTGGAGAATGTTACGATCGAAGAAGGAAAAGATGATAAAACCGGAGATCGTAAATTTGATCTTGTGCTGGCAAACATCAATAAAAATGTGCTTGTAAGCGCTTTGCCGAATTATACAAAAGCGCTGAATAAAAACGGTGAACTGCTCATGAGCGGATTTTTTACCACTGATGTTGCTGCATTGAAGGAAGCCGCTGAAAGAACGGGATTGAAATTCGTCTCGAAAGAAAATGATGGAGAATGGGCATTAGTCCATTTCGTAAAATAGATGCTGATTATGAAAAATACATTTCGTTGCTTACTGGTTTCACTTTTCGCGTTGAGCGTTTTCAGCGTAAAGATCAATGCGCAGGTGATGCCCAAAACTTTTTCCGAAGATCCCGTAAAGTTCATTGTGGAGATGCGCGATTTCTTTGAAAGCTATGAAGGGAAAGATGGAAAAGAATTCATCGACAAATTCAATGAGCAGTATTGGCTCACGAATAAGATCGATGAAGATATGAAGATGGCGATGTACAAGAACACTAACCAGATGCTCAAAAAGAAATTCCGGCCGAAGCCAGAATACGAATCGTACATCAACACGATGAAAGCCATCGCTGATAAAAAAATATCCGGTACCACGTTTCTCGAATGGCAATCCTGTTTTACCAGCATCGGGAACGGACGTCTCAATAAACCCTTCTCGGATTTTATCGAAATGAGTGAACATATATTTACGGAGAATAAATTTTTTAAAACAGCATCGGGCGAATGGTCTGCTATCGGCGGAAGCTGGAAATTTGCCTGCGACAGTGTGCCTGCTGTGCGTTTTACAAATGTGGTTCTGCGAGGCATCGCGAAAAATGACACGACACATATTTACAACACAAGCGGAATTTATTATCCGACAACCGGCATGTGGGTAGGGCAGGGCGGACGTGTGGATTGGGACCGCGCCGGATTAAAAAAGGAAGTGTATGCCGATCTGAATAAATATACTTTTTCGGTCAAAGGATTTTCAATTGTCGCCGATTCTGTCACATTTACCAATACAATTTATTTTAAAGATAAACCGTTGCAGGGAAGACTTTCTGAAAGGCTGATTGCCGATGCGCAGGAAAAAACGGCTTCGTACCCGCGCTTTGAATCGTACAGCGGGCGTTACCAGATCAAAAACATGTACCCGAATGTTGACTACGAAGGCGGTTTCACACAAGTAGGCGCGAAGTTTATCGCTTCGGGAACAAAAGACAACCAGGCATTTTTTATTTTCAAACGGAACGGAAAAAATTTCCTGACGGTTACCGCGCCGACCTTTTCGATCTCGGCTGACAAGATCACGAGCCAGAATACTTCCATCCGGTTTTCTCTTGACGCGGATTCGATCGTGCATCCTTCCGTTGATTTCAAATTTTTTATTGACAGCTCCCGTGTAGTCATTTATCGCCCCGAAGCCGGTGCATCTCAGGCGCCGTTTTACAATTCATTTCACAAGGTGAATATGTATGTTGAGCAAATCACCTGGAATACGAATGAGCCTACGATCATAATGAACACCATTATCGGCTCTGCGCTCGGTGAAGCCTCATTTCCATCATCCGATTATTACCGCCAGTATCTCTACGATCGTCTCCAGGGAATGGATGTTGTTCACCCGCTGATTAAGATCCGGAACTTTGTGCGCGATGCAAATGGCGGCATACGCACATTTACCATGCTCGATCTTGCGCGGTTCTGGAAGTTGCCGGTTGAACAGTTGCGCCCGACCATCATGGATCTTTCCAACCAGGGATTTTTGTTTTACAATCCCAAAACGGATATGATCACGTATCTCGATAAATGCGACACATACATTGCCGCACGCGCGGGTAAAAAAGATTATGACAATATCCAGTTCGATTCAAGAGTGAAGCCCGGAACACCGAACGCAAAAATAAATCTGCTTAATTACGACATGACGATTTTCGGTGTGAAGGAAGTCGGACTTAGCGATTCTCAGAATGTGACGATTTTCCCTGCGCAGGATATGATCATTCTCAAGAAAGACCGGAATTTTACTTTCGAAGGCTCCATCATGGCTGGTCGTTTTGATTATTACGGAAAACTTTTCACGTTTGATTATTCTACTTTTAAGCTGAACCTGAACAACGTGGATTCTGTACGTATCTGGATTGATACCGATGTGCATGATCCGAAAGATCCTAAAGGCGGTTTTGTGCAGATGAAAGTGAAAAGTGTAATTGAAAACCTGAACGGAGAGCTAAAGATCGACGATCCTTCGAATAAGTCCGGGACACAATTTAAAAAGTTTGGCCAGTACCCGATCTTTACCAGCGCAAAGCCTGCATTCGTTTATTATGATAAGCCGGGAATTCAGAAAGGCGTTTACAACCGGGATAAATTCTATTTCAAGCTTGACCCGTTTTCCATCGACAGCCTCGATAATTTTCAAAATTCGGCGCTTCGGTTCGGCGGAATTTTCCAATCGTCCGGCATTTTTCCGGAGATAAGAGATACGTTGCGTCTTATGCCCGATAAATCACTTGGGTTTGTGCGACAGGCGCCTCCCGGTGGTTATCCGCTGTATGGTGGAAAAGCAAAATTCACGAATGAAATGCGTTTGAGCAATAAAGGTTTGCGTGGCGATGGTGTGATCGATTACATCACTTCAAAAAGCATTTCGAAAGATTTTATTTTCTTCCCCGATTCTATGAACGGAACCGCGCAGTCGTTCGTGATCATGGAGCAAAAGATCAGCGGCAAAGCAGAATACCCGCAGGTGAGCGGCACGAACACTTACATTCACTGGATGCCGAAAAAGGATTACATGCAGGTAACCAATAAAGATTCGCTGTTCAATGTCTTTAACGGCAAAGCAACAGCAGCCGGAACGTTGACTCTTTCGCCGAAAAATCTTTTGCTTAAAGGAAAGCTGAATTTTTCAAGCGCAATATTAGAATCGAATAGAATGGTGCTTAAGCAACACGTCGCCGATGCCGATACGGCCGATTTTAGTCTCAAAGCAATCGAGCTGGCCGGGCTTTCTTTCTCCACCAAAAATTTCAACGCACACGTCGATTTTGATAAGCGGGAAGGAGATTTTAAGGCCAATGGAAAAGGATCAATTGTGCAGTTCCCGGTCAATCAGTACATCTGTTATATGGAAAATTTCAAATGGCTGATGGATAAAAGTGAGCTGGAATTAGGTGGCGCAGGAAAACCAAAGCCTGGCGCTGATAAAATTGATTTACAAGGACCGGAATTTATTTCTGTGCATCCGAAACAGGATTCATTGCGTTTCCGCGCGCCAAAAGCGAAATTCGATTACAGAAATTACATAATCACTGCTGCAGATGTGCAGGAAATCAACGTTGCCGATGCTCAGATCGTTCCTGATAGCGGTAAAGTGGTCATTCAGAAAAACGCATTCATGGAAACGCTCACCAGCGCAAAAATCAATGCCAATACAGTAACGCAGTATCACCACCTTTTCAATTGCGTAGTCGATATTTATTCCAGGCACAGCTATTCCGCTTCCGGCGATTACGCTTATATCGATGAATTGAAAAAAGAACAGCTCATCCATTTTGCCAAAGTCGCGCCGGATACGGCAGGACAAACTTATGCAGATGGTCTCATCTCTGATTCCTCGAAATTTTACCTTAGCCCGGCTTTTGATTTCCGCGGAAAAGTAATTCTCGCAGCGAATAATCCATTCCTCGTATTTGACGGCGCTACATCACTAAGCCATGATTGTGCGATCGGGAAAAACAAGCTGTATTTCAGCGGGCTGGTGAATCCGGCTGAAATTTATATTCCTGTATCTGCCAATCCTGTTAATGAAGCGGGGCAGCCGATCACATCAGGGTTGTTAAGTGGAATTACGGCTGATTCGAGTGGAATTTATGGCGCATTTCTCTCTACCAAAAAAGTCAAAACAGATGTGAATGTGGTCAACGCTGAAGGATTTCTGTTTTTCGATAAAGCATCGAGAGAATACCGCATTTCCAACAAAGAAAAATTGGTAGAAAGGTCGCTTCCAGGAAATTATGTGAGTCTCAATACCAAAACCTGCATCATTTACGGAGAAGGAAAAATGGCTCTTGGCGCCAACCTCGGAAAAGTGTACATGAACCCGATTGGGAATGTGACGCACAATACCATCAACCATACCAGCAATTTTGACCTTGTAATCGGTCTCGATTTCTACATGAACAATAAAGCGATTGATGTTCTGGTAGCCGACATCAATGCATCCACAAGCCTCACCGGAACAGATCCATCCCGCCAGACTTTCCAGCGCGCGCTGAATGATATGGTTGGAAAAGAAAAAGCGGATAAGCTGATTTCGGAGCAAACCATTTACGGCAGCTACAAGAAGTTCCCGGAAGAGCTGGAGTACACTTTCTTCTTTACCGACGTAAAAATGACATGGAACCAGAAGACCAGGTCTTACATTTCTGAAGGGAAAATCGGATTAGGAAGCATTGGTAAAGAGCAGATTAACAAGTACATAACCGGTACAATCATGCTTGAACGCAAGAGGTCGGGCGATATTTTGACCATCTATTTTGAGCTGGATAACTCAAAATGGTATACCTTTAGTTATTCAAACGGTATGATGACCGCTTATTCGTCTAACGAAAAGTTCGTTACAATCCTGAAGGAAACCAAGGATGAAGACAAGTCTGCGCCGGATGATTATAACAAAACGCGACTACCGGAAAACAAAACAAGATACAAGTACACTGCCGGCTCCCCAGCTGTAAGAGATCTGTTACTCAAGAAATTAAAGAAAGCAGCATTGGGAGAGGCAGAGGGTGAAGAACCCGAAAACGCACCAGGAAACTAATGACAACAAACGCTATTATTGCTTTAATGATTGCTTATTTGCTCGGGTCAATACCGGCGGCAGTCTGGATAGGTAAGTGGTTTTACGGAGTTGATGTGCGCGAGCACGGCAGTGGAAATTCCGGCGCTACCAATACGTTTCGCGTTCTGGGAAAAAAAGCAGGAATTCCGGTTCTGCTGCTTGATGTTTTCAAAGGCTGGGCTGCTGTAATGATGGCAGTGTTTTTCACCGAAGCTCCACAGCATTCGCAGGATTTTGTCAATATTCAGATTGTTCTGGGTGTGGCTGCTGTTGTCGGACATATTTTTCCTGTATTCGCGGCATTCCGGGGTGGAAAAGGCATCGCAACTTTGTTCGGTGTAATCCTCGCAGTTCATCCGTATGCTTGCCTGGTAGCGGCAGGAGTTTTTCTTATCGTATTTCTTGCCACACATTACGTTTCCCTCGGTTCCATCTGCGCAGGAATTGCTTTTCCGTTTATCATCATTTTCTTATTTGGCCATGATATTGTTCCTTCCATGGTTGTATTCTCCTGCCTTGTGGCCATGCTTATTCTCATCACACACCAGAAGAACATTGAACGTTTATTGCGCCGTCAGGAGTCAAAGATTTTCCTGCTGAAGAAGAAAGAAGAAGTGAGTGCAGAAGAAGAGGCGCTTTCCTGAAAATTACACTGGCCTGTATTAAATTGGTGTGGATGTAAGGTTATAAAAGCACCCAATGAAAAAACTATTGCGCCCCTGGAGTCTGGTGATGGTGTTGGTTCTCAGCCTTTTTTTATTGTTTCTGATTTGGGTATCAATGATTATTGTTGCTGATAATGGCCTGTTGAATTCAATGGGTGAAGGCATGTTCATAGCTATATACGTTTTTGTATATGCTACTCTTTTTACTTCATTTGCAGCTGTTTTGGCGTTACTTTATGTGGGAATAAGAAAAGTTGTTAATCGTCGTATAACTTCTGTGTAACCATATTTGTTAATTTAAAATCCCATACTGTAACTTTTCGGGCTTTTTATTGATTGTAATGTTTTGTTTTCCATCCAATTACCTCAAGATTGTTGCTGAAATCAGGCGAACTTTTGCCAGAATTTGTCCAAGTATTTAATTTTTTTCTGAACGATATTTATTCCGCCAAAATTCTGTGGTTTCAATTGCAGAAAATCCCAAAAATATTTATTGGTAGAATAAACATACAGAAAAAGTAAGCTGATGAAAACATTCGCAGATCGTCACGACGAGGAAGACAGGCTACGGCGCAAAAAAAAACGTCGTAATCATATGGAGCAGTATGAATCAATGAGTGATGAAGAAGTAAAACGTTTGGCTGAAGGACCATCATAATGGTTACAGCGAAATAGTGATCGTCTGAAAGCAAAAATGGATGTTTCCCAACCGGGAGATCAATCGGAAGTGCAGGCGGATGAAGTTGCTGGTTCCTTTATGCTGGGAGATGCGGAAGATAGTCAGCATATTCTTTCGCAGCCGACAATCAACGTTTCAAGAATGGGTGAAGGCGAGGGAATGGAAACTTCGAATGAGTTCGATCAGCAATTGCAAAGTTCAAAAGGGCAAGGGCACAAGTTAGATGAAGGAACGAAAAGTGAATTGGAAGAACATATGGGAAAGGATCTGAGTGGGGTGAATATTCATACGGATGAGAAGGCGCAGGAGATGAGTGAGGATATAAATGCGAAGGCGTTTGCGCATGGAGGGGATATTTATTTTAAGGAAGGGAATTATAATCCGGAGAGTGAAGAAGGGAAAGAGTTGCTGGTACATGAGGTCGCGCATGTGGTGCAGCAGGAAAATTGGGTGCAGGCAAAGATTCAAAGGATACCGATAACTATCGAGTTTTATTCACCTTATGATATTGAGGCTGGTGATGCGGGTAAGTTAGCAATACGAGCTATGGTTCAAACGGTTTTTTCAGGTATTTATCTGAATGATTCGGAATTACAATTTGTAGTTGACAGGCACGTATGGAAAACACAATATTCAGGAAGTAAAAAAGGAGCACTAACTAGTGTCAGCAGTGATACAGACTATTGGATAAGAGATTTAATCGAAATCTATACTAAACTACGTCCAAGCCCCAACGCAGTCAAATTAATAGAATCTTATAAAGACAGCGCTGCTTATCATGGGCTGGCCGGGATTATGAAGTTGGCTGAGATTGCTGACATGGCTTCCAGAATGAGTGATGAAGAATTTGAAGTCTATCAGAAATTACCATTCTCTATGACGAGTGATATAATGGAAGTTACATCCGGCACGATGGAGGATGTTATGTTTGGTGATAAGGATTTATATAGTAAAGAAAATATTTCAATCTACCTGTCCGGAACTGTTCAGCAAAACAGGAAAAAACTACAGGAGAATGCCGATATATTTTTGACGATCAGCATAGAGAAATACAAAGAGATGAGTGCGTGGAAAAGTTATTCAGATCAAAAAATTGCTGAAGTTTTTAATGTAGAAGGTTTAAGAAGTCCGTCAGAATTTGAAACAAGAAAGGAATTGTTTCTTCAATATTTTCAGGATTACACTTTGGGTAAAGCGTTCTTATTACTCGATGCTAATTATGCTGTTTTGACTTCGGAACAGGAGAGATATAAAAGCGATGTTGAAATAGATGAACTTATCAAAGCATTTACAACAGGAAAAGTGATTGATAAATATAATGAAGCGGACGTACAGCGGTCGAAGGCTTTGAAGCAGTTTCTGGATGATTTTGAAATTGATGATTTTGGAGTAGGTATAATCAATAAAGGACGTGGTTTGAGTCATAGTGACTCTGTCGAATATATAACTGATGTATTTCATAATACTTCAACCTATGATATTGCAATTGTTAATGGTATACTTTACAACTGGTTTATGATTTTTGATGATCGGTATCCACAAACCGAAGGGAAAAAACGAAATAAACAATTATTAAACGGTGTAAAGAAAATGTCACCCAAAATGGCAGCAGAATTTAATGCTGCGATTGAATATTGGAAAAATGATCCAAAATATGCTGCGAATGGAAATAAGATACATATTATGCCCGACCTGATATTGCGATTGATGTATAACGATTATCCCGGTTGGATAGAAGCATGGAACCTCGATCGGCTTGCAACAACTATTGCAGATGAAGAACTGGTAAAAAAATACCCTTATCTCACAAATGTTTCCGCTGATTTCCGAACCTGGAATGCCCGTTATAAGCTTGGTACAATGGATATCCCACAATTGCGGAAAGCAATAAGAGACGATATTGATACCAAAATCGCTAATAACAGAAGTGCGAAGAATAAGCTCAGTGAAAAACCGGAAAAAGTCTGGAATCTCCATGAATTAATTCCGTCTATAATTGACAACGATCTGAATTATGATATTGAAACTACACCTGGCTATATAATAAGCGAAAAGCAACTGGCCATTCAACGTGAGGAAGAGCTTTTTACTTTATTCCTTGTTGGTGTATCATCGGATATACTTATAGTGGATTTGAAGTTACTCGATTCGCACGAAAAAATTAATTTTATGAAACTATTTGATAACGCGGGATTAAATACTAAAAGTAATGTTGTTATTCTAAATCCATAATAAAAATGAAGCATCAAATTGACAAGGCTCAACTGAATATTCTTTTACAAGAAGAAAAGGTTGATTTAGACAGCATTATTGTCGAAGAAATTTTTCTTGAGGGTATAGTGGCAAAGAGAGTAAAATTCTATCATTGTAAATTGGTCAATTGCTCTTTTTCCAATTGCGATTTTGCCGGAATAGGTTTTTATGATTCACAATTTATCAATTGCAGATTCAATAATTGCAATTTAATAAGTAGTGAATTTCACAGCGGTGATTATAGTAATTCGGTGTTTGTCGATTGTGATTTCAATGGCGCGGAACTTTATGGCGCTGACTTTAGAGATGCAAGTTTTACCAATGCAATTTTTGATTGGGCTGGAATAATAGATTCCGACTTACGAAATGCAATTCTCGAAAATATTTCCCTACGTGGAACGGGATTCATTGGAAATAAAATTTTCAATACTCAACGTTTTTCATTCACGAATGTTGAATTCAAAAAATTTGAGAATAACGACTTTAGTGAGAAAGGCGACGGAACAGAGATTGTTGTTGAAAATGAATTTCTTCAACGCTTGAGTAACTGAATTGTTTCCAATGAGTAATTTAACTAAGCAAATTCAGTTTGAAGAGCATTTGAAACAAAGCAGTAGTGGTTTTTTTGACGAAACAATTGAGAATGCGGCTATTTCCGGCCTAAAAGCAAAAAACGTAGCATTCAGGGGCTGTAAAATTAAGAATTGTACTTTCTCTCAATGTGATTTTGCCGGCACTGCCTTCGATAAGTCTGTTTTTATAAATTGTAAATTCTTAAAATGCAATTTTGTAAGCGGCAGTTTTAATTGGGAAAATTACGCCGGAACAGATTTCACTGGTTGTGATTTTAATGGTGCCGAGCTTTATGAGTCCGATTTTAGAGATGCAAATTTTCAAAATGTGATTTTTGATTGGGCAAAAATTATTGATTCTGACTTGCGAAATGCAATTCTCGAAAATGCTTCCCTACGTGGTACGGGGTTTATTAGAAATAAAATTTTCAATACTCAACGCTTTTCATTCACGAATGTTGAATTCAAAAAATTTGAGAATAGCGACTTTAGTGAGAAAGGCGATGGAACAGAGATTGTTGTTGAAAATGAATTTCTTCAACGCTTGAGTAATTGAATTATTCCAATGTAGGATCTATTCAATTCTCAGGGAAAGAGTATTGGAACAACTATTTTACGGCTGCGATAAACTGTGGTGGCAAATAAGTATAGTAAAGAAGACTGTCAAAACTTCGACAAGTAAAGCATAATCTGTTCTTACAATCCACCACTTTTTTGTTAGAATCATCGAATCGTCCCCAACTAATTAACTTTCTCATGTGGAAATCCCTCTCCCCGTGCATCTTACGGTAAGCTAATACTTCGTAAATTAGAGAAGAATTTGAAAGGCAGGTTAAAGTCCTGTTTTCGAGATATTTGAGTCATACCTCTGCATGCACAAAAGGCATTTTGTAGCGTTTTTATTGATTGCATCAGCGATCCTGCTCCTGCCATGTGGCTTGCTGGCCCAGGATGAAGCGCCCGTAATTAAAAAAGCCAGCGAGTATTTTGAAGCAGAAGACTATCCTGCTGCAATGCCTTTGTATTCACAGCTGCTTTCCAATCACCGGGAGGATGCCAATTATAATTACCGCTATGGCGTTTGTGTTTTATTCGCCAGCACTGAAAAAGAAAAAGGCTTAAAATATCTCGAGAAAGCTTCACTAGATCCCGGCGTGGAAACCGATGTCTGGTTTTATCTTGGTAAAGCATACCATCTTAATTACCAGTTCGAGCAGGCCATCACCGCCTATACAAAATACAAAACATTAGCAGGACCCAAAAAAGCTGAAAAGCTGCAGGTAGAAAACCAGATTGCCATGTGCAAGACGGGGAGAAAATTGCTTAAAGCAATTACCGACATTACCGTGCTCGATAAAGCGGAATTGAACGAAGCTGATTTTTTCCGTCGTTATGATCTGCGTGGTGCGGGCTACAGCGGACAATTACTTGTAAAGCCTGACCAATTTAAAACGGCGCTTGATAAAAAGAAGAATGAACAATCGATTATTTTTCTTTCGGGTGAAAAAACAGAATTGTATTTCGCTTCTTATGGTGAAGATGAAACACAGGGAAAAGATATTTACGTAGTGCGTAAGCTTCCGAATGGCAATTGGGGAAAGCCGCAGAATGTTGGTTATCCTGTCAATACAGAATACGATGAAGATTATCCTTTCCTTCACCCGAATGGAAAAGTATTGTATTTCTCTTCGAAAGGACATAACAGCATGGGCGGTTATGATATTTTCCGTGCAGAAAAAAACGAAGAAGTAGGCACCTGGCTGAAACCTGCCAATCTTGATTTCGCGATCAATTCTCCTGATGACGATATCATGTTCGTAAGTGATCTCGATGAAAAAACAGCATGGTTTGCATCCAACCGCAGCAGCCCGGAAGGAAAAATGACTGTTTACCACGTAGTCATTGAACGTAAGCCGGTAAGCATGTGCCTCATTGCCGGAACATTTACACCAACACCCGGCGACCCCAACAAGACTGCAAAAATCACAGTGAAAAATGCGGAAACGAATGAGCCGCTCGGGGTTTACAAAAGCAATGAAGCAACAGGAAAGTATTTAGTAAATCTTCCAAACAACGGCGGGAAATATACATTCACCGTCGATCACAGCGGCATTGCCACACAAACCGAAACTGTTTTTATTCCGCCGCAGTACCAGATCAAAACGCTCAATCAGCAAGTCGGCTACAACGAGGTCAACAACGAATCGAAATTATTTATCATCACGGATTTTGATGCTGATACTTCAATGCTTGATCCGACATTCCTGAAAGACAAAGCCAAGCTTGATATTTATAATGACGCATCAACAGGTACGCAGGTGGTTGATATGGGGCAATTACCCGGAACATTACCGGAAGCCGGAGGAATTGACAGTGGCGACGGAAACGATCCGGGTGATGAAGATTCTACTGAAGTTGCTGTAGAAGATCCCGGAAATCCACCAACAAAAGTCCGCAATGAAGAGCTGGTAAAATCTGCAAACGAAGATGCCTCATCGACACAACTGGAAGCGCTTGATTTAAATTCGCAAAAAGAAAAATCGTGGACAAACGCGACAAGTATTAACGAACAGGCAAAAGCGAAAACAGCGGAAGCGAAAACAGCAAAACAAGCAGCAGATGCAATGGCGGAAGGTCCCGCAAAAGTAGCAGCGCAACAGGAAGCCGATAAGCTCCTTGGTGAAGCAAATGCATTGCAGTCACAGGCAGCAGCGGCGATCATGATTGCACAGGCCCTCGAAACTGATGCGCAGCAAAAGCAGCTCGAAGCAAACAAAGCGAAACAATACGCGGCAAGCCTGGAGAAAGCGGTAAACACTAATGATCCGAAAGCATTGGATGCGGCGATCGCGCAGGGTTCGGAATTACAGGCAATGTCTGATTCGAGGCCGCAAAGTGAACATACAGCAAAAAACCTTCAGGATGAAGCTGCAAAGAAACACGGTGAGCTGGAGAAAGCAAAAACAAACGCGCAGGATGTGCGGGAAGAAATGGCGCAGAATGAAGCGCGTATAAAAGAATTGAAAGCGGACCAGGCCAAAGAAAAAGATCCGGAGCTGAAAGCAGGAATTGAATCGCAGATAGAAGGTATCAACGAGGATATCGCCGACAATAAAAAAGACCTGGCAGCCGCCGATAAAAAAGTTGCTGTTTTACAGAATGAAGCGAACGATCTGGATAACCAGGCGAAAGGCGCGAATGAGGCGTTGGCTCAATCGAAAAATCCTGCTGTTAACGGCTCTGTTATTTCTGGGGATGATAAAAAAGCGATGGCGCAGGATGCAATCGCGTACCAGCAAAGTATATCTGATAACGGTACCATGCGCGTATTTGCTCCGGCAACTTCTGCATCAGGAACACAGACAACAGGTACACAAACTGAACCAACAGGAACACAGACAACAGGTACACAAACTGAACCAACAGGAACACAAACAACAGGAACACAATCTGAACCAACGGGAACACAAACTACCGGAACGCAAACCGAACCAACCGGAACACAAACTACCGGAACACAAACAGAGCCTGCGGGCACGCAGGTAACCGGTGATGATTCCGACAATGTAGTTATCGCGGAAACGATTGATCCGGACATTGCATTTACAGCATCTATTCAGCAGGCAGATTCGATAACAGATCCGGTTGCCCGCGAAAAAGCAAAGGCTGCTGTCTACAACGATTGGGCTGCAAGCATCGATGACCAGATCAAAGAAAAAAAACAGGAATTAGCAGGCACAACCGACAAACCTAAAAAGGCGCAGCTGAATGCAGATATAAAAGCATTGCAATCCGCGCAGGATCAAAAAGAGAAAGACGCGAAGAACAGTCTTGCTGTTGCTGCTAAAGAAGAAAAAGGACAGGCTGCTAATCGTCCGGCACAACCTGTAGTTTCTTCAGAGCAGTTTATTACTCAGCTAAATGATGCGGAAGCAAAATCATCTGTAGCTGAAAAAGAAAATGCAAAAGCGCAGGTGTACACCGACTGGGCCGACTCGCTTGACGCAGCCGCTACAGCAAAGGAAGATGGTTTGCCAAAGATCAAAGACAAAAAGCAGCAGGAAAAAGTAAAGCAGGAAATTGCTGATCTGCGCACAGAAGCCGAAACAAAACGCGCGCTTGCTGATGATTCAAAATCAAAAGCAGCAACTGCTGAAACCGCAACTCAGCCTGTCGCTACAAGCACTTCCGCAACCGACAAAATAAATTATACGGAACCGGCCGCGTCAGCAGCTTTGAAAGCGCAGGAAAATTTATTGATAGAGGCGGAAGCAAACAAGGCAAAGAAAGATTCACTTACGAATCTTGCAGCATCTGCGAGCGGATCGGAAAAAACTCAGCTGCTCAAAGAAGCGACACAGCAGCAGCGCGAGGCGTGGGATAAAGAAGCGCAGGCTTCCGCTAAGCTTGGAGAAGCAGACAATATTCAGTTTACGCAAAACGACCAGTCGCTGAAAAGTCTTGATGCAGCAGGAGTGAGCAGCAACGATCCGAATGTAGCTGTTGCAGCATTGCTTTCGGCTGAAGCGAGAAATTTATTTGATAAAGCAAAGCAGCAGCGGGATTCTGCAAATGCAACTTCCAACAATTTTATCAAGAGTGAAGCATTACGCAATGCTGAAGAAAATGAGCGCAGAGGTTTAGAGAAACAACAGCAGGCGCTCGCACTTTATCAGAAAGCGGGAATTCAACCAATCGCATCAGGAACACAACCGACAAGAACACAAACAACCGGAACACAAACAGAGCCGACAGGCACACAAACAACCGGAACACAAACAGAGCCGACAGGAACACAAACTACGGGAACTCAAACAGAGCCGACAGGAACACAAACTACAGGAACTCAAACTGAGCCGACAGGAACGCAAACTACAGGAACACAAACAGAGCCGGTAGGAACGCAACCGACCGGAACACAAACAGCACCGACCGGAACACAAATAACCGGAACACAAACAGAGCCGACAGGAGCACAA
>JALYQL010000138.1 GCA_030855855.1 Bacteroidota bacterium | reverse complement strand
CCTATGGGAACGAATACATAAAAACGCAGTGACCGTTTTTGGCGCAGCAACAAAAACGAGGGCGGGGCTCCTTGCCCTCGATTATTTTGCTGGCGCAAATAATCGGTCCCTGCGTTCTCCAGTTGCTTTTTCATTTACTTTACCTTGAACTTCGATCTGTGCTAAAATCCTATTTCACTTCAGTGCTAAAAAATTTGATTTATGGAAGAATTTACCTCACTGGAATTATCCCTATTGGATGGATTATTCAATAAATATCCATCCTTACAATCCCATCTCCCATTTCTCAAAGTTGCCAATAGGTAATCAACTGAGGATGGTATGATTGTCATAATTGTGTATAGCACCATGGCCGACAAGCCTAAGCCTTCAGACATTGACGCACTCTTCAGTAACCAGGAACGGATCCACGTTAAAGGCCTGAAAAACGGATTAGGTTATGTTATTGATCTGACGGACGGTGAGATCCAATTCATCGAGTTCATGACGTATGATGAGAAGTGGCATGGTAAATTTGATGATTATAAGATCGTGCCTAAGACAGATTAATATTGCCACTGATTACACGGATTACATGGAATACACCCATTAAAGTAAATTCGGGCAGTTAAAATGGAAATTCAATCTTCGTAAATCACTGTAACGGTTGGTGAGTTGAGAACGAGCATATATGTAGATGTCGAAACATCAATGGCACATAGTTGACATGGTCCCATCATTCAGTGGACAGAGATATATTCACACTAGTGAGTTACCTTTAAACTAAGTAGATCCGAAGTCCTTTTGATTCGTTGCGGAAATTGAAGTTGTTGATTGTCTAGCTAGATACTTGTGACATCAGGGTTATGTTGCGGAAAAGGGTGGGATAAGACCGAGATTATCAGGGAATAAGCAAGTTATTGGACATCTTAAAGGACGAATGCAATCTACATTAACACATAAAACTATGGAAAGAAAAGATTTCTTAAAAACCGGACTGGTATTTGGTGGGGCGGCACTTATCCCTTCAGGTTCTTTATTTAGCCAAAACCTGACCGAGAACAACATAGACAAACTTGTTGACAAAGACGGTAACTTTATTCTTCAACCATTGAACTATTCCAACAATCATCTAGAGCCATATATGGACGAAGAAACTTTACATCTCCATTATACTTTTCATCACGGTGGAGCAGTGAATGCTGCAAATAAGGACTTGCAAATGATTAAAATGGCAATGAACGACAACAATCTTGAAACCATTGATTTTTGGACGAAAAAATTAGCTTATCATTTATCATCACATATACTTCATTCCGTTTTCTGGACAAACTTGACAAACAAACCAACAAACCCGACAGGAGACTTAATGAAACGCATCGAAAAGGATTTCGGCAGTTTTGACAAGTTGAAAATGTATTTGGCGAAGACATCGAAAAATGTTGACGGAAACGGATGGGGGATTTTAGGCTATCAACCATACACTGACAAGTTGACAATTCTACAATGTGAAAATCACGAAAAGTTAACACAATGGGGAGTTATTCCATTACTTGTAATTGACGTTTGGGAACATTCATATTATTTGAAATATAAAAATAAACGAGCCGACTTTGTGGATAACTTGTTTAATATTATCAACTGGGAAAATGCAGCACTACGACTTGACAACGCATTAAAACTAACAAAATAATAAAGCGAATAAAAGAAAGCCGAACCGCTAACCGCACTTACACAAAATTGGTGGGGAATTGAGAATAAAAACTTTTGTGCATCTAGTAAAGTTTGGTGCGTATAGACATTTTAGTGTTCTAAATCAGCAACTTCGGGTAGCAGCGAAAAGTTGAGGCTGGACATCAAAACAGCCACCGGACAGATATATTCACACTTATGTATTTCCTCCAACTTCATTTGATCCGAAGTCGGTTTGCTTCGTGGGGAAATGAAAGTTTTGGTTTTTTCTTTACATCCTTGTACCATAAGGGGTTATGCCACGGAAAAGTGGGGGATAAGGTTTTGATTATCAGGCTTATGCACAAGTTATACGCACTTTTTTATTTTTTAAATGTGGTGTGCTTCACATTTTATTTTGCCTCGCCCGATAGCTTCTTAGAAAGTTCAATGGTAATTTGAAACAGAAAGGCAACCCGAATCGCTTTAACACAATTACTTTCTACTCCTCTTTTTATTAACTTCCCATTCTTTCTCTCAACAATGGCTACAACAAAAAAAAGTAAGATCCAACCGCCTGCCACCGTGCAGAACTTTCCCATTGTAGGCATTGGCGCAAGTGCCGGAGGGCTTGCTGCTTTCAAGCGGTTGCTTGCAGCGATACCCGAAAGTTCAGGAATGGCGTATGTGCTGGTGCAGCATCTTGACCCTTCGCACGAAAGTATTTTGCCGGAAATTTTACAACGGGTAACAAAAATTCCTGTACATGAAATCACCGAAGACATTCATCTCGCGCCTGACCATATCTATGTAATTCCTCCCAACAAAATGCTTATCTCAACAGATGGTGTGCTCAAGCTCACTGACCGCGCAAGAAAAGTCAACCTTTCTATTGATGTTTTTTTTACATCGCTTGCCGATGTGCACAAAGAGTTTGCAGTAGGTGTTGTGCTTTCAGGCACAGGGAGCGATGGCACACTTGGATTAAAAGCCATCAAAGAACACGGAGGCATTAGCTTTGCGCAGGACTCGGAGTCCGCTGCTTACGACAGCATGCCGCAAAGTGCCGTGAATGCAGGCGTAGTAGACTTTATTTTAGCTCCCGAAAAAATTCCCGCGCAGCTTTCGCAAATCAACAGCGCATACAAAACAAATCATTTTTATAAAGACGAAGACGAACTTCCAAAAGACGATGAAGATATTTTCAAACAAATTCTTTTGTTGCTTCGTCAGCGAAGCGGAGTTGATTTCACGTACTACAAGCAGCCAACTTTTCACAGGCGCATAGCGCGCAGAATAGCCATTGTAAAAAAGAAAAACGTTGCCGACTACTTAAACTATTTGCGTACCGATAAAGCCGAACAAGATGCACTCTTTCTGGATGTGCTTATTCCCGTTACTTCTTTTTTCCGCGATCCGAAAACTTTTCAGACATTAACTGAAACTGTTTTCCCTATATTATTTAGAAATAAAAAAGCTGATGAACCCATTCGCGTTTGGATTGCTGCTTGCTCCACAGGCGAGGAGGCATATTCAATAGCCATCTGCCTGCACGAATTTCTAGGAGAGAAATTGTCCAATACAAAAATTCAAATCTTTGCTTCCGATATTTCCGAGAAAGCAATCAAGAAGGCACGTACAGCAATTTACTCCCAAGCCGATGTAGAAAGCCTTCCCGCAACGCAACTGAAAAATTATTTCAGAAAAATTGGCGGTGATTACGAGGTGAACAAGCTCATTCGCGACATGTGCGTATTTACTTCACACAATTTTTTAAAAGATCCGCCATTTGCAAAAATGGATTTAATCACTTGCCGCAATGTGCTTATCTACATGGATACTTTTTTACAGAAAAAAGCATTCACCACTTTTCATTATGCGCTCAAAGAAAATGGTTTTCTTCTCCTGGGAAAATCCGAAACCACAGGGGCGTCATCCGATTTGTTCACACAAATCTCCAAGCATGATAAAATTTATTCGCGCAAGCCTTTGCCTGGCAGGTTCATGCATGTTGCCACCGCACGCAGCGAAGAAGCGTTGACAACAAAAGATAAAACCGTAGCCAAACACGAAGCTGTTCACACTGATTTCAGAAAAAGTGCAGAGGCAATAATGATTTTAAAATCCCCTGCTAGTGTGGTAGTGAATGAAGCAATGGACATCGTTCACATTCACGGAGACATCACACCTTTTCTTCAGGCACCGCAAGGCAAGCCCACGCACAACCTCATCAAAATGGCGCGTGAAGGCTTAGCATTTGAATTACGCAACGCAATTCACAAAGCAAACAAGGAACACGCAGCGGTCACTAAAGAAAATATTCCTGTGAATACCAACAGCAATCAATCTATAGTCAATATAGAAATTATTCCGCTCACTGATACAGTTGAACCACATTACTTAATACGATTTGAGAACAAAATAATTCCTGTTGCACAGGAAGAAGAAAAATCTTTATCAGGAAAAATAAAAAATAATGAATCGCAAAAAAGAAGCGAACAATTAGAAAAAGAACTTTCGCAAACCCGCGAAGATATGCGCTCCATCACCGAAGATATGGAGGCCACCAATGAAGAACTGCAAAGTGCCAATGAAGAATTGCAGAGCAGTAACGAAGAGATGCAAAGTTTGAACGAAGAATTGGAAACTTCAAAAGAAGAACTGCAATCAACCAACGAAGAACTTATTATCGTAAATCAGGAGTTGGTCGACAAGCACGAACAACTCAATACTGCCCGTTTTTATTCCGAAGCCATCGTTACCACCATGCGCGAACCGCTTGTGGTTCTTGACAAAGCATTGCGAGTAAAAACCGCCAACGCTTCCTTCTACAAAAAATTTAATGTAGAAGAAAAAGAAACCGAAAACAAATTATTTTACGAAATACAAAATCATCAGTTCGATGA
>JALYQL010000131.1 GCA_030855855.1 Bacteroidota bacterium | reverse complement strand
TTTAAAGGTGGCACTATGCAAATGCATTGCGGTCGACTTTCTTTGCATTCTGCGAATCTCTTCTTCTGAGTCCTTCTGAAAAGGTTCCCGGACGCAACCAACAAACTAATCTGTAATCTGTAGCGTTTTGATATTACTCGAAGGCAATCAATCAATTATGTTTTTTTCATTGAAATTTTGAAAAAAGTTGTTCTCAGAAGAAACGAAAAACCAAAATAAAAAACGAATAGCATCACCCGGATGAAACAATATTTTCATTGGTAAATAGCAATAATTTACACTGGAAAAACCTATGGCTTTTCAAATCGTTTGAAATCAAATTGCCTTCAAACCCGTTATCAGCAATAGTTTCAAAGCACTTTATCTTGCAACATCAAAACACTACTGATCTGTAATCCGTAATCCGTAATCTGTAATTGGTAATTGGTAATCCGGTAATTGGTAATTATTTTTTTTCGTTTTCGTGTTTCGATTCCCCACCCATTAACGCGTAATTGACAAGGTTTGCTCCCATTTTAAGGGCTTTTAAACGGGCTTCCTGCGAATCGTGATGCACTTCCGGACTGTCCCAGCCGTCGCCAAGATCGCATTCGAAATCGTAAAAACAGACCAGCTTTCCTTCCCACAAAATGCCGAAACCTTGTGGTGCTTTTCCTTCGTGCTCGTGAATTTTCGGCAGTCCGTTCGGGAAATCATATTTCTGGTGATAGATCGGATGTGAGAATGGAATTTCTACAAAGTCGAGCTCAGGAAAAACTTTCTTCATCTGCGGACGAATAAATTTATCAAGGCCATAATTATCCGAGATGTGAAGAAATCCGCCGCTGATCATGTAGTTGCGTAAATTTTCGGCTTCCTGCGTGGTGAAGACAACGTTTCCGTGGCCGGTCATGTGTACAAAAGGATAATTGAAAATGTCGACGCTGCCTGATTCGACTACAGCCTGCTCGGGATTGATACTGGTATGTATGTTATCGTTGCAGAATTTTATAAGATTCGGCACCGACGTTTCAAGGTTCGCGTACCAGTCGCCACCGCCGTTATATTTCAATACTGCCACCTGGCAGCTGTAAGCGGCAGTTGTGTAACGGAAGGAAGTTACAACGAGGAAGAAGAGTGAGATGAAAAGGAGGTTCCGTAGTTTCATTGACCTAAAGTTACGGGGAAAAGTGATGAGGAAAGATGTGTAAATGTGAAGATGTGCAAATGTTAATCTGTTAATTTGCTTTAGAGTTAATTTGTTAATGGAAAGTTGCAACGAATTAATTCTTCAAAGTTGCCCACGTTAGTCCGCCGTCTTTGGAGCTTAAAACGGTTTTATGTTTCCGTTCTCTGCTGCGGTAATAGCTGTAGCGGATTTCACCATTTTCTAAAAACGTAAAGCGCTCATCTTTTCCGCCATGTTTGCTATTAAAGATGACGTTGTTTTTCCATGTTTTGCCGGAGTCGGTAGTAACAGAATAGTTCTCCCCTCTCCGCTCCAGGAAAAACTGTGTGTCGGAAATTTTATGCAGGTATTTTACTCCGACAACTCCGGCCGTAGCATAAAATATTGTCTTCGTCCATGTTTTTCCGTAATCGGAGGAACAAAAAAGGATCGTTTTAAAATGCATCGTTCCGTCCCAGCCAAAAATGAAAATGGTCTTTGCATCGGAAATAAAAACATTGGTGGCGGTATCCAATGCTCCATTGAAGAAAACGGTATCCGCCGGACTTTTTTTTGCGAAGATGGTGTCCCAGTTTGCGCCTTTGTTGGTGGAGGAAAACAGGATTTGATCGGCGGCGGCATACCAGGTAGAATCGCTGCGGAAGAGGATGCGTTTTTGTGTTTCCTGCGATTGGAACAAAAAAGGAATAGCGAGGAAAAGGAATATGAAGATGGATTTTGGCATTTACCGGGATCATTTATTCGCTTCCACGAATTTAACCAAATCTAATTTTATAAGTTCCCAATACTTACCCCGTAGGCATTCCGGATCTAAATCATCGTCAGCATTGTCAAATGATAAAAAGTTCCTGCGTATTAAATCAGGATCATGGGAATACTCATAGCGCTCGCTATGCAATGCGATCATTTCATTAAGGGAAAAATCATCCAGCAATTCATGCAGATCCCATAAGTCTTTTTTTCTCGCGCCATTTGAAACTACCTCTAATTTCATTGCGATAATCTCTTCCACTGTCGCCAATCGTATTCCTTCAACTAACTCCGCTTTTCTGATAAATTTTTCGGTATAATAAATATCCAGCTTTACGCTTGCATCTCCATCGGTCACGTAGTACGATTTCCCGTGACCTATCACTTTGAAATCGCTGGTTTCTATATTAAATGTATTTCGCAAAAAAGCATCGATCGACTTAAAATTCACTGAGCCGTATTCGGCATCAGTAAAAAGATCAATATCGACTGAAATACGATGTCCCCGATTTAAGCTTAATGCAGTGCCACCAACCAATCGAAAAGAGTCAAATTCTTTGGCTGCCATCAACGTTTTCAAAACAGCCAGCAATAAGGGAGTAACTGTAAAATAATACAAACTATTTGCCTCCCTGTTTCAAAATATTTTTTACAGTTTCCGCGCCATAAAAACACACAATTTCTTCCTTTTCTGATTCATTGCCACGTTCAAAAACTCTTTTAATAACTGCTTTTTTTTGCCTTTCCCATTCTATCTTTTCCATCTTCGTATCCCAGAATATAATTTTCCTCAGCTTCGAAAGATCCGGTTGCAAATTATCCTGTTTTCTCTTTTCCTCTTTAATATCAAAATAAACCTGCAACAACATCAAAAACCCTTCTTCCCACCCCATGGCTTTTTCAATTTTCAATGCAAGGGAGATATTCATTTTGCGCTTCCCCTTTGTGATGGAAACAAGGGTTTGTGGATATTCATTTACAGAAATCGCAAAACGACCCTTCGAAAGATTACGCGCTTTTAATTCGCGTTCCAGTAATATGCCGGGATGTATACCCTTAATCACAGAGAGATATTCTTTCATATTACAAATATAAACAATTTTGTTTACATACTATTGTTAATTTTTATTCTTCTGTATCAATTCTAAATCAACATTGCACAAAAAAGCAGGGAACAAAAAAATGTCCCTGCTTCTAAAAACCAATGGATGTATTACTTCTTATTAATCTTAAACTCCGTACGCCTGTTCTTCGCATGCTCTTCTTCCGAACATTCCGCCCCGTCTTTGCAGATGTTTAATAAACGTGTTTCACCATAGCCGACAGATGTCAGTCGTTTCTTGTCAACGCCGCGCTTCACCATATAATCAACAACTGACTGCGCACGTTTTTGCGAAAGCTTGCGGTTCTCTTCTCCACTTCCACGTGAATCGGTATGGGCTGAAATTTCGATGGTGATGCTTGGATCGAGCTGCATTACTTTCACCACTTTCTCCAGCGTATTTTCAGCAGATGGGAGAATGTTCCATGCAGCGTAATCATAATAAATGTTCTCGATGATCGTCAGGCTGTCTTTCGATGCCTTTGCTCTCATCTGCAATACCTGCAGCCACGGATCGTCGACATAAACCGTTCCTAGCGTCGTTCGGTCGAGTGCGAGAATTCTGAATTCGAATTTTCCACCGGCAGAAAGACGAAGCACTTTCACCACTTTCCCGTTTTCATCTTTGATGTAAAGCTTTCCGAAACGCACCAGCCCCGGATCAGTAACATCGTTCACACTTACGATGAAAGCCTGGTCGGCAGGAAGATTTGTAAAATCGAAATGGCCGCGTTCATCTGTTTTGACGGTCTGAATCACTTCACCGCGTTCGTTGATGATGCTGATCGTGGCATTTGTGAGCGGTGTGCGCAGGGTATCGGCTCCTACTAGTGTTCCGCGCATATCGAGTCGAAGATCGGTATCAGTCACTTTCATTGACTCCAGCGTGACTTTATCGTCTTTGAGAATCCGGAACTGAAACTTGCCATTTGCATCGGGCTTCGTCGACATAATTTCTTTTCCGCTTTTGTTGGTGATCACGATGCGTGATGACATATCGAGCTTCGGATCCACGCCACCGCTCATAGAAACGAGATACGTCTGATCGGGAGGGATGTGCGAGAAGGTGAAAGCCCCGAACGCGTTGGTGGTGGTGCTTTGCACTAAATTCCCGCTTTCATCTTTGAGATCAACTTTTGCATTGGCGAACGGCTGTGGTGGTGTTCCGTCGGAAATAAGATTACCGGAAATTGTCAGGTATTCATCTTCGGCAAGCAGTTGCGGCGGCTTTGATGGATCGAACGGCAGATTCTGAAACGTAAACTTTCCGCCTATCTCATCTGTCATCGTCACACGCACGAGCGTATTTTTTTCATCCGCCATGTAATATTTTGACTTGCCGGCAATACCGGGATCTGATTCATCCAAACGAACGATATACGATTGATCGGCGGAAAGATTTTCGAATTTGAAATTTCCATTCGCATCCGTCGTTGTCGTTTTTACCGGCTTACCACTTTTGGTCAGCAATTCCACTTTTGTATTCGGAAGAATATCTCCTGAATTTTTACTCGCAAGCAATTTGCCGCTGATGCGAATAAATTTGCTGGTCACTTTAAAGCTGTAAACATCGTCATCCCCTTGTCCTCCGATACGATCAGAAGTAAAAAAACCACGACTTCCATCCGCATTAAAAGAAATTCCGAAATCATCTGTGGGGCCATTGAGCGGAGCGCCCTGGTTGGCGACATTCACCCATTTACCATTTTCTTTCTGCGCCGAAAAAATATCCAGCCCGCCAAGGCCCGCTTGTCCGTCGGAAGAGAAAAACAACATTCCGTCTTTACGGATGAATGGAAAAACTTCATCACCGGCAGAATTCACTTCGCTCCCAAGATTTTCCGGTTTGCCCCATCCCTCTCCTTCGCGTTTGCAAACCCAGATATCTTTTCCACCCATTCCTCCGGGCATATCGGAAGAGAAATAAAGTACTTGTCCGTCAGCAGAAAACGCAGGATGGCCACAGGAATAAGCATCGCTGTTGTACGTAAAACCCCTTGGCTTGGACCAGTGCTTTCCTTTGAGATCACTGAAATAAATTTTCGGGCGGTTCACAAAATTCTTCGACTTTATCAGGAGAATGTGATCGACGCGGTTGAAGGCCATCAATTTTCCGTCTTCGGTAACTGAAACCGGTCCGTTATGATATTCTTTATTGATCGTGCCTGAAAGTTTTGTCGCTTTTCCGAAGATGATTGAATCTTCTTTTTCGAATGTTTTTTTCGTGTAATAAATTGCATAAAAAGCGCGGCCCGACGCAGGAGAATTTTCTCCGTTGAGCACATCTTTTTCGCCACGATCGGAAATAAATAAAATACCATTGTCGAAATAAACAGGCGCGATATCGGAAGTCGGCGTATTGACAGTTGTAACATTGCTGATCGCATAATTCGGCGATTGCGAAAGCCACACCTGCATATTATCGAGTGCTTCCACTTGTGCAGAAGCTTTTTTGTCGTTCGGATTTTTTGAAACGAATGTTTTGAATTGTTCTTTCGCCTCCACCGATTTTCCATTATTACGCAAGGCAATTCCGTAGTAATAATATATAATGGAATTGCAGTTAGGATTGGCTGCGATGGTTTTGGCGTACCATTCCTCCGCTTTCGGATAATTTTTGGTAATGCGGTAAGCGTTCGCAAGATTCTCCATTGCCTGCGGATCGTTCTTCGATCGTAATCCGCGTTCGTAGGCAGGAATCGCTTTCGAAAATTCACCTGCCTGGAAATATTTGTCGCCCCTTCGGATCTGCGCCGCAAGCGGAAAAGAAATTACGAGGACTAAAAAAAGGAATGTATACTTTTTAATTTTTTTCATATGTAATTATGCGCGATCGATCAGAAAAAACGGGGAGAAAGTACTTGAGACTGGAAAAGGTTTAAATCAAACCCGAGCACAATTTCGTGTGTTCCGGACTGGTAAGATTTCAAACGGTTCGTGGTCATATCGTAAGAATAGCCAACCTTGAACTTATTAGTAATATTATACTGAACAATAGCGACAATGCTTTTTTCAGAGCGAAGTGACACGCCAAGCCAGAGCACTTCACGAAAACGAAAATTCAGATTCAGATCATAATTTGTAGTAGCGAGGCTGGCCACACCTCTTGTCATGATGGACGGGCTAAAAATTACATTGTCAGAAATCTGGAATGCACGGCCGATAGTGAAGAACGCGTGCGGAACCATCTTTTGGGAAAATGTCATGGTATCGCGTGTTACCGAATACATTTCCTGGTTAAGATGCGTGAATGAAAGTCCGGTGTAAAATTTCTTGTTGTTGAAATAGATTCCGAATTTAAAATCAGGTTTTGTGATGCTGATTGTGCCAAGCGTATTGTAGCTGTCGGCCGCGTCTTTGTATGTGACTTTATCAAAGTTGACTTTGTAGGACACAATACCTGCACCCAATCCGAAGGCGAGCTTTCCTTTTCCTAACGGCAAACGATAAGCATAATCGAGATAGCCTCCTGTAGTGCTGCGTGGTCCGATCTGGTCATTAATCACTTCAAAGCCGATGCCGACTTTTCCTTTTTTAGTAGGTGTGTTCAGTGCGAGCACCATAGTTGTCGGGGCGCCATCGAAACCCACCCATTGCTTCCGGAATCCAAGCGCTCCGTTCATCATTCCGCGACTTCCCGCATAAGCAGGATTAATGTACAGCGGATTGAACATATACTGGCTGAACTGTGGATCCTGCTGCGCGAAAAGCTCACTTACAGGAAGCGAGGATGCGGCAAGAGCGAAAAGAAATAAATATTTTTTCATTCTGATTTTTATTAAAAGATCAATGCGATAATTCTACCCAGCTTTCCATGTGTCCGCCGGCAACTTCGATTACATAAAAATAAGTTCCGTCAGGAAGCGCGCTTCCATCCTGCGCAGTGCCATTCCACACCACAGTAGAATTATCATAATTGTCGCCTTTCCAGATCATCATTCCCCAGCGGTTGTAGATCATTACTGTATTCGGCAGATGCAGATCAATGTAATCGATGATCCAGAGATCGTTGTGGCCATCTCCGTTGGAAGTTAATCCGCTGTAAGGTTGAATGCCGCATATACCGGTTCCGTCAGCGACAGTAAATGTTTGTGTGACGTTTAGTCCGCCTGCGTCTGTTACGGTCACGGTGTACGTTCCGGGTGTGAGGCTGTCAACGCTTCCAACTGAATCGCCGCTTGACCATACGTAAGTGTAAGGGCCGGAACCTCCGACAGGCGTAACATTTGCAGAAGCGTCGTCGGAGCCATTGCAGGAAGAATTCGCATAAACGAGATTCGCGTTCAGCGCCAGCGCGTTGTTCGGTGAAGGCTGCTGAAATCCCTGAGTGATGATATAATTTCCACTTGAAGTGGTAGGAACCATGGGCTCGCCGGTAGAGCTGGAAAGCATATAACCGCCGGCGCTGGAAAAATTCCCTGTCGAGCCGATAAGCACCGGTGTGATCGAACCCACCGTTACCTGCGCGGATAAAGCTGTATTGAAAAGCAGGGAGCTTAACGGAATACAGGCGAACAGAATAAAATTACGTTTCATCATTTCTGAATTTTTATTTCAATGTTTTAATCCGCTTTTGCAACGGTATAAATTATACGAACGTAGCCAAGACGAAGATCAGTCGGGGTTGTTAAGCCTTCTTCAAGCTTGACGCGGACTAAATACACATAAGTTGTATTGTCGACTGTATGTGTAAACGCATTGTTTGTATAAGCATTCATGGAAGCATTTACTGCAGCCGTTCCGGTAGCAATGGTTGCGATAGCCGTTACAGCAGTTGCACCGATAGTTTCCCTGCAAAGCTCGCCGGTTATTTCATAAGTAGTTGTGTTGTCCCAGGCATACACTTCAATTCCGGTGATTATTGCGCCTTGTGGCAGCACAACAGGAGCGATGATTGTGTAATCTATTCCAGCTGTTCCTCCGGAAATAGAACGGCTGCTTCCTGAGTTAAATGCCTGAGTAACGACAGTCGCTGAATTGGATGTGGTGGTATAGGCTTCGAACGCGCTGCCATGCAAATTCAAGTAGCGTGTGCGGGCCGTGGCATAGAGGTATTCATTGGAGGAGGCTTGTAATTCCACGTTGCCGTTTACTTCTAACGCTTCAACAGGTGTCCCGCTGATTTTTATGCCTACACCAGTTCCATTATACTGGATGATATTGGCATTCTGATACTGGAAATAAACGCTGCTTGTTTCATATTGGTTAAAGAGCATTTCCCCGCCGCCACTTGCCTGGCCCATTACAAAACCATCTGCAGCTGTAGCGCCGGTGGTAGTTGTGAGAAATCTTAAATGATAATTGCCGGTTGAATTTGTGTGAACTGAAACCTGCGTGGCGGCGGGAATCGCGCTGTTTCCAAAGGCAGCTGTATTCTTCACATAGAAATTACCTTCTTCAAACCAGCCTGACCAGCGTGTACCGAACGACCCAGGCGCTGAACCATAAATACCATAAGCAGTTGCGCTTGAATTTATACCATTTCCTGCCATTCCAAAAACACCATATGCAGACGAACTTCCGGATGTTGCAGCAATTCCATTTGCATACACGCCGTAATTGAAGCTGCTGGTTGTGGATTCTGCCAGACCTTCCACACCGATTCCCGTGCCTGTTCCGCTTGTGGTTGGCACATGACCGTAAACACCGGAGTTGCGTGTGAGACTGCCTTTCGCCTGTCCGAACACGCCCATTGTAGTAGCAGATGCGTGGGTTGTGCGTGCGACAAAATTACCGCCCTGAACATTACCTGCGCCTGTTCCGGTTACATCGCCGTAAACAGCAGTGTTCGGTAAAGTGCTGACTGAAGCGCTGGTTGTAAATTCAAATTGTGCTAATGGCTGATTAGCTGTATTTGAATTATCCAGCACATGAAGTTTCCTTGTCGGAGCTGTTGTTCCTATTCCGATATAACCGTTAGAGGCTAATATCCTCATGCGTTCTGTGCCCGCAGGAGAGAACAACATGGAAGTTCCTGTTCCTGTATTAAAATTTGCATTGGCCGTTCCATCGACCCCTATGAGCAAACCCTGGTTCGCGCTGTTTCCTGTGGCGGCATTGGATATCTGAAAATTCGTTACACCTGCACCTGAGTTTCCCACATGCAAAAGCGATTGCGGGGATGTTGTACCAATGCCCACATTAAAGCTCGGGTTCACATATATCGCGTTGGTTGAAGTCAAAGTATTTGTTGAACTGAAATAAAGTGTCTGTCCCGTGCTTCCTGTAGCAAGGAAGGTTCCGGTTGCCCCATTTGCCCCGGAAGGACCTGTAGGACCTGCTGCGCCATTTGCTCCTGAAGGGCCTGTAGGACCTGCTGCACCATTTGCTCCTGAAGGACCAGTGGGACCTGCTGCACCATTTGCTCCGTTTGCTCCTGAAGGACCAGTTGCTCCGGAAGGACCTGTTGCGCCATTTGCTCCGGCTGTTCCTGTTGCACCATTAGCTCCCGAAGGACCTGCAGCACCTGTTGCGCCATTAGTTCCGGCTGCACCTGTTGCGCCAGTTACACCAGCGG
>JALYQL010000012.1 GCA_030855855.1 Bacteroidota bacterium | reverse complement strand
AGAAAGGCCATATTTATCGCGGAACACGTATGGTGAACTGGGATGTCAGCGCGCTGACTGCCGTTTCCGACGAAGAGGTAATAATGAAGGAGGCAACTTCGAAGCTTTACTATTTACGTTATAAAATTGAAGGAACCGAAGATGAATGGGTGACCATCGCGACAACACGACCTGAAACAATTCTGGGCGATACTGCTGTTTGTGTGCATCCGGAAGACGAACGTTATGCAAAGCTGAAAGGGAAAAAAGTAATTGTTCCGCTGCTGAATCGTGCTGTGAATATTATTTATGATGAATACGTAGATAAAGAATTCGGAACAGGCGCTTTAAAAGTTACGCCTGCGCACGACAAGAATGATTACGAATTAGGAAAAAAACACAAGCTCGATTCGATAGATATTTTTAGTCCCGACGGAACCATTTCTCCTGCAGGAAAATTGTATGTAGGTAAAGATCGTTTCGCGGTTAGAAAAGAAATTGTAAAAGATCTCGAAGAAGCCGGGCATCTGGTTAAAGTAGAAGAGATCAAAAACAATATTGGCTATTCTGAACGCACGAATGCTGTTATCGAGCCGCGCTTGTCCATGCAATGGTTTGTTTCCATGAAGGAAATTTCAAAACCGGCTTTGGAAAATGTGGTGAATGAAAACATCAGGCTCATTCCGGAAAAATTTCTTGGAACGTATAAACATTGGATGGAAAACGTCCACGACTGGTGCATTTCACGCCAGCTCTGGTGGGGACAACGAATTCCCGCATGGTACGATGCCGAAGGAAATTTCGTAGTTGCTAAAACAGAAGAAGAAGCCCGTGAACTATTTAAACTCCGAACTCCGGACTCCGAACCCGGAACTATCAGGCAGGATGAGGATGTTGTGGACACCTGGTTTTCATCATGGCTTTGGCCGATTTCTGTTTTCGATCCGAAAGTTTTTGGCGGCGGAAAAAATTACAAAGGAAACGAGGACATCAATTATTATTACCCGACGAATGATCTTGTTACAGGGCCGGACATTTTATTTTTCTGGATTGCACGAATGATCATTGCCGGTTATGAATACAAAGGAGAAAAACCTTTTAAGAATGTTTATCTCACAGGAATAGTGCGCGATAAGCAAGGGCGAAAAATGTCAAAGCAATTGGGCAATTCTCCTGATCCGTTAGAGCTGATCGAAAAATATTCAGCGGATGGAATGCGCGTGGGAATGCTTTTGTGCGCGCCTGCCGGAAACGATATTCCATTCGATGAATCACTTTGCGAACAGGGAAGGAATTTTTCGAATAAGATCTGGAATGCTTTCCGTTTGGTTCAGGGATTTGTTGTTGATGAAACAGTTGAACAGCCTGAAGTCTGCAAGATTGCTGTCGAATGGTTTGAAGCGCGTTTCAACCAGCAGCTTATCGAGATCAATGATCATTTTACAAAATTCCGTTTGTCGGACGCGTTGATGGCGACCTACAAATTAGTGTGGGATGATTTCTGCGCCTGGTACCTCGAAATGATAAAGCCGGAATTCGTTGACGGAAAAGCAAAACCTGTCGACGCAAAAACAGCTGCAGCAACAACCATCTTTTTCGAAAGCATTCTGAAAATATTGCACCCGTTCATGCCGTTCATTACGGAAGAATTGTACCACAATATTGCAGAGCGTTCATTTGGTGATGCGTGCGTAGTTGCAAAATGGCCGGAATCAAAAACATTCAGCACATTATTCCTGGATCGTTTTGCAATCGCGATCGATGTAGTTGCGCAAGTAAGAAATATCCGCAACCAGAAAAATATTCATCCACGTGAAATGGTGGAACTGATGGTAAAATCAGTTTCGCCTGATAATTCTTTCGATTCTGTTATTCAAAAGCTTGCCGGCATTTCAAAAGTTAATTACGTAAACGAAAAGCCAGCCGGTGCGCAGGGATTTATGGTGAAGGCGAATGAATATTTCGTTCCGCTTACCAATACTGTAAATCCGGAAGAAGAAAAAGCGCGTTTGGAAAAAGACCTCGTTTACAACAAAGGCTTTTTAGAATCCGTCCTGAAAAAGCTGGCGAATGAAAAATTCGTAGCCAACGCCAAACCTGAACTGATTGATCACGAGCGCAGGAAACTTTTAGATGCTGAATCCAAGATCAAAGCGATTCAAGAGCAATTGGCGAATTTGTAATTTGGCAGTCTTCGATACATTTTTCTTTTTTGTCAGCCTTCGATAGTTTTTCCTTCGTCGAAAACTCAGGCCGACAAAAAAGAAAAACACTCAGTCTGACAAATTATTTCAATTTATAAACACCGTGTCTCCGTGCCTTCGTGGCTTTTTATTTTTTTGAAATGAAAAGGTTTCTCCCATTTACAATTTTCCTGATATTGATCGCCGGTTGCTCCATTGTCGGCATTCACTTCAAAATTCACAATCCCAATCGCGCCGGAAAATTCCCAAAGAAAACAGAAGCGCTCGTTTTGCTGGGAAACCAGGATACGAGATTCAGGACTTGTTATGATGTGAAGTATTATAATCTGACTGTTAGTTTTGGAGCTGATCTAAAAGAAAATCATTCCATAAACGGGGCAGTGACAGTTGTTGCAAAGGCAAATAACGATTTTGATACATTACAAATTGACCTTGCAGAAAATTTAAAGCTGAAAGAAATTTCATTCAATTTAATAAAATTCCCGGGAATGCCCTCGGATGCAATTACTGTTTCCGGAATAAATAATTACAGAAAAGGGAACGCTGTTTTTATTATTATGCCGCATCGTCTTAAAATGAACGAAGTGTTTTCCCTTCAGATTTTTTATTCCGGCACACCGTCCGAAGCAAAAAAAGCGCCCTGGTCCGGTGGATTTATACGCAAGGAAGATGATCTGAAAAAGCCCTGGTGGGGTGTTGCCTGCCAGACAGAAGGAGCAAGTTCTTGGTGGCCCTGTAAAGATGTAATGAATGATGAGCCGGATAGTGTGGATCTTTATTACGAGGTTTCCGGAGATTTGAAAGCAATTGGAAATGGCAAGCTAATCTCAGAATCTTCTTACTTCCCAAGAGGTGGTTGGGTGCCGGATATTTCTAAAAAGAGAACAATATTTCATTGGCACGTTTCAAATCCAATCAATATCTACAACATCACTTTCTACATCGGCAATTACAAATTAATTCACGACACGTATTACAGCGAAATCACACACGATACACTTCAGCTAAATCATTACGTGGTTGAACAGAATTACGAAAAAGCAAAAACACATTTTCAGCAGCTCAAAAAATATCTCGCCTTCTACGAAGAAACTTTCGGACCGTATCCCTGGTATCGCGATGGATTTAAATTAGTCGAATCACCTTACGCGGGCATGGAACATCAATCCGCCATCGCTTATGGAAACGTTTATAAAAATGATCCTGTAAGCGGATTTGATTACATCATCCTGCATGAAACCGCGCACGAATGGTGGGGAAATTCAGTCACCGCAAATGATCTCTCGCAAAGCTGGATACATGAAGGATTTGCCACGTATGCAGAAGCGCTTTACGTCGAAAAGACAAAAGGTTATGATGCTTACGAAAAGTATCTTTTGAATTATCGTCTTTTCATTATCAATCGCCGCCCGCTGATCGGAGAAAAAGGAATCCGTTATTTCAATTATAAAGACAGCGATATTTATGTGAAAGGCGCGTGGGTTTTACATTCGCTGCGTCACGTGATTGGCAATGATTCTTTGTTTTTTGATATTCTCCATTTGTTCTACATGGAAAATCGCGTCTCAGAAATTTCTTCTGAAAAGCTGGAAGAATTGGTCAACCGGAAAACCGGAAAAGATTTTCATTGGTTCTTTGAGCAATATCTTTATAACAGGTTTGTTCCTGAATTGGAATATTGTGAGACAGATGGAAAACTTTTTTACCGTTGGAATAAAACTAAAAATAATTTTTTGGTTAATGTCAATTATGTTCAGCAGGCGAATGGTTTTGATGAAAAGGTCGGATTTGCTGCAACGATACTTCCTTCTTTTGAGATTCAATCAGCTGACCTAAGAAATAGCAAAATTGAGGTGAAGTTTAAAGACAACGAGTTTCTCTTCAAGCCGGTGGAAAATAAATCACTTGTAAAAGAGGCCCAAAAAAGCGGGATTGGAAAATTCTGATCAAAATGATTTCAGCCATTTAACCGCTTCGTCCATTTCCCTGAAAATTTTGTAAGGAGCAGAAGGTTTATTGAATTTCCCAAAGAATTCAGCGATTAATCTGTAGCCAAGCGATGGCGCAAACATTGCCATGGCAAGGAACGGCTGCTTCGCGTCAATTTCACTTGCATAATCACGCACCTCTTTCGTAAACCATACAGAGCCCATCGCGCTGAATACAAAAGGATATTTTTTTCCTCCCGTTATCTGCATATAGATCTCATGCATTTCTTTCAGAATGGCGACAGATAATTCTGTATGCTCAAGAAAAAGAACCTGAACAATTCCGTCATCCATCCATATTTCTACACAATTGCCCGCAAGGAATTTTTCGGTGTTTGGATGATCAGTTTTTGTCACAAACGAAAAGATGAACGTTTAGGCCTGCAAGGTAACTAAAAATAATAACCGCGCTTACTAAATTACTGCTGCCGGAATGCCGGTAGCTACAGGTATTTAAATATAGCCGCTGAATTTATACGAGATGCAGCCCACCCATTCGTGGAAAAGGATGTTCCAGTCGCCCAGCGTTTCCGCTGTAGGCAAAAACATATAATCAAATTCAAATTTCCACGGACCGCTGTAACGATCTACACTATAAGGTGTAACGCGGATTCCCTCTTTTGCAAAACACGCGAGCGAGCGCCGCATGTGAAAAGCGGAAGTCACCAGCAAATATCTCCCTCCGGGAACTTCTTTCGCTAAAACCGGTTTTGTAAACAAAGCATTTTCATGGGTGTTGCGTGACTGGATTTCATAAATCATTATAGAATCCGGTATTCCCGCTTTATGAAGAAATTCACGGATCTTTTCTC
>JALYQL010000104.1 GCA_030855855.1 Bacteroidota bacterium | reverse complement strand
AACTTTGTGCCTTTGTGCCCTGGTGGCAAAACATTTGTTGAAAGCGAAATCCTCATTCTATGTTGATGGCCACCAAGACACCAAGTCACCAGGAAAACGCCGCATCATTATTAATCATCGCATCCTTAATCAAATTCAATTAAAAACTTTGTGCCTTTGTGCCCTGGTGGCAAAACATTTGTTGAAAGCGAAATCCTCATTCTATGTTGATGGCCACCAAGAAATAATGCCGTACCAGTTTCCCGACACGGCATTATTAATTTGCACATTATTAATTTGCACATTTTATTTCTTCTTACTCCAATTCTCCGTCTTCACAACCTTCCCTTTATTATCATAGTAAGTCCATTCACCCGTTTTCTTCGCCATGAATACAGTTCCGCCTGTTGGTAATTCCTGGAATTGGCCGCGCAAAGAAATTTGCCCGTTCTCGTGGTACTCGATGAATGAACCGGTGTAGCCATAGACGTACCAATTGTATTCAGCTTTCATTTTTCCGCTGCAGTAATATTTAGTCACATGCATCGGAGCAGAAGAAGTAGGATTGAACGTAAGAATCATCTGCCCGTTTTCACACCATTGTGTTTCCAGGCAAAGCAACCCACCACGAGTCCATTTGCGTATGCGTGAAATTTTTCCTTGTTCGTAATAGGTAGTTTCAACAAGAGAATCGTTTTCAGTGACGCGTTGCATCTTTATTTTTCCGCCCGGGTAATACATGCTGCCGATCGGAAATGCGCCGAACCATGAATTTGTGTAATCAAAATCAGATTTTGTTTTTCCGTTTTCATACCATTCAATACTGTGGCCGGTTTTTTTTCCTTCTTTATCGAAATGATATTCGCCCAGCTTTTTCGTCAGGTTGAAATCATAAAATAATTCCCAATCTCCTTTGCGGAATTGATCGCGGAGGGCGTACGAAGTGTCCGATCGTGAAATATTCATGTCTACGATGGACGTGTCTTTGTAACAAGCCTGATTTTTTTCATCCTGCGCGTTCAGTGTAAAAACGCTCACGAAGAGAAAGAAGGAAAGAAGGAAAGTTTTCATAGTTTATGCTTATGCAGAATGATATGCGAATCTCATGCCAGACGTTTGAGCATGGCGCTGCGGATGGCAAAAAAGTCCGTTGTGTTGAGCGATGCGCCGCCGATCAACCCACCGTCAACATCCTCACAGGCGAACAATTCCGCGGCATTGGCGGGATTACAGCTTCCTCCGTAAAGAATGGAAATTTCATCCGCAATTTTTGTGTTAAATTTTGTTGCAATCGCATTGCGGATGAATGCATGCATTTCCTGTGCCTGCTGCGCCGTTGCATTTACGCCCGTTCCGATTGCCCAGACCGGCTCGTAAGCGATCACTAGTTCAGAGAAAGCAGATTCGCCGAGCTGAAAAACAGACTGGTCCAGCTGCGCTTTGATCGTGTCAAAATGTTTTCCGGCATTTCGTTGTTCTGCTGTTTCGCCAATGCAGAAGATCGGTTTTAATCCATGATCAAGTGCGGTTGTGGCTTTTTTCAGAAGCAAATCGTTCGTTTCATGGAAAAAAATCCTGCGTTCGGAATGCCCGATGATCACAAAACGTGCACCTGCCGAAATAATCATCGGTACAGAAACTTCACCTGTAAACGCGCCCGCTTCTTCGTAATGACAATTCTGTGCAGCAACTGCAAGACCGTCTGTTCCTTCAATCGAACGCGATACGGCCGAAAGAAAAGGAAAAGGTGGTGCAAGAATAGTTAACAGATTTTGGTGGCGCTCTTTACCTGAATCAAGAGCAACCTCAGTGGCAAGCATCAGCGCTTCGCCATAAGTCTTGTTCATTTTCCAGTTGCCGGCTATTATTTTAAGTCGCATTTCCTTAGGTAGTGATTTGGTATTTTGATAATCTTGTAATTGATGGCGTGTGAACCGGGCTTTACGCGTCTCGGTTTAACCGAGACTTGCTGAAATCCCTCACGCAAAAAAGGTTTCTCGCAGATGGCGCAGAGTTCGCAGAAAGTTCGCAGAATTTTTCAT
>JALYQL010000068.1 GCA_030855855.1 Bacteroidota bacterium | reverse complement strand
TATTTCTCTGGTTCATCGCCTGCATGGCAATGATTTTTTCCATCACCATTCCTTTCGATATCCGGGATCTGCATTATGATGGTGAAAAATTGCGGACGCTTCCTTCTTTGCTTGGCGTGAAAAGATCGCGCGTGCTTGCGCTGGTTGCACTTGGAATCTCTGTTGTGCTTGTTGGAATTGTCACGCTTTATCTGAAGAATGGAGGAGTGCCTGTTTTCGCAGCTTATTCTGCCTGGAGCATTATCACGGGAATATTGATCAGCAAAAGCACGCCGCAACGTCCGGAATATTATTTTTCCTTTTTCATCGATGGGACGATGATCTTGCTGGCAGGAATGTTGTGGCTTGCAAAGTTCCTGGCGAAGTAATTATTACTTCGGAAAAGTCATATCCAGCGATTCATTAAAAGCAAGAATGGTTTTCTGAATATCCTGCTCCGAATGGGCCGCAGAAACAAAACCTACTTCATAACCAGAAGGCCCGATGTAAATTCCTTTTTCAAGCAGCGCATGAAAAAATTTGCGGAAATGAACCATGCTGCCGGCGTCAATTTCTTCTGCCGATGAAATTTTTTCCTTTCCTGAAAAAGCGATCCAGAAAATGGAGCCGATCGAAAACAATTTTACCGCGTAATTTTTTTCAGCAATGTGTGAACGGATGCCATTCACGAGCATCGTACATTTTCTTTCCAGGCTTTCATAAAAATCCTTTTCAAGACAAGCGCTTAGCTGCGCAATTCCGGAAGCCATTGCAACCGGATTTCCTGATAATGTTCCTGCCTGGTAAACATCGCCTTCAGGAGAAATTTTTGCCATGATCGTTTTGCTTGCTCCGTAGGCCCCAACAGGTAATCCGCCGCCGATAATCTTTCCGTACGTGATGATGTCCGGCTGAATTCCATAATAGCCGGCAGCGCCAGTAAAGCCGATGCGGAAACCGGAGATCACTTCATCGAAAAGCAGCAATGCGCCGTTTTGTGTGGTGATATCGCGGAGGAATTGAAGAAATGTTTTGTCCTGGAGCAGCAAGCCGTTATTCGCCGGTATCGGTTCAATGATGACGCACGCGATATCTTTTCCGAATTGTGCAAAAGCTTCTTCCACTGCTTTTTTACTGGCGAGCGGTACGACGATCGTTTCATTGACAAAAGCTTCCGGAACTCCCGCGGAAGAAGTGTTTCCGAACGTAACGAGTCCTGATCCGGCTTTAACAAGCAGCGAATCCGAATGGCCGTGATAGCAGCCTTCAAACTTTAAAATTTTTGCTCTTCCTGTAAATCCCCGCGCAAGCCTGATCGCGCTCATCACTGCTTCCGTCCCCGAGCTTACAAAACGGATCTTTTCAATGAATGAATTGTTTGAAAGAATCAATTCTGCGAGTTCATTTTCCAATGCTGTCGGCGCCCCGAATGAAGTTCCGTTTTCCGCAGTGGTCTTGATCGCTTCCACCACACGTTTGTCTGCATGGCCGAGTATCAGCGGACCCCATGAGCAGCAATAGTCGATGAATTCATTTCCATCTGCATCCCAGATATGTGCGCCTTTTCCTTTTGCAATGAAATGAGGTGTTCCGCCAACAGAACGAAAAGCGCGGACCGGAGAATTAACTCCGCCGGGAAAATATTCTTTTGCCTTTTCAAATAATTCTTCGGATCGTTTTGTTGGTATAGACACAGGCTGCAAAGTTTTTTCAGGTTACAATAAACTTGTGCAAAGGTGCAAAAGATGCAGGAGTAATTATCGCGAAATAATTTTTTTCTGGTTATCACACCTTTATAAAGCAAGCGGAACAACATAAAAAAGGGCCACTCACGAAGAGCAGCCCTTTTTCCTGATAGAAACATTATGCCGGCGTTTAGTAAGCTGTTTTAAGCTCTACTCTGCGGTTTTTTGCTCGTCCCGAAGCTTTTTTATTATCCGCTACCGGTGCTGTTTCACCAAATCCTATTGCTTTCAAGCGTGATTCAAAAACTCCTTTTGACATCAAATACGCTTTTACTGATTCTGTTCTGCGTTGTGAAAGATCCATGTTGTAAGAATCTTCGCCTACGTCATCGGTGTGTCCTTCAATTGTAAGACTTGCACCTTCGTAACGATTGAGGATCTCAACCAATGCATCCAATTGTGCATATGATTCTTTTTTCAAAGTCGCTTTACCTGTTTCGAAGTAAATTTTGCTCGCGATCAAAGTGATTTTTTTCACGTCTTCTTTAGCGATCTCAGGGCAACCTTTGTTCTCAATTGTTCCTTTTTGTTTTGGGCAACGGTCATCCACATCAGCTACGCCATCAGCGTCTCCATCAGGGCAACCTTTAAGAGCGAGCGCTCCTGCAAATTCAGGGCAACGATCTTCTTCGTTTACAAGTCCGTCTTTGTCATTATCAAGCGGGCAACCGTTAGCACTTACCTTGTAACCAAGTTTTGTGTCTGCGCAAGCATCATCAATATCAACTACACCATCAAGGTCAGTATCAGGGCAACCTTTATTTCCCAATGAACCTGCGTTCTGCGGGCAACGATCGTCTTTGTCAGCAATTCCATCAGCATCTCCGTCAGGACATCCGCCCAAAGCGCTTGATCCTTTTGCATCAGGGCACTGATCGATATAATCTGCAACACCATCTTTATCGCGGTCAAGCGGGCAGCCATTTACGTCAACAGCAACACCTGCAGGAGTTCCCGCACAAAGATCTTTTTTGTCTTTTACACCATCCATATCAGCATCGGGCTGTGAGCCCGCGTTGAACACAAGGCCAGCAGAGTGATAAAGAAATCCATCATTGTAATTGAGATTGGATTTATCAGAACGTACTGTTTTGTCGAGTTCGTCTGTGCCTGCATAAATGAATTGCTCCTGAAGTTTAAGGTTTACGTAATCATTCAAACGGAACATAAGACCACCACCTGTTGAAAGCGGTGCGCCATCAAGACGGTATGTGCCTTTTTCTTCTTGTGGAGATGATAAAATTCCACCAGCACCAACAAATATAAACGGACGCACTACATATTGTGGTCCGAGAATATTGTACTGAAAATTCAAAGTTGCAGTGTTTGTCTGGATAAGGAAATGACGGTTTATGAGATCCTTTGGTGTCGTCCATGAGCTAGTAGGCTGCATATTACCAATCTGTCCTGCTGTTATTGTAAGGTTAGCTTCAAAGTGGCTTGAAAGGTAACGGGAAACAGAAATGCCTCCGAAACCGTAGGCAGCTTGTTTAGAAGCATAATGGTAAAAATTCTGGCCACGATCGCCATTGTAATTGATGAGTCCACCGTGAAGACCGATACCCCATTTTAAATCGGGTGTTTGCGCTTTTGCTACATATCCGAACAAAAGCCCCATACATAGTAACATTATCTTTTTCATGTTGTGATTAATTAAGTGGTGAGTTTTCTATTTTAATTAGTGAGTCCCAGGTTTCTGTGTTTGATTACTGTAAAACAAAACTCAGTCCCAGTAACCCGTTTTGCCCTGCTTAGTACCGGGAAAATTGCATTTCTCCTTCTGACAAGCCACTTTTAAGTATATTTTCAAGTGGGGACATTTTTTGTTAAGAAGCTTATTTTCGTGGGGAATTGGATCTACACTAAAGGGTAATTACTGGTCAGGGTTATTTATATTTGCCCACTTATATTATGATACAACACGAAAATTCACTCTCCTACGCACGGCAACAGGATGTAATTGATCCGTTGAAAAAATTCCGTGAGCGTTTTTATTTTCCTCAATTCAAGGGAGAAGACGTTGTTTATTTCACCGGAAACTCGCTGGGACTGCAGCCGAAAACCACGAAAGAATACATCAATACCGAATTGGAAGATTGGGCGAAGTTCGGCGTGGAAGGACATTTTCATGCGCAGCATCCCTGGCTTTCCTATCATGAGCTGCTTACAGAAAAAGCGGCAAGGTTGGTGGGCGCAAAACCCATTGAAGTGGTAGTGATGAACCAGTTGACAGCGAATGTGCATTTTCTTTTTGTCTCGTTTTATCGTCCACGGGGGCATCGTTACAAGATCATCGTGGAGCAAAAAGCATTTCCTTCTGATCAGTACGCTGTTGAATCGCAGGTTCGTTTTCATGGTTACGATCCTGATGATGCAATCATTGAAATCGGTCCGCGCGAAGGCGAGCATGTCGTCCGCACAGAAGATATTCTTTCAGCAATTGATAAACACAAGGACGAGCTGGCGCTTGTTTTCATCGGCGGCGTAAATTATTACAGCGGGCAGGTGTTTGATATGGAAACGATTACCACTGCCGCGC
>JALYQL010000103.1 GCA_030855855.1 Bacteroidota bacterium | reverse complement strand
GGAGTCATATCCGTCTGCATACCTTTTACATAATCAATGATCAACATTTCCACACGACGGTTTTTCTGCCTGCCTTCCGGTGTAGTGTTCGGGGCAATCGGCTGTGCCTGTCCGTAGTATTCCGTCTTGAGATGATCTGCAGAAACGCCTTTGCTTACAAGGTAGCGTTTCACAGACTCTGCGCGTTTTTTCGAAAGCGTCAGGTTGGCAGCAGGCTTACCGACATTATCAGTATGTCCTGTGATCTTCAACGCCCATTCCGGATGTTTCACCATCAAGGCCGCGAGCTCATCCAGCGCAGAGAAGGAAGACGAACGGATGATGTCTTTGCCCGATTCGAACTCGAGGTTATCAAATGCTTTTTTAATAACCGCTTGTTCTTCTTTCGTTAAGACAACAATCACATCTTTCACTTCCACCTGCTGCAATCCGTTACCCACTTTTTTCGGAATATCGAAGCGGAATAATCCATCCGCCTGGCTGCGGATCGCGCGTTTCGAAGAGCCGTTGACAATCACCCGTACTTCATTTACACCAACTGTTTTATCCGGATCGCCTTCAAGACGGAAGACGCAGATTGAATCTCCCGGCAGGCTTTCGAACGTAAAGCTTCCGTCTTTTGCCTGTATCGAAATTTTCAATGCCTGGCCTGCAAGATCAACGAGGCTTAATTTGATTTCAGGACATCCTTCATTTTCAACAGGGCCTGGTTTCTCTGGACAAACGTCTACTTTATCCATTACTCCGTCGCCATCTTTATCAGGGCAACCTTTGAAGATTGGCAATCCCGGCTCATCCGGACAATCATCGTCTTTGTCAATGATGCCATCGCCATCTTTATCAGGACAACCGTTAAATGCAGGTAAGCCCGGATCATCAGGACATGCATCCTGGTTGTCAATGATTCCGTCACCGTCTTTATCAGGGCAACCATTGTGCTGTTTAAGTCCGGGAACATCAGGACACAGATCTTCCGAATCCTGGATATGGTCACCATCACGGTCAGGACATCCGAGGAATTCCCATACGCCGGGAATATCAACGCATTTATCTTTTTTGTTGGATACTTTATCCTTGTCTTTGTCTTTCGGCTCTTTATAGAAAATCGGAATTTTGAGCGCCATGTAAAAGTCTGCGCCATAAACAGTTTTCTTTTTGCTGAAGAATGTCGCAAGATTATCTGTTCCCAGGATAAGCGGCCCGATGCGTGTGCAGGCGCCGACATTAAAATTGCGGTATTGATTGTAGGAGAACGGGATCATCACACCAAACCATTTGTGGTCCCAGCGTGGTGTAAGTGTGAAGTTTGAAATCTCGTGCACTTTGTTCGCATTATTTTTCCATTGCACTGCAACGAACGGAGTGAAGTTCACATAAAAATCTTTCCAGATATTGTAATCGATCTGCATGCTGAATGCAGTTGGAAGATTCATGCTGTAAAATTCATCTGTCTGTCGTGAAAGAAAACGATTACGCAAGGTATCATCGAAAGAACGGATCGGAATAGAATCAAATTTCAGATCGCGGATGTTCCAGTTATTTACATCAGCGGTAAAATTGTTGCTGTATTGACCGCGTTCAAATTTAATGGAACCAAGATCTGTGATTGAAAATCCGACACGCAGCTTGTATTTGTTTTTGGAGCGCATCCACATATTGGTTTCGCCGTCCATATCATATTTATACTTCGCATAATCAGGACGCCATTCGTAAACCACACCGAGATCAAGACCAAGACCAACTTTCGAAGAGATTTTGTATTTGAATCCGCCGCCTTCCGGAAATTCGAAATTATTGGAGTGACTGTAGTCCACATCCGATTTAAAGAATGTCAGCGTGCTGTCGCTTGTGGTCATGTATTCAAAATCGTTGGCATACATATATGCCGATCCGAGACCAAGCAATAATTTAGGTGTTACGCCGACTTTCAAAAAATGTTCGCCTTCTTCTTTTACAGTGAACGCCCATGTAATTCCGGATTCCTGCCAGCTCATATATTGAATGCTGAAACGTTTATTGGTCAGTCCGGCAAAATACTGCGCGCTATCGCCGAAATCAGCGTAGATCTGGTTTGCCAGCGGCTCTTCAATGCCATCGATATTAATGTATGTGCGGATCGCTCCGTAAATTCCGAGCGCGTGTCTTTCGTTAATGGTGATTAAAGCGGATGGTAATTCAATCCTGTTTTTGAAATACATGGATTTGATTTGTCCGTCCTGGCGTGTTGTCAGGTATTTTTTCTGGAAAAGAGAATCCTGGAAATTCGGAAATCCGATTGTTGTTCTGTCTGTATCGCTTTCAGCTTTTATTGCCCCGAAGAATGAATAATCCGGGTGAGCAAGCGCTGTTTTCGAAAAGCCGATGTAATTATTATTGACTCCGGTGCTCATTCCAAACAGCAGAATATCCACTTTATAGCGGCTATCGGCAAGCATAGCAGGATTCAGCTTTGCGCTGCTGATTCCACCGTAGTTACTGTTGGCAAGTGGACTCATGTCCTGCGCGGGGGCAATAAAAGAAATGGCGCAGCCGGCCAGGAGAGCTAGTAAGAATTTTTTCATAAAACGGGACAATTGGATTTGGCGATGGAAAGATAGGAAAAATAGCTGTTTTTGTAGTTCGTTGCTAAAATAACAAGCAGGATTTTTTTTAAAAAACTCTATGGCAAATAAGCACCCGCCAGGGACTTCAGCAGTTCAGTTGTCACTATCGCAATTTATAATTTTATCAGTTGAAATAAAAAATGGCCCGAAGAGAAATCTCAGGACCATTTTTATTTTACTGACTACTGACTACTGACTACTTTTTTTTCACCTCAACGAATAAGCACACAAATATTTCCCGTTATTCCCGCACACCAGCGTCAGGCCGCCATCACCATTCAGCTTTCCTATGCTGAAAGGTGTTGTACCGGTAACAGGAAATCCTTCCGCGTCGGCGCCGCCGTTATTGATTAAATGAAGCTCTGAATTAGCCGGGCAACGCACTCCTATCCGTACATCTTTTGTGTCGAAGTAAAACACCTGCGGAACAGGATCAGGCTCTGCCTCGAAAGTATAGCTCATCACCGGCGCTTTGTCCTGGTTAAAAAGCATCAGGCGGTGTGCGTCAATAAAAATAAATTCACGGTTGCCATCGCCGTCGATGTCGCGGTAATCAAAGCCCGGCGTGTCTTCGAAATCCATAAAATGCATACGTTCGAGATCGTCGGCAAGGCTTAATCGACTTACATTTCCGAATGAATCAGCGCTCACAATGCGCGTGTGCGAAAGGTCCTTTCCGCCTTCAACGATGACATGGTCTACAGGCGCGTTTAATTTCTCTTTTAAATTCAATCGTGTGTTCCCCTGCCTGTCCGTCACATAAATCCTGCCTGAACGATCAGCGATGATCACGTAATCTTTATCACCTACAACAACACGCTGAACAGGGACAGTAACAACATCAATAGTTGCAGGTAATTTCCATCCTTCTGTTTTTTTACCGTTAATCCCATAATTGTAAACTTTTTTATCACTGCATGCGACGAGAAAACGATAATCGCGGTTATTTTCATAATCCATAATGACAAGTGGATTTGTTGCAGTTGCAGGAAGCGCTACCGGGAAAGGCGGATAATAATTTGCGCCACGGTCTATAATGTGGATAGCCGAAGCGGTGTTAAAGCAAAGCTGCCATTTACCATTTTTCAGCGCGTCGACCTGCTGCACCTCACCGATAATCTTTTCTTTCAATTGTTTTTTCCAGATAATTGTTCCCGTGCTGCTGATGAGATAAATTTTATTTGCGTCGTCCTGTATAAAAATATTCAAGCCTTTAGTCCGATGATCCATCACCAGAGCAGGTTTTCCGCTGAATGTTGTGTCAAGCAGCGTTTCCCAGAGTGTCGCGATATCTCTTTTTGTTGTGGGATTGTGACGAAGAAAAATGCTGGTGTAATAAAGATCTTTATCGCCGGTGCTGAATTGTACTATTGCGCCATCAAAACGACGGAGCAAACCGGTATGCTGTTTCAGGTCCTGTGCGAATCCGGCAGAGGCATTTTTACTAAGCACGCCTTCGTTATGCCCGGGCGCAGCGTAAAGCGTAAGACTTGCTTCCTGTGAAATATTCGTCGCGAAGTCGGCATAACCACGATTATGCGCGAGCGTTGTTCCATTTATATTTGCAGCAATAAAAGAACGAAGCGAATTTTCATCCGCCGCGATCACCACATATTGCTGCACGATGGTGTAATACGCTTCACGAAGATCGTTGAACATTTCACCGAATGTAGCAGGAAGCATGCCCGGCACAGGAAGCTTGCGGATCACAAAACCGGAAGAATCTACAGTTGGTTCGGCGGTTGCAGTGTCATTTTTTATTTCCAGTCCGCGCAATGTAAATTTTGCTTCAGCGGTATTTGCAGAGCTTAATAATGCAATGGTAGTAGTTCCGCCATCTGCCGAGGGAATCGTCGCCATTCCGATCTCATTGCCGAGCCAGTTCGCAATATTTTCATCGGGATCAAAATCATAATTGCGCTTGAGCTGCGCTAATTTATCACGGCGCTCCTCTGCCAGTCCATCATGCCCGAGATATGCATCATAACGCTCATTGTACAGTTGAAAATTACTGATTCCGAAACTTACATAGTTCAGCGTAGAAGCGGGCAGCACACTTGCAAGCTCAATTAATTGTGGCTGCTGTCCTTTAAAAACGCTGAGAAATTCTTTAGCTGAATCGGGCGAATGCGTGTATCCGTTCATCAGCACCGCGTTCGGACGAAGCGAAAGATCGAGCTCGGTCCATGCTGCAAAACGACTGATGCTTTCCAGTCGTTCACGAAAATTTACGGAATCATCATTCGCAGGATCTGAAAGCCTCTTGAGCCCGACAAGCAAATGTGTATAATTTAAATAGACATTAGCTGCGGCTTTTTCTCCGGCGGTTTCCCTGACTGCGTTAAAGCTTTTATCATTTTTCAGCGTCGGACCTTTTTCCAGCTGGTCCATTCCTGTTTTTAATAATTCTTCATTCGCTGAGATCAGGATCACGCCATCATACATTCCGGTGCAATACCCCCCTTGTCCTTTTTCGCCGACTTTAAAAACCGGGTTGCCTTTCCACACACTTTCGGATATTTTTTTTGAACCGGCATGTTTTTTTACAAACGCTGCATATTCATCTGCATCACCTGTTGAGGGAAGCGCGGCGGCGATGAGATAATCAAATCCGTCATTGCCTGTGAAATGAAAAGAGAACCAGCACTGGCGACCTTCAAAAAATGCGGCGATCCCGGGGTCATCTGCAAGCAATGAATCGGTGAGGGAAACTTTATCTGTAGCGGCAGAAGCCCATTCCGTTTCATTGAGCGCGTCCCAGACGAGGTTTCCCTGGCTGATTTTTTTCCATGTTTCGCGGGCATCATTTGTGCTGATGACGCAAAACGCGCTGGTTGGAATTGCTTCGAGCGCATCACGCACAGGCGATTCAAGCTTACGGATCTTCAGGTAGCCAAAAACACCCGCGCCGGCCAGAAGAACAGCGGCAACAATAAGCAGGATGCGTGAACGTTTGGACAAGGCGGAATTATTTACCCTACGAAATTAAACTTCCGTTGGCCAGTATTCCTTCTGAAAGCAGGTAGTTATCAATACTGATTTGTTAAGAGAGCAGAGTTCTGAGTTTCGGGTTAAAATAAGTTTCGGGTTTTGAGTTTCGCGTTTTGTTGCATCGTATGTGTTCATTGGAAATGTTAAATACACCAGGCATCATACAAATGAAGCGAATGCTGAGACGAGAGAAAAGACTAAAAGTTACATTATGAAAAAAATATAAATGGTTCGTATTTTGCAATGAAATAGTTTCGGGTTCTAAGAAGTTTCGGGTTTACGAGTTGAGCAGTAATATCTTCAGCTTGTGTATCGGACTTTCAACAGAACTCGAAACTTTATACCCGAAACTCAAAACTCTCTTCCCTATGGCAACTGAAGAAAAGAAATTGCAGCATTTGCTTGCCCGTGCAGGCTTCGGAGCCACTCCTTCGCTCCTGAACCGTTTCCGGGGAAAAGACCTTGCGGTGGTGGTGAGCGAGCTGCTGAAAGATTCAGAAATTATCCAGGACCTGCTTTTTCTTGCAGAGCCCGAGACAAACGACGAAGGTGAAGTGCGGCCGTTAAAGGTGGTCAGCCTTTTTGTTAAATCGCAAAAGCAGAAGGAGCAGCTCAATTTTGCATGGATTGACAGGATGTCGGTGGCGAAAGCGCAGCTGCGTGAGAAGATGATCTTATTCTGGCATAATCATTTCGCGAGTTCCGGAAATTTCGCATATCTCTTGCAGGTTCAGCATAACATGTTGCGCAAACACGCGCTCGGAAGCTTCCGTGAAATGCTGCACGAAATTTCAAAAGACCCTACGATGATCCTCTGGCTCAATAACCAGCAAAATAAAAAAAATGCGCCGAATGAAAACTTTGCACGCGAAGTGATGGAGTTGTTCACACTGGGTGAAGGAAACGGCTACAAGGAAAACGATATTAAAAATGCAGCACGCGCTTTTACAGGGTGGGCTGTAAATAAAAAAGGCGAGTTTGAATTCAAGGAAAACCAACATGATTTTGATGAGAAAGAAGTGTTCGGAAAAAAAGGAAATTTCAACGGAGAAGATATCATCAATATGCTGCTTGAAAAGCCACAGCTGGCAGAACATATCTGCCGCAAGGTTTACCGGACTTTTGTAAATTCTGAAGTCGATGAATCGCATGTGAAAGAGCTGGCGGCGCGTTTCCGTTCAAAGGATTATGACATCGGCGATCTTATGCGGACGATTTTTGTCTCCGATTGGTTTAACGAGGATAAAAATATCGGCTGCATAATTGTTTCACCGGTGGAGCTTATTGTACGTTTTAAAAAACTGTGCAAACTGGAGGTGGATGATGAACAAATGACCGCGTTGCAGCAGGTGCTCGGACAAACTTTATTCCTTCCGCCAAATGTTGCAGGATGGAAAGGCGGACGCGGGTGGATCGATGCTTCTTCACTGGCGCAGCGTCTGCATTTACCGAAAGCGATGCTCGACGCAGGAACCGCCCGGCTGAATAAAAAACCGGTCTTTGAAGAAACAAGCGATGCAAAACAGCAGGATGACAGAACCGCGAAAGTAAAATCGGACTGGACAATGCTCACTAATTATTTTTATGCCATTGACGATAAATCGCTGACCGATGAAGTGATAAAACTTCTCATCCTCGCACCCACCGATCGCATTGACAAAAAAAGAATTGAAGCGCAGGTCGATGTTTCCACTAAAGAAAAACGAATTATTACCACGTTAGTCGCCGTAATGCAAACGCCCGAATTTCAAATCATCTAACCTTGGTGCCTTGGTGGCAGTTCTTTTTTGTCACCAAGGCAATGTCACTAAGAAAAAAACAAAACAATGACGGAATATTCAAGAAGAGATTTTCTTCGCCTCACAGGAATTGCTTCAGCGTCTTTGCTTCTTCCGAAATTTCTTCGTGGAAATGACACTGCGGCGCATGAAGTAATGAATCGTTTGCTGCTTCAGAAAACAAACGGCAAACGATTGGTCGTTGTCCAGCTTTCGGGTGGAAATGACGGATTGAACACGATCATTCCTTTCGGCGATGATCTGTATCACAGCAACCGGCCGGGCATCGGGTTGAAGAAAGAGGGTGTGATCCGCATTGATGATCATTTTTCTTTTAATGGAAATCTTTCCGGGCTCGCAGCGCTTCATGCAAATGGTGATGTGGCGTTGCTGAATAATGTCGGATACCCGAATCCGAACCGCTCGCATTTCCGTTCGACTGATATCTGGCATACAGCATCAGACGAAAACAAATACCTGCAGACAGGCTGGATCGGAAGATGGCTCGATGCGTGCTGCGATCCGAAAGATATGCGCCCGCACATGGCACTGGAAGTGGATGAAACATTAAGCCTCGCGCTTAAAGGTGAGCTGATGAACGGACTTGCCATGAAACGTCCTGCGCGATTGGAATTAATTCTGAAAGATGAATTCCTGCAACAAACAGCAAATGCATGGACATTGCACGATGACGATCATCACAACGTGGAATATTTGCATAAAACACTTGCAGAAAATTCTAAAAGCGCAGGTTACATCCATGATCATCTGAACCGTAACACCGCGAAATCCATTTACCCGCAGCACGCTTTCGGAAAACAAATGAAGCTGATTGCTGATCTTATTCTTTCGGGCTGTGAAACTTCTGTTTATTATGTTTCGCTTCCGGGATTTGATACGCATGCAGGACAAAACAACCAGCAGAACCGTTTACTTAAAATATACGGCGACGCGATGAAAGCATTTGCTGATGACCTGAAAGCTGCAAACCTCTGGAATGAAACGTTGACGATGACGTTTTCAGAATTCGGAAGACGGGTAAAGCAGAATGCAAGCGGCGGCACCGATCACGGCACTGCAAATGTGATGATGTTCGCCGGCGGAAATCTCAAGCGAAAAGGAATTCTTAACGAAGCACCCGATCTTTCCAATCTTGACAACGGCGATCTTATCTACAAAGTTGATTTCAGAAATGTTTACGCTACAGTCTTGCAGAACTGGCTGGGAACAGATGCAAAGAGTGTCCTGGGAAGCAGATTTGACAGAATGGATTTTGTGTAGCAAGAAATTCTGTGCTGCATGAATTGTGCTTTGTTGCCTTCGTGCTGACTTGTCAGCCTTCGTTACATAGTCTGATAAGTGAGAAGTTTTTTTGTCACACTGAGTGTTTTTCGCTTCACAATGTTCTTTTCAAATACAATTTCTCTTAGCGAAAAATGTATCGAAGTCTGACAAAAAACACTCAGTCTGACAAGTCAGCACGAAGGCGACAAAGCAATTAAGGCCCGGTTAAGATTAATCCTCCGGCGCAGCATACCATGAACGATACAGCCGTTTGAAAAGTGTTTCTACAAGAATGAGCAGTAGAATGCCGCCTGCAAATTCAGCCAGGAGAAAATGTTGTGCCCTTGTAGCGTAAAATTCCATAGTTGCCGCATCGTCCAATCCATAGATGAGTGGGGGTTTATGTCGTGTAATATCATAATATATCCCCACACAAATTAGCGGCATAAAAGCGGTCATTAAAAAAAATGCATTCAGCGCAATGCCGGAAACGACCGACCTTTTCTTTGCTGAAAAAATTAGCATGGAGATAATTGCAAATGAAGCAAAGTAAAAAAGCATCAGTGATAAAACTCCTGTTTCACGAAGATTCAGCACCGCGACAACAAGCCCGCTCAGAATAGCCAGCACAACTCCGACAAGCAGGGAAAGAAAAAATGTTTTAACAGTAGAATGGCGAAATGCAAAAACGAGGAGTGTAATCACCAGCGAAAAATAATAAGTCGCACGAATGAAATCTGAATAATCGAGATTGTATAAACGGTATTTCCGGTCGGCAATATGATCGATACCATATCCTACGGTATATAAATGATACTTTTTACGAATGAGTATGCCGATGTCTGAATTGTTTGACTCATAATATTGGTATTCATCAGGCGCATCATATTTATTTATTAATTTCTCTAATTCTGTCCGCGCAGCAGAAGGATCGACACCGGGATGTTTGTATGCGGAATAATAAAGTTCTTTGGAAGTATTAACGTGAACTTTTGCATTTACATCCACCCGGCGGTCTTTTACAAAATTAAGATCCATAAAATCATAGGAAACCACTACACCTGGCTGCAATACTTTGATGCTGTCGGAGCTCATTAACCGGTACCGGAATGCCGAAGTATCAAGATATTCATACCCCTCCTGGAAATTTCCGGTGTTGACAGGATAATTTCCATGCTCAATACGAATGAGTGTATCGGAATGCCATTCATCCGGGATACTGTTATGCTCCAGCTTAATCACAAGTTCATTGATGCGGTTTATATCCGTTGCCAGCTCATCAGAACTATAAGCATTATCGGCGCGAATGGATTCTACCACAGGAGGAATGTAGACCACAAGGCTCATCATGACGATGATGAAAAAATAAAGCAAAAACGTTTTTAACCTGTCACCCGGAAAAACAGTCCCGAATTGTTTGAACACATTAAAGCGCAGCAGGTAAACGATCCAGACAATAAATCCGATCAGCGCAAGCACACCTGCCGAGCCGGACCACAATTCAAAAAAACTTTTTTCACGATAATTCAACGGAACCACAAAACAAATTGCTGCAAGCACAAGCATAAACAGCAGACAATAATAAAATACAAGATGAAAACGCGTTGACCATGTGTCGGGCCTGGTGATCAACAGCTGGTTATCCAGATTATTTAAAAATTTCGGGGCTAACGGTCTTTTATTCATTGCTGAGATTTCAATCTTTATTTTTTTGGTGCCTTAGTGGCAAAAAGAATTTTAATACAATTTCTGATCCCTAAAAAAATCGCTTAGTGGATTTAGAAATATCCCTGAAATAAGAAACGCGTATTCCTGATTTCAGCAATTCACCAAGCATCGCATTCATATCGCCATGCATGGAAGAAATTGTATAAAATCCGCCATTGAATTTAACCTGCGGATCAAATTGCCTCAGCGCGTTAATTATCTCTTCACGCTGAGCTGTTGTTTCAATCTCAAAGAAAATTTCAGAGCTAAGCGGCATCGTTTCGTCCGTCCTGAATACACAGACACCGTCTTTGATCAGCAGCACATTGTCAGCCACCTTTTCAACTTCGTGTAATTGTTGCGAAGTAAGAATAGCTCCTATCGGATTGAACGCCGATTTTGTGAGAAAGCGCAGATCGGTAAGCAAAGTCTGCTGCGCGTTGATGTCAAGATTTGCGAGCGGCTCGTCGAGAATTAAAACACTCGGCTGCTGCAAAAGTATGCGTGCGATTTCGAAACGCGTTCTGTAACCACTGCTGATCCTGTCCCAGGTGAGATGGGCGTAATTGCTCAATTGAAAACGCTCCAGCATAAAATCAACCAGCAGGTTATTCCATTCGCCGGTATTCCCCGAAATAGCAGCGGAAAAATGCAGATTGTCCTTAAGCATTCCGAACCAGCGTGGAATCCGTTGGGGAATAAATACAATGTGATTTTTAATGTCGTAGTGATCCGGCTTCTCAAGCAATGAATAATCGATTGCGCCATTATCGATCGCGAGCTGGCCGGCAATACAACGAAGCAATGTCGTTTTTCCATTCCCGTTTTGTCCGACAACACCCACAATTTTTCCCGATTCAATGTCAATGCTGGTTGGCTTGAGACTGAAACTTCCTTTGCTGTATTTCTTTGAAATGTCTTTCGCCGAAACTAAAACCTGTCCGGGTTTTGCAGAATGTGCGTGCGTGGCTATCTTATTCAAAAGCGCCTGTGCCTGCTGTGCAACATTTTCATCAGACAATTTTTCAACGCCTTGTTCAGGCAAAACATGATACGCCTTGCTGATCTTTATCGCTTCACGCATCAGTTGCTGGTCGGCAGTGTCCAGCGTCAGATCGAGTAAGCGACGAACCGCGAGTGAAGTGTCGCCATGTTCGAAGAAAGATTGAATTTCACTTTGTGGTGTGACTGACATACGGAAATTGGAATTGCTTTATTCGTTTGGGGATAACGGACTTTCCGGGGTTTTATTGCTGGTGCAGATTTATTTAATTTCAAATTCCGCTTCCACCTGGTAGCGCATTTTAATATCCTGCGGACCAACAGCCGGTGAAGCATCCTCGCTGTAAGAGGAATTGCTCAGGCTCGACTGGGAGATTTGGCGGCTCCAGGAATACTTATTTTCATCAGCAATTTCTTTTACACTTACAATATCGCCGATCTCGTGATCAATTTTGGCCAGCATCAATTGCGCTTTTTCTTTCGCGTTTTTCAGCGCTTCAGCTTTCAGGTCTTTGCGCATCTGCTGCTCTTTCGAAGAATGAAAATCGCCCAGAGAAAGGGAGCTGATGCCTTTTGTGTCAAGCTGCTGGATAATTGACACCGCTTTGTCAAAATCTTTGAATTTTATACTAAGCGTTTTTTCAAAATGCACTGGTTTTTTCTCTTCGTAATAATACCAGTTCCAGGAAGTATTCATGTAGCTGAAATGAATGCAGCTATCTGCAACACCATTCTTTTTCAGCAAATCCATGATCGGCTTTTCGATTTCCGCAAGCTTCACAAGATTTTTATAATCTTTCGGCTTAACGTTCGGATCAAATTGCTCTTTATAATATTCACCGATCTGAACAGTCAAGGTTACTTCATCGGGAGTGAGCGTCGCATCGGAGCTTCCCGTTACCATGATAGTGCGTTCTTTCGCCTGTATTTGCGTTTCGGTGTCGGAGCAGGAGGTAAGGGAAAGAAGAGAAATGGGGATAAGTAGCAAGGTGCTTTTCATGGCCGGTTTATTTTTTGGAAAAAGTACGACAAGTCTGTGTTGCGGAAGAAGGAACTGTTGGTAAAAGATGTTAAGCCGAATAAAGAATATGGGAATTCAGCACAAGAATCTAACTTTGGTAAGACAAAAAATTATTTGGACTATAAATCCGCTGGCTGGAATGTTGGATGAAGATTTTTCCTGAAAAGAAAGTGGAAGGAATATTTTCGGAGCTGGAGAAAAATTTGAATTCTTATGCGAAGGAGCATAATGGATTAAGGTTGACAGTGCCGATGGTGTTTGTGGAAGGGGAGAAGGTGTGATTTAAAAGCTAGACGACAAGCAAGCATATATTATTCTATGGGCTTGTATTCGTAGTTAATGCCATGAATTTCATGAACAGAAGCTTTAATACATTCGATTTTTTGTGGATTAAATATGGCTAAGTTAAAGCCTCTGGGATTTAAGGAACTCCGATATTCTACACCATCAAACCCCATTGACTTAATAAATTCGCATAAGTATTGCGTTGGTAAATAATCAAGGATATTATCATTTCGCCTAAGCGGTTTGGCCAACTCAAATTCTAGTTTCGAAATAAAAGGAAGATGAATCATAAAATCTTCAAGTTTTTCGTCATCGTCTGCCAAAAATATTGGATCAAAATTTTCAGAGTTTCTTAAATTAACAACTTTAATGTTTTCATTTATTCTGAATTCACCAATGGATATATAATCGTATAACGTTGCTCGGGTTTCGAAAATAGTCGTTTCGAGATCATTAGCTAGATATAAATATGAAATACCTTCAGGGTTTGCTCTTCCCTGTTTCGTTTTATCTAGTGGGGGGTGGCCCATATTTAGAATGTCAAATCCGTCTTTACTTGAAATTCGCCCTCTGTAAAATATCTTCCCTTTATCAATAATTCTTTCATCCCGCAATAATAGTCGGCTTAACTTCTCCAGATCAAATTTATTGGTAAGATGGAATCTATTTGTATTTTTAATTTCAGCCACTAACGCTTCCCAGGAAACTTGAAGGATATTTACTTTTTCAGATGATTCTGGTTTGGTATGATAACTTAAAGAAATTTTTTCTTTGAGAATGCTTTTATAATACTCCTTTTCATCTTCTGCAATCGCCTCAATTAAGAGTTTTTTATTTGTATGAAGCAGGGTAGAGAAGATTTTGTTTGGAAAATCAATTTCGATCTGGTTTTCAATCAAGCTGCCCTCCTCATTTAAAGAATATAAATCAAAAATATTTTTAAAAAACAGAAGTAACTCTCGTGGTTGATATATGCTTACTTCAGTAGAGCCGCAAAAATTGCAATCGCCGATATTTTTGTTTCTGGCAATAATATCTTTTAGGTATGGACTAGAAAAACAATCAGAACAGCTATTCATTGCTTATATCAAAGGAAGCACAAGTTCAATATGATTCATTATTGATAATTTTTTAATACTTCCAAGTCCGGGGAAATGACCACTTTCATAATATTCTTCAAATTGCTGAATAGCCTTTGTTGAAGTTTTCTGACTTCTTGCCCAAGGAATTAATTTCTCCAAAGCCTCGGAAAATTTCCCCCCGACGTCAGACCAATCTTCATTCGAATCAGAAACAAAATGGCGCACCCGTATGTTTTTGTCTTCATCAGTATAAGATAAGTGAATTGCTACAGCATAGGGAGCAAATCCCGCTTCGGAATAATCATCTCCAATTGTTAAGTAGTCTGAAAAACCAACAAAGCCCTCTTCAGAAAAATGAAGGTGATCTTGAGAAAATGCCTCATCCGGAGTCTTTAAATAGTCGGAATTTTTGGGCTGAGAAT
>JALYQL010000056.1 GCA_030855855.1 Bacteroidota bacterium | reverse complement strand
TTGAACTTACCTTAACGACAAATGGATTTCTCATCGACCGACATATTGATGTACTTAAAAAGGCAAATGTAAAATCACTCAATCTCAGCATCGATTCTCTCAATCCGGAAATCTTTTTTGGAATAACTAAAACGGATCGATTCGAACAAGTGTACAAAAATATTTTTCTGCTCTTGGATCATGGTTTTCGCGTAAAATTAAATGTGGTTTTAATGAAAGGCGTAAATGATCATGAGATTTTCGATTTTGTCGAACTCACACGCAGCCATCCACTTCATTTGCGTTTCATTGAATTCATGCCGTTTACGGACAATGCATGGGAACGAACCAATATGATTTCCTATAGGATGATTCTAGATCAACTCTTATCGCGATATGATCTGATGAAACTTTCGGATGACGTACACGATACCACTAAAAAATTTAAAGTTGCCGGTTATGCTGGTACCCTTGCAGTGATTAGTAGTGTCACCGAGCCATTCTGCAGCGGTTGTAATCGCATGCGTTTATCCGCCGACGGAAAAATGCGCAACTGTCTCTTCGCTCAATCACATATAGATCTGCTTACAGCATTTCGTAATGGAGAGGATATCGTGCCATTGATCTTCCAAAACGTCAAAGAAAAAGCAGCACAATATGGAGGACAACTTATGACTTCGGAAATAAAAAACAGTCATATGCTGGTCATTGGTGGATAGGACCTTCAAATTCTCAATGGATGATCTCAACCGAACAAGCACTTCAATTAATTTTAAATAATACGGTTACCGGAAATATCGCAGAAATACATCCGGCCCAAGCTTTAAATCAGGTGCTTGCCTCATCTGTAAAATCCAAAATTCATTCACCGGGTTTTGATCAGTCATCCATGGACGGATATGCTATTCGCTTTGAAGATCTAAACACAAATTCATTAAAAGTGATCGGTGAAGTGATCACCGGAAATGCTCCGCAAACAAAAATGAAAAATGACTGTTGCATTCGCATCTTTACGGGTGCTATGGTTCCGAAAAGAGCTGATACTATTGTCATTAAAGAAAATACGGTATACGAAAACAATAGTATAAAAATACTGGATCCTTTAGCTGTGCGGCTGGGAGCAAACATCCGAAAAAAAGCATCGCAGATAAAACAAGGTGAAGAAGCATTACCGGAAGGACATATTATCAATCCTGCATCAATAGGTTACTTAACGATGTTGGGCATTGATAAAATAAAAATTTATCAGCGTCCGTCTATTGCAATCCTCGTTACCGGATCAGAACTCCGGGCTCCCGGTGAAAAATTAAATCCCGGCGAAATTTTTGAATCCAATAGTTATACACTGGATGCTGCACTGCAGTCCATGCATTTGAAAGCAAAAAAAATCGCTAAAGTAAAAGACGACCAAAAAGCGGTCGAACGTGCCATTTCAAAAGCGATGGAAATTGCGGATATTATTTTAATAACCGGTGGAATCTCCGCAGGCAATTACGATTTCGTCGAACCAGCATTGAATGCAGTTGGGGTAAAAAAGATATTTCATAAAGTTGCTCAGAAACCGGGAAGACCACTTTATTTTGGTATAAAGCAAAACCAACTTTTTTTTGGTTTGCCGGGTAATCCATCTTCCGTGCTGTGTTGTTTTTATGAATATGTTTATCCGGCACTTCGAAAACAGTGTGGATTTAAAAACTATACCCTACCCACTTCCAAACTACAACTGAAAAACGTCTATGAAAAAAAATCTCCGCTAACACATTTTCTAAAAGGATATGCAAGCGGAAACCAGGTTGAAATTTTATCTTCACAGGAATCGTATTTACTCAATAGTTTTGCAAAAGCAAATTGCCTTGTAGTAATTCCTGCTGGTCAAAATTTTGTAAAAGAAAATGAATTGGTTGAAGTGCATTACATTGATTCACTTAATCAGACTGCAAGATGAATGAATGGCTATTATTCGTATTGCTGTTTGTCGTTTCGGTATTATATTCTTCTGTCGGACATGGCGGAGCGAGTAGTTATCTTTCTTTGATGGCGATTTATGGATTGTCCGTTACAGAGATCAGGCCTTCTGTATTAATTCTCAATATTTTAGTTTCATCGATTGCTTTTTTTCAGTATGCACATCAGGGACATTTCCGTTGGAAAATAGCGCTTCCATTTTTAATACTATCCATTCCGATGGCATACTGGGGAGCTACGTTCACATTGGATATTAAAATTTATAAAACTATTCTTGGAGTCTTACTGATTATTCCGGTGATCCGGTTATTGGGACTAATGCCTATTGAAGAAAAGAAAATGGCAGCAATACCCTGGATACCTGCATTATTAATTGGTGCATCAATCGGTTATGTTTCCGGATTGATTGGAATTGGAGGAGGCATTTTATTAAGCCCCATATTATTATTTTTCGGTTGGGCAAACATGAAACAAGCGGCAGCTAGTTCTGCATTGTTTATTGCGCTCAACAGTTACGCAGGATTACTAAGCCTCTCACAGAAACAGGATATTTTTCTGACTATGCCCTGGTTGTGGTGGACGATTGCATTTTTAGGAGCAATGATCGGCGCTACCTGGGGAAGCCGAATAGCTGCAATGAAAACCCTGCATTATACATTAGCGGTAGTATTGATGCTGGCTTCCATTAAACTTATACTCTATTGAGCGGGTTACTTATTATTATGAATATCTTACTATTTGGAATTTTAAAAGAAAAAGTCGGAAGTAGTGTCATTCAACTTTCAAATTCAGCAACCGTTGCCGAAATAAAAAAGCAGATTGATCAAAAATATCCGGCGCTCATCAATGAAAGTTATTGCATTGCCGTTAACGAAACCATTGTAGATACCAGTCAGTCGATTTCTGAAACCGATACCATTGCTTTGTTACCACCATTTTCAGGAGGCTGATGTTGAGTCAGGAAGAATTTAACAGGTATAGCAAACAAATGGCATTGCCGGAAATTGGTTTGCAAGGTCAGGATAAACTCCGTCAAAGCAAGGTACTGATAGTGGGTGCTGGCGGACTTGGATGTCCGGCGCTTCAGTATCTTACTGCTGCCGGGATTGGATATATTGGAATCTGTGACGGTGATGTTGTTGAATTGAGTAATATCCAACGACAAATTTTATATGGAACCGATTCGATCGGCAAATTCAAAGTCGATGTCGCTTTGCAAGTTTTGCAAAATCTAAATAGGAATACACAATTTAAAACCTACTGTAATTTTATCAATGCTGAAAATGCAGCAAACATCATTGAGGATTATGATATTATAATTGATGCGACAGATAATATGGAAACCAGATATTTATTGGATGAAATTTGCAATCAATTAGAAAGACCCTGGATCTTTGGTGGAATATATCGTCATGAAGGTCAGGTATCTGTTTTTAATTTTCCGGTAGGTGAAGGGCCTACCTATAATTCTTTATATCCATTGAATAAAGATGCGACTGCAGTTTTGGATTGCAATATCTCCGGAGTGCTTGGCGTGTTGCCCGGATTAATTGGAATCATTCAAGCCAATGAATGCATTAAAATGATCTTGGGTATCGGCAATGTGTTAGCCGGAAAAATGATGTGGATAAACATGCTTACCTTGGAAACGCGATTTTTTTCATTTAATCGAAAAACCGTTTTACAAAAAACGTTTGAATAACATGAATGAGCCTAAAACCAAAAAGAAAACAATTTTTGTGCAAGGAGCGATATTGCCGGAAAAAATAGCGGCCATGATTTCAATGCACGCAAGCGAACACGACATTGGTGCACACAATATTTTTTTGGGGCAGGTTCGTGCGGATAAAAAAAACGGACAGCGCGTGCATTTTATAGAGTACACGGCATATGAAGCAATGGCGGATAAAACGTATGCTGAAATTAAAGAAACGCTGTTTGGTAAATATCAACTTGCGTGCATGCATGTGATGCACAGTTTGGGTCAGGTGCCGGCGGGTGCATTATCTTTGGTTGTATTTATATCCTCTGTACATCGAAACGAGTGTATAAAAGCTTGCACTGAATTGGTGGAACGAATCAAAAAAGACCTGCCCGTTTGGGGTAAGGAGGTATTTGATGATGATAGCAGTCAATGGAAAAGCAATACCATAATTCGAAAATAATCTCTGTATTTCATGATCGACATTACTAAAAAATCCAATACCCTTAGAAAGGCAATCGCGAGTGCAACGGTGCATTTGAGTATGGCTGCAACGATGAAGGCATTGCTGGATGGAACTGTACCTAAAGGAAATGTATTGGAGAGTGCAAGAATTGCTGCATTATTTGCTGTGAAGCGCACTTCGGATATGATTCCCGATTGTCATCCGATACCAATTGAATACACTGTTGTGAGATTTGAAACGGATGCACTCAGTATTCGCATAGAAGTGGAAGTACAAACAATTTATAAAACCGGCGTTGAAGTGGAAGCCATGCATGCTGCGTCTGTGGCAGCATTGACAATATATGACATGCTCAAACCGATTGATAAAGGTATTGAAATCGGATCCATCCGGTTACTGGAAAAAAAAGGAGGAAAATCGGATTTGAAAATTGCATTACAGGCAAATTATAAAGCTGCATTGATTGTATGCAGTGATTCCATTTCAACAGGAAAAAAGGAGGACACTGCCGGTAAAGCAATCATTGAAAAACTCAAAATCTATCCCATCGAATTTACTTCTTATGAAATAATTCCTGATGATATCATCGTGATCCGGGAATCCGTCAAACAAAAAATTGCAGCGCATCTGGATCTTATTTTTGTAACAGGGGGCACCGGACTGTCGCATCGGGATAATACACCGGAAGCATTAAAACCACTGATCACACAAGATATTCCCGGCATCATGGAAACTGCCCGTGCCTATGGTCAACAGCGCATCCCAACCGCCATGCTATCCCGGGGCCTTGCCGGTTTTGCAGGCGAATCCTTGGTGTTGAGTTTACCCGGATCTAAAAATGGCGTGGAAGAATCTTTGGCTGCTTTGTTTCCGCATATACTCCATGTTTTCTCAGTTCGCAAAGATGAATCACATCAGGATGATCCTCGTGGGGCCGGTAAAAAGTAGATTCTAAATGGGGCAGACGGAAGCTGTGTTTCAACTTTTTGTTGTTCAATTTGGCTTCATATCCAGCTTGACATTATAAATTTAGTCCCGATTGCTATCGGGATGCATATCATCAACTTTTATTTATAAATTTAGCTTCGGTTAGCCGGGCCGGACGGAATACTAATTCCCCTCATATGCAAAGCCCCGATCGTTATCCGTCACCAATGGTAGCACAGCGACTTCCAACATTTGGAATTCTAATTGGCTTGACTTTCGTGCGAACTTGAAACTGATGAGCAATATTTATACATTTGACAACTTAAAAACGGGGACGCTGAAAACCGAATAGAGTAAGCAAACAAAAAGTGTGGAGTCAGCACTATAATCACCGACAACAACTATATGAAAAAAGTCTGAGTATATGACAATTTTCTAAAGTGAAAAAATTGCCATATTTGTGGTTGACATTCAATCTTTTACGATTAATCCACAAGATATGGCAACTGAGTACGAAGGTATAGCCATCCTGGGAATATTAA
>JALYQL010000055.1 GCA_030855855.1 Bacteroidota bacterium | reverse complement strand
TAATTGGGGTAATTGGGGTAATTGGGGTAATTGGGGTAATTGGGGGATGGGGGATTGAGAATTGGTTGCGAATTTGTTTTTTAATATTAATTTTTAGTTTTGCGGAATATTTGAGGCTGGTTACATTTTAATATTTAATTTATTTATGGAAAATTCAAAATCATTCAAGACGCTGGAAGCATGGAAAAAAGCGAGAGCGTTTCGCAAGGAGATATCAGCGTTAACAAAAACATTTCCTAAGCATGAACAGTTTAAACTTGTTGATCAGATATTGAGGTCTTCCCGTTCTGTTTCAGCTAATATTGCGGAAGGCTATGGACGCTATCATTATCTTGAAAACATGCGCTTCTGCAGGATTGCGAGAGGATCATTAACAGAAACACTCGATCACTTAATCGTTGCATTTGATGAAGAATATATTTCGGAAGAAAAATTGCTTCAGATGGAAAAAATGCACGACCATTGCCTGCATCTGATCAATGGATATGTATTATTCCTGAAAAACAAGAAAAAAGACGAAAAATCCAGGCCCAAATAGCCCCTCTTTTTTCCTTGATTACCCTTATTACCCCATTTACCTTAACTACCTTTGCACCCAGGTAATTCTTCCTTTATGAACCAAGCATTTCTTATCGACGGCGTTCGCACCCCAATCGGAAATTTCGGCGGCGCTCTTTCTACCGTACGGACAGACGATATGGCGGCTTTGGTGATCAGCGGGCTGATGAAAAAATTTCCTGACCTCGACCCCGCTTCTATTGCTGATGTGCTGCTGGGATGCGCAAACCAGGCGGGTGAAGACAATCGCAATGTGGCGCGTATGGCGTTATTGCTTGCAGGACTTCCCGACACTGTTCCGGGTGAAACTGTCAATCGTTTATGTGCGTCGGGGCTTTCTGCTTCGGTAGCTGCTGCGAGAGCGATCATGTGCGGCGATGGTGACCTGATGATCGCAGGCGGCGTTGAAAACATGACACGCGGTCCGTGGGTAATTTCCAAAACATCTACTCCTTTCGGCCGCGACGCGCAAATGTTTGATTCGAGCTTCGGCTGGCGTTTTATCAATCCGAAAATGAAAGAGCATTTCGGAACCGACGCGATGGGCGAAACAGCCGAAAATTTATCTGACCGTGATAAAGTTTCACGCGAAGACCAGGATAAATTCGCTTACGCATCACAACAGAAAGCAGCGAAAGCATTTGAACGTGGCCGTTTCCAAAAAGAAATTATCCCGGTTTCCATTCCGCAAAAAAAAGGCGATGCAATTCTTTTTGAGAAAGATGAATTTGCAAAACCATCTACGACACTTGAAGGACTGGCCAAATTAAAACCATCTTTTCGCAAAGACGGAACAGTAACCGCAGGAAATGCAGCCGGACTTAACGATGGTGCTTCTGCTTTACTTTTGGCTTCGGAGGAAGGAATTAAAAAAAATAATTTAAAGCCATTAGCGAGAATCGTTTCCATGGGCGTGATAGGCACAGCCCCCCGCATTATGGGAATCGGGCCGGTGGAAGCAAGTAATATCGCTTTGAAAAAAGCAGGACTTACATTCAAAGACATTGACATCATCGAATTGAATGAAGCATTTGCAGCACAGAGCCTCGCTTGTCTTCGTGCATGGGGAATTGCGGATAACGATCCGAGAGTAAATCCCAACGGCGGCGCAATCGCATTAGGTCATCCGCTTGGAATGAGCGGCGCAAGATTGCTGCACACTGCTGCGATCGAATTGAATGAACAGAATAAAAAATACGCGTTGGTGACAATGTGTATTGGGGTTGGACAAGGGTATGCTGTAATTATCGAAAGAACTTAATATAGATTTATGTTACGTCGCTGCATTTTAATAATTGTATTATCCTCCATTTTTACAGGAGTTCATGCGCAAATTTTTTCCTCTGACCTTCAGAAAGGATTGAAAGCTGTTGAAAATAACAATTTCGACAAGGCGGCTGAAATCTTTAAGGAGATCATAGCGAAGGATAGCAGCGATGCCGGTGCGCATTATGGAATGGCCGTAATTTATTTTTCCCGGAGCTATACGAATTACAATGTTCCGGCTGCTTACAAATATATTACCGAGGCACAGAATGCTTATGGTCTCCAAACAAAAAAACAGCTCAGCTCGCTTTCTAAAGCCGGTGTTGACGGGGAGAAAATTGCTTCACTCCGTAAAAAGATCGACGACGAATTATTCAGCATCACGGTTTCAAAAAACTCGCAGCAGGATTACGATGAATTTATCCGGCTCTATCCGCGGAATTCCAATATCGACCAGGCAAAAGAATTGCGTGAGCAGCTTTCCAATTTCGATGCCAGCACCGGAAATTCAGAAGAAGCGATCAATAAATTTATTAAAAGTAATCCCGGCGGAAAAAATCTTGCACAGGCTGTAAAGCTGAGAAATCTTGTAGCTTTTCAGAATGCCAAAGTGGCAAATACCGTAAAAGCCCTCGAAGATTTTATCGCGAAATACCCGGATGCCACCGAAGTGCCGGAAGCCAAAGCTGCACTTGCCACGCTTGAATTTGTTGAAGTAAAAAAACTGAACACTCTCGATGCGTATGATTCTTTTCTGCAAAAATTTCCTGAATCAGAAGAATCAATTGAAGCGACAACGCTCAGGAACCAGCTTGCTTACATTCAATTGTTAGAACAGCAGAAAGTGAAAGACAATGCGGTGATCCAGGAAAATGAAAGTGAGCTTGAATCGCAGCAATCACGCATCAATATTTCTATTGCCTTATTTCTTATAACGCTTCTTGTAGCTGTTCTTTTTTATCGCAGCTACCAGGTGAAAAAACGGTCAAACATTGAGATCACGCTCCAGAAAGAAATAATTGAGCAGAAAAATAAAGAGATTGTAGACAGCATCAACTATGCCAAACGGATCCAGGACTCCATGCTTCCTGTCATGCATGACCTGAAGCAAAGTTTCCCCGAATCTTTTGTTTTTTTCCGTCCGAGAAATATTGTCAGCGGCGATTTTTATTGGTTCACGCGGTTAGACAACAAGCTTTACATCGCAGCAGCTGATTGTACTGGTCATGGCGTTCCCGGCGCGCTGGTTTCTATGATGGGATTTAATTTTCTTAACCAGCTGGTGAATGAAATGAATATCCATGAGCCCGGCGAGATCCTTAATCATCTTCATTCAAAAATTTCGCATACACTGAATAAAGAAACAGAAGGAACATCGATGGAATTGCACGACGGAATGGATATCTCGTTATTGTGCATCGATCATGACAAGCATACAATTTCTTACGCAGGAGCAGTACGATCGCTTTATTACATTGACGAAGACGGATTAAAAACGATCAAAGGTGGCTTCTATTCCATTGGCGGAATTAAATCATTGACAGAAGATCCTTTTCAAACGCATCTTGTCAAGCCAAAAGGCAGGGCAACTTTTTATCTTTTCAGCGACGGCTTCGCAGATCAGTTCGGTGGACCAAATGGAAAGAAATTTAAAGTGAAAAAATTCCAGGAGCTGCTGCTTTCAATACACAAGGAAGACCTGGATACGCAGCATAAAAAAGTGGAGTCTGTTTTTGTGGAGTGGATGGGTAATAATGAGCAGGTGGATGACGTCTGTGTAATTGGTGTGCGGATTTGATCCAACACAGTTTTTTTTCGGGAATATTTTATTTTTTTTGTCCAGGCTGTCAGGATTGTAAAATTTTGCTACATTCGCAGCCTTGATTTTTTGAGAGTATATATTTTGTAATTACGATTAATATCTGTTTTATGATTGAAAACAACATTTCCTACGCTGTGCGTGGCGCGGCTTTTAAAGTACATTCCGCATTGGGTCCCGGATTATTAGAATCTGTTTATGAAGCTGCAATGGTTTTTGAATTGACCAGGGCGGGTTACACAGTACGTTCGCAGGTTGGGTTTCCGGTGATTTATGAGGGTGAAAAGCTGGAGCTTGGTTTCCGACTTGATATCATTGTTAATGAGACTGTGATTATCGAGATAAAATCAATCGAAACTTTAACCCCGCTTCATTTTAAACAATTGCTCACTTATTTAAGGTTGACGGATAAAAAACTGGGACTGCTTATTAATTTTAACTCAGTGTTAGTGAAGGATGGAATTAAAAGAGTGGCAAATGGTATAATTGGCTAAATGTCTCGCAGAAAACGCTGAGCGCACAGAAAGAACGCAGAAAAACCGCTATCGACTTTGTACCTTCTGCCAGTAGCAAAATTTGCATTGTTTATTATTAATTTCACATCGTGGAAGCAGAACAACTCACATTAACCAATTTCCGGAACGAGCTGGACGAAACAGTGCTGGAACGTGGCTGGATCTATTTTAACAATGGCTGGGTAAAAACACCTAGGGAGATAATGCCCACGTATTTTGAAGCAGTGGTGGAAGAAGTAAATCCACATGCCGTTTCCTTTTCATTGAGCGAGGACGGAATATTTACCGATATCTTTTGTACCTGTGGCGATAAAACACATAAGATCTGCAAACACATGGCAGCGGTGATGTTTGTGTATGAAAAAGAATACGAAGAAAAAAACAAAAGCAGCTGGGAAAAAATTGAAGAAGAATCCCAGTTCTTGAAGACGAAGAAAAAATCCGGAAAATAATACCCGACAACAAACGCTTACAAACAACTATATTCGCTTGTAAACGGCATTACAGAAGAACTTGTTTAATATTTGCACGAAGATAAATATGTATGCACCCTTAACTTTTAATTTTTTAGTATGACAACAATGACCCAACCCACCGCACAACAGATCCTGAAACAATATTTCGGTTACGAAAATTTCAGGCCGTTACAGGAAGAGATTATCAATTCGATCTTTGCAAAAAAAGATACGGTAGTGCTAATGCCAACGGGCGGAGGAAAATCCGTTTGTTTCCAGATCCCTGCGCTCCTTGAAGAAGGAATCTGCA
>JALYQL010000027.1 GCA_030855855.1 Bacteroidota bacterium | reverse complement strand
TTTTACTAACCTCTCCATAAGCAAAACAAAACAAGCTCCGTAGGAGCGAAATTATCACACAGCTCTACACCCAGGCTTTACTCAATGACATTGGTAATTGGTAATTACGTAATTGGTAATTTACCTCATCACTTCAAAAAATCCATGCAGGGGCTTTTCAAGTCCGGGAACGATGAGCACATAATAATACGTTCCATCCACCACATCCGGTCGCCAATCGTTCCTGTAATTATTACTGGTATAAATTAAATTTCCCCAGCGGTTAAAAACTTCCAGTTCCGAATTCGGATAATCAAGAAGATTCTGAAAAACAAGTTCGTCATTTTTTCCGTCACCATTTGGTGTCAATACATTCGGCGCGATGATCGAATAATCGGTGTGCACAAGGTACGCTTGCGACAAGGAGGCATTGCATGCGCTTCCGACACCTACCGTCAGTGTAACAGTGTATAGGCTATCGCTGGAATAAAAGTGTGTCGGATTGGGCAGCGTGGAGGTATCGCCATCGCCAAAATCCCAATACCAGCTCGTAGCGCCCGGCGTATTATCAGTGAACTGAATTAAAGTGTTGAGCGTAACCGGAGGCGGTGGCGACATTGTAAAATTAATCGCAGGGCTTGCAATGATATTTACAATTACGCTCGCTGTTGTCTGTGCTGATGGTGAACCATTATCTGTCCCGGTAATGGTGATGACATTGTAACCTGCATTTGCGGCATTGGCAATAAGCGTTGCAGTAATCACTGCAGGATTTCCTGTGGTGCTGTTTGTAGTTGTCAATCCCGTTACGGAACCGGTTATTGAAGGGGTTGTATTTTGCCCTTGCTCCGGCGAAAGGAATGCTGCTGAAATAGTTGTGGTATCACCAATACAAAGCACGAGTGTATCACAAACTTCTGCTGAGTTAATGATTGGCGGAAGATTATTTCCGGAACCATTATTACAAACATCAAAATAAAATGTTTGATTATCCAGCCAGCTTACCTGGTCCGGATTTCCGAAAGGTCCGTCATAAGAAGTTCCCGGCTGATCGAATTGTCCGATCTGGATATAATCAACACCATTTCCACGATTTACTCCGACTGTCGCAGCAGAACCCCCGAAACCATTGAAGCCGCCTGACGCATCGCCTGTTGTCCACTGCATATCACCGTAACAAAAAGAAACATTGTTTCCGCTCGGCAAAATCGGATCTGAACCGTTGGTAATGATCAGCTGGAAATCATTCACCTTATCCGCATACATATTGAAATAACCAACATTCTGCCAACGAACAATCATATATGCAGGCGTTACCTTATAATACACCAGGCCGCTCATTGCATTCCGCGTATCAACATCACCCCAGAATGGTGCGATCATCGTAAAGTCAGGATCGGGAAATGCATTTGCAGTGAATGTTCCGTACGACGCGTCAAACGAAACGTTTCCGTTGTTGTTGATGTAGCAGTTTGTTTTCGGCGCTCCGTAAAAACAGAAATTAAACGGAATGGTAATGAGAATGCTTGAGCCATCATCATTGCGGTAATCGGGCGGCGTGTAAAAATCCATCGGCACAACAGAGAACGTAGCATCGATCGGGATCATGCAGGAACAGACAACGCTCGCTGGATTTGAAGGCGACGGCTGAATTTTTGTCTGCATATTCATCATCATCGTATCGCGGTTGTTGATGATGAGCGGACCTGAAGGAAATTCTCCCGACTGTTTCAGCTGCTGGTATTCAATTGTATGTGTTGAAGGAATAACCTGCGCATGGATAGCTGTCAGGCTGAATAAAGCAGTTGCAAGAAAAATATATGGAGACGAAAATTTCATCCTGGAGAATTCTATATTCTTATAACGAACCACACTCAAAAAAGATACTGCCACTCTGCCTTAACGTATAAGATTTACATGTCCAACATACCTGTGCGCGATCCCATCCGTGCCTGTGACATTGATGCGGAACACATAGGTATCAATTTCTGCGCGCGCACTTTTTGTCCTTCCGTCCCATCCGAGATATGGATCTTCTGTTGAGAAGATCAGGTTGCCCCACCGGTCAAAGATCATCATGTTATAGCTTGTGACGTAGCTCGGATCGCTGAACACAGGAAGGAAAATATCATTGCGCTGATCATTATTCGGCGTGAACGCATTCGGAATCCAGATCAGCAGCTCAGGAGAAATAACGACTGTCGCGTAAGCAGTATCCGGGCAAGATCCGTTTGCAGTGGAAACAATAAGCATGACAGTGAATGATCCTGTGTCCGGATAAATGAATGTCGGGTCCTGCAATGTAGAAGAGTCGCTGCCGGTTCCGAAATTCCAATACCATTGCGCAGGATTCTGTGTCGACTGATCTGTGAAATTAATTGTCGCATCAGAAATAGTTGCAGGCTGTGGACCAAAAACAAATGCTGCAACAGGCCCCGGAATTACGCTGATGTAATTAATGATGGAATCTGTGTACGGGCAGCCATCTGCAGATGTGACTGTAAGGCTGACGGTATAAACCCCGTTCGCGGGATAACAGTAAGTCGGATTTTGCAACGTATCTGTGCTTCCGTCTCCGAAGTTCCAGCTCCATTGTGCCGCTGAACTGTTTTGCACGGTGGAAAGATCTGTGAAGTTTACACATAACGGCGCGCAGCCTGAAGTCGGCCCGCCACTGAATGCAACTTGTGGTAAATAATAAACTGTTACACTTTGCATTGCAGTATCCTTGCATCCCATAGAATCCACAACAAGCAATGTGACCTGGTAGTTACCGGGCGTGTTGTAAACATAAGATGGCCCTGCAAGATCCGAAGTGTCATTTGTCAACGCGGTCATTCCGAAATCCCAGTGATGCGTTGTCAGCGGGCCATTTCCATTTACTGTTGTAGAAAGATCTGTGAATGGCATTAATCCGCCCGGGCAAATTCCTACGCTTGAAAATGCTGCTGTTGGTCCGGCGATTACATTTACAATCACATTTCCTGTGGTAGTTTGTGCTGGCGTGCCGTTATCTGTTCCCGACAACACAATTGTGTTTGTACCAATGTTAGAATTAAGTCCGACAAATATCCCGTCATATATTCCCGGATTTCCAGGCGTGCTGCTGATGGTACTTAACCCGGTGCTGCTTGTTGAAGCCGATGCGGTCGTTACCTGTGTATTTTCCGGTGACAGAAATTGAGAATTAATTTCAAGTGTATCTCCTACACAAATAGTAAGTGTATCACATACCAAAGCAGCATTCATGATCGGTGGTAAATTACCGCCACCGCCTGTTGAGCAAACATCCAGAAAAAATTGTTTGTTATCCAGCCACGAAATTTCAGATGGCAATCCGAATGGTCCGTTGTAAGTTGTTCCCGGTGCATCGAAACGGCCGATCTGGATAAAATTAATTCCATCACCCATATTCGCGCCTACAACTGCAGGAGTGCCGCCAAATCCGTTTATGCCATTTGATCCATCACCGGTGGTCCATTGCATATCACCATAACAAAAAGCAACATTGCTTCCAACAGGAAGAATCGGATCTGTTCCGTCGGTGATGATGAGTTGAAAATCGTTCAGCTTATCGGCATGCTGACTGTAATAGCCAACATTCTGCCAGCGCACTATCATTGCAGTGGGTGTAACTTTATAATACACAATTCCACTCGCAACATTACGTGTATCGATATCTGCCCAGAACGGCGCGATAACGGTGTATGCATTACTCGGCATGCTTACAGCGTTAAAAGATCCGTAAGAAGAACCGAAAGAAATAATTCCATTATTGTTGATGAATACCTGCGTCTGGATCTGGCCGTAAAAACAAAAATTAAACGGCAGGTTAATTACAGGTGTTGAACCATCATCATTGCGATAATCAGGTGGCGTGTGCCCTACGAAAGG
>JALYQL010000101.1 GCA_030855855.1 Bacteroidota bacterium | reverse complement strand
GCACCACCATTGGTAGCACGGATCGGCCAGAGGCCATCTTGCGTATTTCCGAAATCGAAAGACTGTAAAGAGTTACGCTGAACACGTAAAGCTGCAAATGCAGGAACTGCATTTCCGAACTGCGAAGCATCCATATAAAGAGCAAGCTCAGGATTGCAGAAAAAAGCTTCCATTGCAGGATCTTCCGTATAAGGAGTCAATGAATTCCAACGGTCTTTGCTGCCGAGTGGAATAACTGCTTCGTTAGTCAAAGGCATACCGATACGCGAAACCTGTACATATCCACCACCATCAGAAGGATTTCCGCCAACAGTGCTGAGTGTACGTGTCATCGGACGGCTTGCAGAAGCCCAGACGCCGATAATGTAATCCGAATCGAGGATGCTTGTAGCCATCGAAACCGGGTTTCCATTTTTCTGTAATGTAGCAATCGGAATTTTCAGCGCGATGCTATGGATATTTTTGTGGCCAACGCCGTCAACCGGACCAAGTCCCGCGCGTGTTTGTCCAAGATCAAAAATACCTCCAAGATCCACGAAGAACGGATCGTCAGCAGGACCGCAATAAACGATCTCATTGCCACCACCGGAAGCATTGATTTGTGCTGAAGTGATCAGCGCATCGTAATTCGCTGCGCCAAGCCCTACAGTAGGATCGCTGATAGAGCGCGGCCCGATGTTTGGTGGTGGAACGATTCCGACAGGAACGATTGTTGAGAAAGTCAAACCACCGTCTGTGCTTTTTTCAGCCATATAGGTAGTTTTGAGATTCTGCTGTCCAAGACGGATGTTGAAGAATGTTGTAGGGTCCTGGTTTACTTTTGAAAATGTAAAACGGTAAGTGATATCATCACCTGCTGTGCCGTCATTCTCTACGTGAATCTCGTAACGGATGTTTTCGCCGAAAGACGCGTAGTTTGGTCCGCCCTGCGGGAGCTGTAACGGAACGTAGTTAGCGATGATCGTGATCATGTTGGTGTCATCAGGACTCCGGAACGCGTAAAGGTCTGTATTGTCTGCCAACGGATCGTTAGCAATCAATGGCGCCTCCCGGTGGCTCGAAGCTTCGACCGGATTTTCACGCGAATCCCAGAATCCAAGCATAGCAGCTGCAACCGCTACGACAGACACTTTAAGTAGTGTTTTGGATTTTTGTTTCATGAGTTTTTGGGAATAATTATTTCCTTCAGTTTGCTGTTGCCCAGGTTTACATGATCTAAATACGAGAAAACACTACCTGCGGATTTCCATCGGTGAAAAAATACTGTTCATGGATGAAAACTTACCAGTTGAAGCCTCATGTACTTAAATGGTGTCTTGCAAATCAGCGGATTAAAGAAAAATTGTCCGCAGGGCCTGAAGTTGTTAAAAGCAGGGAAGCCTTACCGATCACGTGACTTTCGGGAACAAAACCCCAGTACCTGGAATCTTCCGAATCGTAACGATTATCACCCATTACGAAGAAATAATCCTGGCGAAAGGTGTAAGTCGTCGAATATTGACCATTCAAAAACAGGGAATCGCGTTTGAGTTCCAGTGTATTGTATTCATAATCAACAATACAATTCCTGTAAAGCGAAATGTTTTTGGTGGTAAGCTCAACCGTTTTACCTTTTGCAGGGATCTGAAGCGGGCCATAAAAATCAACATTCCATTTAAAATTCGGGTCGTGCGGAAAAAGCTGCACGTTGAAAGTACCTGCCTTCACAGGATCCAATGAAAAAGTGGAAATTTTTCCTGAAGCCCGCAGCTGATTCAATTGATAATCAGAAAGCAGCAGCGTGTAATGAATACGGTCGGCACTCACAATGCTGCTTTTAATGTTGAACCGTTCAAAAAGTGCAGGCGGATCTTCGCAGTTCTTTAATTCAACCCGGTATCGTTGCTGGCCCCATTCCGGTTGTGGAGTTTTTTTTCCGTTGATAAAAATTTCTCCCTTAACGATGGAAAGCGAATCTCCGGGCAATGCCACACACCGTTTTATATAAGGACGGCGAAGATCAATCGGAAGCTCACCACCGGGAAGATTAAAAACGATCACATCACCACGCTTAACATCAGAATATCCGGGAGCACGGTGATAAGAAAATTCGATCCAGTCGAGATGCGCATCGGAACCGGCAAAAGGAAGTGAAAGCAGCGTAATCGGCATTCGCGGACCATAAGCCAGTTTGTTAACCACAATATAATCGCCTTCGTTCAAAGTACCGCGCATGGAAGAAGAAGGAATGTACATCACCTGGAAGAAAAAGCTGCGAATAATCAGCCAAAGAAAAAACCCTGCGAACAACAACCGGGCAAGCCTGAAAAGGGAGGATTTTTTTGCTTTGATTACATTTTCCTGCATGAGTGAGATGTACGATGAGAGAGATGTACGAATTATCCGCCGCGGCGGATACGAATTACGATATATTTTTGATATGGGATGTAATTCTTTTGCTTCAGCTAAACTTTCCTGTGGAAGATGTACGAGTTACGATATGTTTTGATAGAAGGATGTTTCCCTTTTTAAATCGTATCCGCCGCGGCGGATAAATCGCAATTCGTACATCCTTTTCTTTTAGATTACCTTTGCTTCATGCACAAAGCAGGTTTTGTAAATATCATCGGGAATCCGAATGCGGGAAAAAGCACGCTGATGAACGCGTTGGTGGGCGAGCGGATTTCTATTATCACTTCAAAAGCGCAAACCACGCGCCACCGCATCATGGGAATTGTAAATGGCGATGAATTCCAGGTTGTTTATTCCGATACGCCGGGAATCCTTAAGCCGAATTATAAGCTACAGGAAGGTATGATGCAATTCGTAAGCTCCGCGCTTGCTGATGCCGATATCCTTCTGCTCGTAGTTGATCTTACTGATGATAAGCTGATCGAAGACGACACTTTTGCGCGTATCAAAAAGATCAATGTGCCGATATTGGTGCTGCTCAATAAAACCGATCTCGTTATCGATGCTCGTGTTGCTGAAAAAGAAAAACGCTGGAGAAAAGAATTGCCTGATGCTGAATACATGCCTGTGTCGGCACTCTCCGGAAAAAATGTAGAGGAAGTTTTTAAACGCATCATCGATCTGCTTCCCGAACATCCCGCGTATTATCCCAAAGATGAGCTGACCGATAAACCCGAGAAATTTTTTGTCGCCGAAATTATCCGCGAAAAGATACTTCACAATTATCAGCAGGAAATTCCTTACTCCGTCGAAATTGTCGTGGAGGAATTCAAAGAAACTGATGTGATCGTCAGGATCCGCGCGAATATTTTTGTGGTCCGGGAATCGCAAAAAGGAATCCTTCTCGGACACCAGGGAGCCGCCATCAAAAAGCTCGGAACCCAGGCAAGGCTCGATATTGAAAAATTTCTTCAGAAAAAAGTCTACCTCGAGCTTTTCATCAAAGTCGACAAAGACTGGCGCGACAGCGAGCGGCAGCTGAAGCGGTATGGTTACTTATAATGTGCAAATCATTAATTATTAATCCTCTCCGAAAGACTATCTTTGCGCCATGTCTGATTTAATTGCAATTGTAGGCCGCCCGAATGTCGGGAAATCAACTCTTTTTAATCGCTTAGTAGGCCATCGCCAGGCAATTGTTGATGCTATTTCCGGTGTTACGCGCGACAGGCATTACGGCCATTCGGAATGGAACGGAAAGGAATTTTCTGTCGTAGATACCGGTGGTTACTCTGAAGGATCGGAAGATGCTTTTGAATCGGAGATCCGCAGGCAGGTGGAAATCGCCATCGAAGAAGCAAATATTATTTTATTTGTAGTGGACGCGATGGAAGGTATTACCGCGCTGGATGAAATCGTAGCAAACATTATACGTCGCAGCAAAAAGAAACATTTTCTCATTGCCAATAAAGTAGATACCGGCGATAAAATATTCGCTGCTGCTGAATTTTACCAGTTAGGCTTAGGAGATCCTTACCCGGTTTCCGCTGTAAATGGCGCCGGCTCGGGTGAATTGCTGGATGAGCTTGTGCAGCATCTCAGTCCCGAAGAAGAAAAAGAAGCCATCACCATCCCGAAGATCGCCATTGTGGGAAGGCCGAATGCAGGAAAATCTTCCATCGTAAACGCGCTGATCGGCGAAGAGAAGCTGATCGTGACAGATATTGCCGGAACAACACGCGACGCGATCGATACACATTTCAATGGCTTCGGTTATGATGTGATGTTGATGGATACCGCCGGGCTGCGTAAAAAAACAAAAGTGCACGAAGACCTGGAATTTTATTCCGTCATGCGCACCATCAAAGCCATCGAAGAATGCGATATCTGCCTGCTGGTAATTGACGCGCTCGAAGGATTTGAAGGGCAGGATATGAATATTTTCCATCTTGCCATCAACAATAAAAAAGGCGTTGTGATCCTTGTCAATAAATGGGATCTCGTTGAAAAAGATCACAAGACCACAAAAGAATTCGAAGAGGATATTCTTCAAAAGATCAGGCCGTTTAAAGATGTTCCTGTGCTTTTTGTTTCAGCTAAAACCAAGCAGCGTGTTTTGAAATCGCTTGAGCTGGCTATGAAAGTGTATGTAAACCGCACCCGCCGCATCGCTACAAACAAGCTGAACGATGTAATGCTTCCGATCATTGGCCACACACCTCCGCCATCTTTCAAAGCAACTTATGTTAAGATTAAATACGTCACGCAGCTTCCTACAAAAACACCAGTGTTCGCCTTTTTCGCTAATCACCCGCAATACATCCAGGAATCGTACAAACGTTTTCTCGAGAACAAGCTGCGCGAACACTTCGAATTCACTGGCGCACCAATTGCGATCGTCTTCAGGAAAAAATAATTTTTTCTTTCCATTTACCATATCAACACAACCAATTATCCCGGAATTTCAGCCTGCGATCCCGCGCTTTTTTTATTGGGTAAGTAAGATAATCCTAAAGGGAAATTCGCTCACCGAGCATAATTTTGTAAACTATCGGTTACTGAACAGGTAAGAATTAGTTAAAGATTGGACAATAGGATATTGAAACTTTTTAGTATTATATTTGTAACGCAACCGCCAGGGCAAATGGCGGTGCACCAACTTACATGATTCAACTTCGCTTAACTTTAATAGCGCTTTTATTCCTGCCTTTTTTTTTACAGGCGCAGGATGTGCGTCAATCCACCGTGCAAACAGGAGTGGTTTTTGAATCCAACAAAGGACAATGGCCTGCACAGGTTCAGTTTATGTCTGATATTCCCGGCGGGCGCGTCTTTTTTGAGAACCAACGTTTCACATTCGTGGTCAACAGCCTCGAAGATCTTGAAAAAGCGCACGAAAATTCTCATCTCAATAATACCAGCATGACCGATGCGGTGATTCGCGCGCATGCTTACCGCATGAATTTTTCAGGCGCGAACGCAGCACCTTTGCTGGAAGGAAATAATGCTCAATTATATTACCGCAATTATTTTATCGGGAATGATACTACGCATTGGGCGTCAGAAGTTCCCGTTTATAAAGGGATTTCTTACAATAACCTTTACCCGAATATTGATCTCAAAGCGTATAGTGACGGTAATAATCTTAAATATGATTATCTCGTTTACCCGGGAGCTGATGTAAACGCGATTCGTGTGAATTATGAAGGCGTTGATAAGGTGTGGATTCAAAAAGGTGCGCTTGTCATTCAGACTTCTATTGGAAATGTGACGGAACAAAAACCGGTTGCGTGGCAATTGATCAATGGCGTTCGCACGAATGTAAAATGTGAATTTGTTACTGATAATAAATCAGGAAATAATCTTCCATCCGTCGGATTTTATTTTCCTGATGGTTATGATAAAAGTGAATTGCTGGTGATTGATCCGATTCTTGTAGCCTCAACGTATTCAGGTTCTACAGCGTCTAATTACGGACATTGCGCAACGTATGACGCGCAGGGAAATATTTATACCGGCGCGATTTGTTTCGGACAAGGTTACCCGGTAACTACGGGAGCAATTCAAACCACATTCGGCGGCTCAATTGATTTCGCGATCAGCAAGCTTAGCCCTACCGGATCAACATTATTGTATGCAACATATATCGGCGGCACAGCAAGCGATTACCCGCATAGTCTTGTGGTGAGCAATACAAATGAACTTTTTGCTTACGGATCAACATCAAGCTCAAATTTCCCTGTAACTGCAGGAGCTTTTGATGGCACCTATAATGGTTTACCCAGCAGTGCAGATCAGGATATTGTCGTTTGCCATTTAAATTCAACAGGAACAACCCTGATCGGTTCGACCTATGTTGGTGGAAGCGGCAGTGATGGAAATAATAATATTTACGCCAATTACGGTGATTCCTATCGCGGCGAAATTATTCTTGATGGCACCGGAAACCCTTATGTTGCCAGCTTCTCACAATCGTTAAACTTTCCGGTAACTGCAGGATGTTATGATAATACGATTGGGGGAATTCAGGATGCCGTGGTTTTTAAAATGAATCCTGGCCTTACTGCAATGACATGGTGTACCTATCTCGGCGGAAGTGATAATGACGCCGGGTTCGGGCTACGGATTTCTGCAGCAGGAGAAGTGTATGTTGCGGGTGGAACTCAAAGCAATAATTTCCCGACATTTCCAACCACAGTTTATCCTGCTTACCAGGGCGGAATGTACGATGGTTATATCACACTGCTGAACAGCACAGGAACAGGAATGGTCAGCTCCACATATTTCGGAACACCTGCCGATGATGAAGTTTTCTTTATCGACCTTGATCAATCCGGAAATGTATATGTATTCGGACAATCCACCGGTTCCATTCCGATCAGTGCAGGCGTTTACAGCAATCCCGGCAGTCCGCAGTTTATCGCTAAGCTTGATCCGGGTTTGTTCACCATTATTTTCGCTACCGTATTCGGCGGAGGAAACATGCTCGACAAAATTTCTCCGACCGCATTCCTCGTGGATGTCTGCGACCATATTTATGCGGCAGGATGGGGACAAGTTGCATCTTACCCAATCAGCTCCAACGCCCTTCAGCCAACAACGGATGGTGATGATTTTTACCTGCTTGTGCTGGATCAAAACGCGACTTCAATGTTCTACGCGACTTATTTCGGAGCAGCCGGAGGATGGGAACATGTGGATGGAGGAACAAGCAGGTTTGATCCTAACGGAATTGTGTATGAAGCAATCTGCCAGGGCGCTTCCAACATGACTACCACCACGGGTGCATATAGTCCTAATAATATGGTTGGCAGTTACGATGTTGCAGTATTCAAAATTGATTTCCAGGCTGTCGGCGTTATCGCGCAGGCGGTTGCAGGTCCTTCCGATACACTTTGTGTGAACCAGGTGGCAAATTTCAGCAACGGAAGTTTCAATGCCACAGATTATATCTGGGATTTCGGCGACCTTTCTCCGCTGGATACCAATGCCTCACCTTCTCATATTTATACTACGCCCGGAACATTCACGGTAACATTAATTGCAATCGATTCGCTCAGCTGCAATTTTGCAGATACGGCTTACTTGGTGATGACCATTCTTCCGTTACCTGTTGTCAATCTTGGTAACGACACAACCATTTGCGGTACTGTAAACCAGGTATTGAATGCCACTTCTCCCGGTGTAACTTATCTCTGGAGTTCCGGCGCTACTACACCAACATATACTGCAACTGCTGCAGGAATATATTGGGTTGTGGTCGATAATGGTTTCTGCTCAGCGACTGATACGATCGAGATATTTTCTTTCCAGCCACCGAATATCGGCAGTGATACTGCTGTTTGCCAGGGTCAATCGATCGTGCTTGATGCAGGAAATCCGGGCGCGACATATAACTGGAACACCAGCGCGGTGACACAAACAATTACTGTAAATACCACCGGCATTTATTGGGTCGATGTTTCCACCGGCACTTGCACTTTCCGCGATTCTATTGACGTTACTGTGAATCCGATCCCGCAACCTTATCTCGGTAACGATACGGCGATTTGTCCGGGTGGCACATTTACGTTGAATGTCACAGATCCTTCTGCAACGTATGTCTGGTCGGATGGCAGCACAGGAATGTCGTTTAATGTGCTTTCTGCCGGAACATATTGGGTAGACGCCGCGATCGGAAGCTGTACAAATTCGGATACGGTAAATGTCACGTTCCTTTCCTCTGTCGACTTAGGTGCACCCTATTCACTTTGCGATGCATCAAGCGCGTTGATCCTCGATGCCGGAAATCCGGGAGGCCAATACATCTGGAACACCGGCGAAACCACACAGTCCATCCAGGTAGATGAAGCGGGAACGTATTGGGTGAATATTATCAGTCCGTCCAACTGCCCATTGTCAGATACGATCGTAGTGACAGGAAATTTCGGCGCTGATGTAATATATGTGCCGAATACATTTACGCCAAACGGAGATGGAAAAAATGAGCTGTTTTGCGTAGTCGGTCCGGGCATTTCAGAACTTAATATGCAGATCTACGATCGCTGGGGAAAGCTCTTATTCGAATCGAATGCGGTGAATAATTGCTGGGATGGAACGTACAAAGGGCAAATCGTGCAGCAGGATGTGTACGTGGTAAAACTTCGTTTCAAATCCAATTGCACTGCAGGAGTTCAGCACCAGTCGATCCGGCATGTTACAGTGCTGTCGAAACAATAAGGCGGATAAAGTTTTACTTTCACCAGGAAAAATAATTTCTGATGATCCGGCTTTTGATTCCATTGCTTCTTTTATTTTCTTTTTTATTCAACGAAAGAAGCAATTCCGGAACAAATTTGTGCCCGGATGAAAAGACGTCAACTGATTCCATTCTTGATTCCTGGCTGGCGAAACAAGCGGTAGAAAATAATATTCCGCAATTTAAATCGCTTTGGCTTTTTGTATCTGTCAGCGAGCTGGATTCGATCGAAGAAAGTCACCAGCTGCTGCGCACATACAATTACGCTACTCATGCGCAGAAAGAATATTATTCGTCAGTAACCAATTCGAAATTCGATCGCCAGCCTGTTGCCACCATTTTACGTGCTTCTGACAACCTGCGCATAAGGGATGCGTGGCCATCTTACTGGCCGATTGTCAACGAAGAGCATCAGGGCGATCAGCTGGTGCAGGTTTTTCTGGGCGACAGCTCGTTGCTTGTGGAATTTCAGCCGGAGAATAAAAATCCATTTACAGTTTATGATACAGGCGGAAGAATTATTTCATTGCCCGAAGTAATGAGAAGAGAAAGACATATCGCGGCAGTTTTTATGAATTCGAAAGGAAATGGATTTTCGCCGGCGGATAAAAAAAGAGTCACGGTTCATCAGCGTTCGTTTTTTATTGTGAATGAAAAAATGATCCGGCACTGGCAGCATGCAACTCCTGTGATGCAGGATGGAATTCTGAAGGACCTGAAATATTTGCTTTTGCTTGAAGCGTGGATCAAAGACAATTCCGCGCACACGGGCAAAGCAGGAAGATCGGGAAAGAATATTTTGAAATCATGGGCCATGCTGCCTCATCAGAGATCTGTTCCCGAAAAAGTATTTGCCTGCCGCAGAACCTCAGCGGCGCATGATGTTACTGATGCTGATATCCAAGGAATCATTTCAGCAGTCCGCCGGTTATGGCCGTTGCAGGTAAAAACAATGGAGAAATTTCCTTCGAAGGGAATACGTTGATAAAATTATTCATGTCAATACGTTCAAAATCAATGAATTTTCCAGACATCTATCACAGAACCGAATTCGTATATTCGTAGTGATGATTTTCAAGCCGGGCACATTGCGCATTTTTATCTTTTTTCTGTTTTTAACCGGAGTAGCTTCAGCACAGACTACCCGTATTTCCGGCAGGATTTATAATGCGGAAGTCACTGAGCCGATGCCTTTTGTAAGCATTTTTGCCATCGGCACCACTACAGGTACAGTTTCTGATATTGACGGAAATTATTCTTTTGTCATAAACGGCCCTGTCGATTCCATCCGCGCCGTGTATGTGGGCTATTTCAGTACTACTTTAAAAGTGAAGCAGGGCGAGACGCAGGTCATTAATATTCCAATGACCATGAAATCTACAGATCTCGCGCCGGTAGTTATTCTTCCCGGTGAAAATCCTGCGGTGACATTGTTGAAGCTCGTGTATAAGCACAAGCCCGAAAACGACAAAGAAAAGCTCGACGCGTTCCAGTATGAAGTTTACAACAAGCTGGAATTTGACCTGAATAATATTGACGAAAAATTCCAGAAACGTAAAGTGATGCGCCCGGTGCAGTTTATTTTTGACCGCATCGACACAACGAATCCGAGCGAGAAGCCACACCTTCCGCTTTTCTTCAGCGAATCGCTTTCTGATTATTATTACCAGAAAAACCCAAAGGCGCAGAAAGAAATTATCAAAGGCTCTAAAGTTTCCGGTATCGAAGACGCCAGCATCGCGCAGTTCACCGGCGATATGTACCAGAATGTGAATGTCTATGAAAATAATATCCTTGTCTTCGGAAAAACATTTGTAAGCCCGATTTCTAATAACGGTGTGGCGTATTACAAATATTACCTCGTCGACAGCATGGTCATTGACGGACATTGGTGCTACCAGATCCAGTTCAAGCCACGACGTAAGCAGGAGCTTTTGTTTACCGGCAATGTCTGGATAGCAGACACTTCTTATGCCGTAAAACGTCTCGAGATGAATATTGTGGACGACGCGAATATTAATTATGTCAATGCGTTTTACGTCATCCAGGAATACGACAATACTTCAGGCGCCTGGATAATGGTCCGTGAACGTGTTGTCGGCGATTTTGTGCTCGCGGATAAACGCATGGGCTTTTACGGTCGTAAAACAACTTCCTATAAAGACATTGTGATCAACCAGCCGAAGGAAGCCGATTTTTATTCGCGCACAGATAATATAGTTGTTGAAAAAGGAGCGGAAAGCCGGAATGATTCTTTCTGGGTTGCGGTGCGCCACGATTCACTGACAAAAACAGAAAAAGGAATTTACGAAATGGTAGATTCCGTTCAGTCGCTGAAAATTTATAAATCGTGGGAATCGCTTATCATCACATTATATACAGGCTATAAAGTTTTTGGCCCTGTTGAATTCGGTCCGTGGTACAAAACGATCAGCGGGAACCAGATTGAAGGAACCCGTTTTCGTTTGGGCGGTCGTACGAGTAATAATTTCAGCCGTTGGATGGAGATCAGCGGGTATGTCGCTTATGGTCTGCGAGATGAGCAATTCAAATATAATTTCGGCTACAAAACATTTATCACGAAAAAGCCGCGCAGGCTCACAGGTATCAGCTATAAAAACGACAATGAGATTCTTGGCCTGAGCAACAATGCTTTTTCATCCGACAACGTGCTCGCAACTATTTTCCGCAGATCGCCGTTCAATAATTTCACGAAAGTAGAATCGTATGAGTATTATTATGAACGCGAATGGTTCAAAGGTTTAGATACGAAGTTGTCGTTCAACGTGCGTAATATGTTCCCGATCGGTGATGCAAGCTACACACGCCAGGCAGCCGATGGAAGTTCCGAAAATATTTTGCGCATAACCACAAGCGAGATCAGGCTTGGTGTTCGTTTCGCGTACAATGATAAATATGTTGAATCGGTATTTACCCGCGCGAGCGTAGGAACAAAGGCACCGATAGTACAAGTGCAATATGTGGAAGGACTGAAAGGTGTTTTTGGCTCACAATATAATTACCGCAGGGTAACGCTCAATGTGGATGATCGTCTGCGTTTCGGGATCTTTGGTTACACGAATTATATTCTTGAAGCGGGAAAAACATGGGGAAGAGTTCCGTTCCCGCTCATGACGCTTCACCCCGGAAATGAAACGTACGTCTACGACTGGTCGGCTTTCAACATGATGAATTATTTTGAGTTTGCCAGCGACATGTACGCCACCGCTACTATCATTCATCACTTCGAAGGATTTTTCCTGAACCACATTCCGCTGATGCGAAAATTAAAATGGCGTGAAGTGGCGACTTTTAAATGGCTTGTCGGCAGCGTGAACAGCTATAATAAAAACGAAATTGTTTTTCCTTCTACCCTCTATACGCTTAATCGCGGTCCATACATGGAAGCAGGCGCCGGCATCGAAAATATTTTCAAGTTTTTCCGCGTCGATTGTTTCTGGCGTTTGACGTATCTCGATCATCCGAATGTTGCGCCGGTAGGGGTGAGGGTGTCGTTGCAGGTGCTATTTTAGGTGGGTACGAAAAACGAAATCAGGGGGCGAAAAAGGGCGAAAAACGAAAGGTGGGGTGGGTACGAAAAACGAAATCCGGGCGAAAAAGTGCGAAAAACGAAAGGATGGAAATTATAAAACTTTGTCAATTGCTCACTCACACAAAATGCTTTTTAGGTTAATTGCAGCTTACCTTCGTTCTATGCTTTCGTACTTTCGTGCGTTTTCGTTTTTCGTACCCAATTGATCACTCACACCATAAATAAATGATTTTAGGAGCTGATAATATTGTAAAAAAATACAAAAACCGCGTTGTTGTAAAAGGCGTTTCTATCAATGTGCAGCAAGGCGAGATTGTGGGTTTGCTCGGACCAAATGGGGCGGGGAAAACGACTTCCTTTTATATGATCGTGGGAATGATCAAGCCGAATGAAGGCAGGGTTTACCTTGATGATCTTGACATTACGAATGAGCCGATGTACAGGCGTGCGCAGCTCGGAGTTGGATATCTTGCGCAGGAAGCTTCGGTGTTTCGCAAATTAAGCGTGCAGGATAATATCAAAGCGATTCTCGAAACCACGAAGCTGACCAAAGGCGAACAGGCCACGAAGCTTGAAAGCCTGCTCGATGAATTCGGGCTGCAGCACATCCGCGAAAATAATGGCGATTCACTTTCCGGTGGAGAGCGCCGCCGCACAGAAATAGCCCGCGCGCTGGCAACTGATCCGAAATTTATTCTGCTCGACGAGCCATTCGCCGGTGTCGACCCGATCGCGGTGGAGGATATTCAGCAAGTTGTTGCAAGCCTTAAGAAAAAAAATATCGGCATTCTTATTACCGATCATAATGTACATGAAACATTGACGATCGTTGACCGCGCATATTTATTGTTTGAAGGAAAAATATTGAAAGCCGGCACTGCAGACGAGCTGGCGAATGACGAGCAGGTAAGAAGAGTTTATCTCGGGAAGAATTTTGAGTTGAGGAAGTGATTCGTACTCAATTGATTAAAAACACGAAAAATTCCGAAAGACGAATCGCTTATTTTTTTTCGAACCTGTCCAATCCTTTTTTCAGAAATTTTAAATAGAGAAAAACATCTGTCGTATATCCGGTAGG
>JALYQL010000011.1 GCA_030855855.1 Bacteroidota bacterium | reverse complement strand
CAATTGTCAGCTGGTATTCGAACTTATCGGTGAAGCGCATTTTTTCCAGCTCCAGGTATTTTTTCAGCTGATCGATCTCGTCATTTAAAGTTACATAATCTTTATTCGAATTCTCCATGATGTTGCGCATCAGGTTGGAGTAGGAGGTCAGGTATTTATTCGCTTCCCGTTCATTGTTATTCGCGATAAACTGGTTGACGCTGTTTAAGCTGTTGAAAATAAAATGCGGATTCATTTCCCGTCGCAGCGATTGTAGTGCAATTTGCTTATTTCTTTTGCGAATAGAAAACCACGCTTTTACGATAAGCAGCAAAAGCACCGATAATAAAAACACAGAACCGATCAATACATAATTGGACCTGTTTTTGCCCTGTAGCAATTCATCTTTTAATGCCTGCTGTTGCTCCAGCTCCACAATTTTTCCTTCGTTGATAAGAAACAAACTTTTGTCAATAAGGCTGCTGTCCCGTGCAATCAAAGGTTCAAGCTGACTGACAAATTCAGTATACAGCTTTAATGCTTCTTTATCTTCTTTATGTTGTTCGTAATATGCCGCGAGCGATTTCAGACTTGACTTCGCTTCTTTTACATTTCCTTTCGCAAGCGCAAGCTGGTAAGCATCATGCAACATCTTTAATCCTGCCTGTGTGCTGTCCAGCTTAAAATACAAAGCAGACAAATTGCGAAGCTGCTCCACTTGTATCGATACGTTTGTATTGCCTTGCGATTGGCTCACTATTTCTTTCTGCAGGACAATTGCGTTTCCGACGTCGTTTCCGGCGACCATGAGATTTACCATGCCGCTTTTAATGAGGATCGATTGCTCGCTTGCGCTGTCGACCCGGATTAATGCTGCTTTGTAATTTTCCAGCGCCGCATCATTTTGATTTAAAGCGATGTTGGTAGTGGCCAGCTGTGAAAGGTTCTGCACAATTTCGGCATTTTTGCCGCTGTTGTTCAGAATAGCATTATTCTGATTCAGGTATTGAAGCTCGAGCTGCGGCGATGATTTATGCCGCAGCCGGCCAGCATCGTTTTTATTCAGCTGCTTTTGCGCATTGTCTTCAGTAACAGCAGCCGCCTTTTCAAAATTATCTGCTGCGGCTTCAAATTTATTCTGCAATTCCAGGATCTTGGCCAGCTCTCTGTAGTATTCCGAAATACGCGTGCTCTTATTATCTTTCAATTCCAGCTGAATGGCCTTGTTCATATAAAGCTCAGCTTTGGAATAATCTCCGGCTTTGGTTAATGCCTGTGCCAACGTAAAATAATTTCCCGCAATTTCTTCCCCGCTTTTATTTTCTGTAATGGACATCAACAATTTAGCAGAAGCGACATTTACTGAATCAGCAATAGAATTGTTTTGTCCTATAGCAATCGTGCAGGAGAAAACAGTAAAACAAAAAAGAAAAATCGCGCCTTTTAGAGTCATTTGAAATTGTAACTAAAATTAATTCTTACATGGCTACGAAAAACGAATGAAAAGCGAAAAAGTGCCACATAGTGACCACTATGTGGCACTTTTTCGCTTTTCAGCAAGTGGTCAGCACGTGACACTTTTCTGTACCTGATTATTTTTCGCCACCTAGTGGTCACTATGTGACACTTTCTCGTACCTGATTTCTTCCGACAGCTATCGGGATCGGAACCTCTAATCCTCTTTCCAGGCTATGAGATAATTTTCCTTTTTATACAGCTTGCCGTTCTTAGCGAAATGCTTCCACTCGCCGATCTTTTCATTGTTCTTGTTGTATTGTCCGCATTCTTTGATCGAAGGGCTAAGTTCAAACGGATGGTCGTATATGGAAATTACCTGCGGGTTATAAACGATTCCGCTATTGTCATATTTATTGACATTGACATTGTCAAAATAACTGATCTGCAGGTGATGAAAATTCGCAGAGGCGTAGCCGTAGAAATCCAACAGGTAATTATTTAAATATTTCACACGGATAGAGTCGTATGCTGCGCTGGTGTATGAATCATTAAATACGCTGAGATTAATTAATAATGACTGACCGAAATGTTTGTAGTTGCTCAGCAATAAATTTTGTTTCAGCTGTGTATTTTTTACCTGGTAACTATATTCCTTATAGTACACCCAATCGCCCTCTTTTTTGTATTCGACCAATGGAGGCGCATAATGCCTGTGGCGAAATCCACTGGCACCGCTGTATGCTTCCAGCGATGTTGAGCGGTCTCTTGCAGTAATGGCAGCAGAATTCAACGCAGTGAGTTCAATGTTCTGAAACCATTGCAGGTTCCCGGGATTGTGAACTGATTCACGTCCGGCAGCGATCAGCGAACCTTCGAGCGTGTAAATCTCTGTCCAGACCTTGTTTGAATCGAGCGGTTTGCGAATATAAACGAGCGAATCTGTGAGATCATAATTCTTCTTATGGATGGCAACACCATCTTTGAACATCAGCTCTTCAATAAGATTTCCTTCCATATCGAAACGCTTGCGACTGCCATTCAGCTTATCGTTGCGCCAGTGTTCGGTTCTGCAAAGCTGTTTTGTTCCCTGGTAATATTCCTGCCATTGTCCCGAACGTTTTCCATTCTCATAATAACCAACGATCCATGGCATTCCAACACCGGCATGTTGTTCCCAGCGTCCGTTCAGCACACCGTTTGTTCCTTCCCCTTTGCACCAGATATTGTCTGGTTTGGCAACCATCTGCCGACCTGTTTCTTCATTCGTAAAATACACCAGCATACAGGCAGGCTTCTGAGGAATTTCATATTTGTCCGGAAGAGTAAAGGCGTTATCGAGGTAAAAGTCATAAGCACCTTGTATCAATTTTAATTCTTCCACAGTAAAACCGGAAGCCTGCTGCCACGAATGCAATTCAGAATCGTGGATGTCTTTCAGCCATGCGTAATTATCTGTTGCAGAAATTCGCAGTGCCATTTCTTCATGACCGGTTTGCTGCATTAAATATCCGACAGCACAATGTGTTTTATGCTCATCAATAAAAACAGGGATGCGTTCGCGGCGGTAATAATTCATTGGAAAAATTCCGGTGTTACGATAACCGTCGAGCGCTCCGATCAGGTGTGAACGGGAATTTCGTTGCTGCGCGTTAAGCTGGTCGACAGGATTGCTGCGCAGAATACCAAGCACACAGGTCAGATGTGCTTGTATATAATCTTTGTCAGAATGAAAAACAAGCGCGTCGCCGGCCGGTGCTTGCAGCGCATATTTTTTCCAGTTGAAATTAAAATTGCAAAGCTGCCCGTAAAAAGTAGTAGCAGAAAGCTGGTGTATGAACAACAGCAGAAAAATAGAAGTGGTTAGTTTTTTCATGAGGATAGTTATTAGTTCCGCAGCAAAGATGGGTGAGTAAGCCAGGCGGTTACAGGACAACTATGTGAAGGGCGATTTTGGGTGGGTGAAATGGGGGGTTGGAGAAATTGGTAACAATCCGCGAAAACTGTGGCAGCATTCATATGCCACGGATTTCGCAAATTATCAGGATTGAAAATACAAATGGATTAATCTGTCATTTGTGGATGGATGACAGAAGTTTTCGGTTGGGATGAAGTGGGCGAATATTGAATTTGCAGTTCAAAAATTATTTACAAGTCAACCCCATAAAAGTAACCTTCTTCACTTCCTTATCCTTCCGGTTACTATACATCGCATAAACGGAAGCAGCAAAAACTTTTATAGTTCCTGAACCCGATTTTGTGCCATCCGGGCCTTTCCATTTGTAATTGACAGAAATAATTTTGGAACTGTTATTCTCTGCCAGGTAGCAGATAAAGTCACCTATTGAAACAGAAATAATATCGACACAGAAATCTCCTTTTTGGACAGAAGTAATTTCTCCCTTCACACGTGAGTTTGCAAGATTCATTTTCTCAACCGTTTCAAATCCGCCGGTGATATCTCCTATTGCTAAAATATAATCTTCAAGAGCCTCCGCTTCTTTTTTCAAACCTTCCAGTTTTTTCCTTTCAGATTTATCTAATCCGTCTTCATTCAAAGCTTCTTCAATTGCATCTGAAATGTCTCCGGCTTTCTTAGAAGCAGATTCACATTTTTGCTGGTCGAATATATTCTGTTTGAAATCGGCGACAACTTCATTGAGCTGCGCGTCAAAATCGGTTGTGGAAATACGAAATGATGTGAATAATAAGAGCGGTAAAATGAAAATGAGAAACAGGTGCTTCATTGTTTTGGGGATTTAGCGTTTAGATTTCAGGAATGAAAAACTTTAGATTTTACGATCAGGCCATTTTCGAAAAACAGCACTTCTCCTACAACAAGGGCCTCTTCGCCGGGAGCTGTTCTGATATATTCTACGAATATACTTTTATCATCAGCAATGGAATAATTGGGCCGGTAATGCAATTCGGGCAATCTTTCAAATGCATCTTTCCACCATTCTCTTAAATGCTCTTTACCTTTTATCAAACCATTTGTTTCGGGTTTTCGGATTTTTAATTTTGGGCTGAAATGTTCTGCGTTGTCATTGTAAAGAGAAAGAAGGAGTTCCAGGTTTTTTGAATTAAAACCTTCGAACCATTTTTTCAGAATTATAAGATTTTCATTCTTCATAAATGGGTGATGTGAAAGTGGAATTGCTTTGTAATCCCGGATGCCTGTGTTATAACCGGCTGCTTTAATAAATTTAGAAAACGCTGTCCGAATTTACGGTTTTTATATATTGAACGCAGGTATGGCTGAGTAAAAAATCAGGCTTAAATTTGATGACGAGACAGAATGGGATTTCGACATGAATGCAAAAAAAATAAAATGCTAATTATGCTTCAGCTGGAAAAAGTAATTGAAAATCTGCCAGTGGAAATTGTAAGCTTTGAGGATAGAGTTAAAAATCTGAAGAGTGCTATGATGCGTTAGTGATTCAGTGGGTATATTTTGCAGTTGCGGGCCATGTTCATTTAACCTGATTACAACGGAAAGCAGAGCGCACAGGATTTAAGCACTGTAGTAAAAATTGAAAAAGCGGAGCAGGTTAATACAAAAACAATAGGACCGAAGAAAAAAGAATTTGATATAAATCTTCGGATGGATGCAAAGAGTCTCGAAAAAGCAGCGGAAAATATTTATGATAACAAACAAACCTATACCAAATGATGTTCACTGTTTTATACCGCCCGGAAGATGATTGTCGTGTGTGGGCTTATACTGATGAAGCCGTTGAAAAGTATGAATTCGCCTATAATTACGGGATAACGAAGGTTCCGGTTCGTGTGCAATAAACTGGGTATATATGGTAAGCAAAGCTTTTGGATATTCATGGTATGCAAGCATTGAGGAGATTCGTTCTGCCATGTTGCAATCCCCATTTATTAAAGAGGAAGGGGAAGTAGGCTGGGACGAAGACCGTGAAGAGGAAAAGTACTTTACAGCAGAACAGGTGGAAGAACTGATCTCCATTTTTGAAAAATCGTTAGCGAAGATGAAGGAGATCAGCTATCCGCCAGAAAAAGGTCATATCGTACTTCCTGAATACGACCACCTCTGGCCGGATGTTAAATTTGAATATGCTTACTCCATGAGTACGGATACGGGGAAAGGGCCCGTAAGATTACGTTATGCTGTAAAATGCCCCCAATTGACCATTGACTATTTGAAATTTATGCTGAGTAAAGGACGAGAAATTACTTTTGATTAATTTCGTGTATGAATCAATAGCCAATTTCGATATTGCCCTCAGACTTTTAAATAAAAAGGACGATGCACCTGATTCGCATCGTCCTTTTTATTTAAAATAACAAAACTTTCATTCCAAACGATTTCTACCTTCTTCCCTTAAACCGATTCATGCGCTTCAAATTCTTCTTCGAAGACATAGCATCATTCACCTTTTTATTTTCCTGTTGAAAAGAAACTTCGTCCTTATGCTGGAGTTTATTTTCAACTTCATGAACTTCAGTTGTGGTGATCTGATGCTGTTCTCCCGACTCCGGAATGAAATTCAAATCCTCGCCCTGAACTTTTGTTTCGGTTATAGTTTGTACTTCCTCTTTTGGAGAAATAAACTTTTTAACCGCCGCGATCGCTTTTTTAACGACTTGTTTTACCGGGTGTTTTTGGCGTGGTGAAGTTGCCTTTTTGACTTTGTTTTTAACAGCAATATTTACTTTTTTAGCAGCTACTGCTTTTTTCTTAGCAGGCGCTTTTGCTTTTTTAGCAGCTACTGCTTTTTTCTTAACAGGCGCTTTTGCTTTTTTAGCTACTGCTTTTTTTGCAGGTGATTTCCCTTTTTTAGTTCCGGCCTTTTTTGCATTATTCTTTGCAGGACGGTTTACTTTTTTCGCTGCTGCCTTTTTTGTTTTTTTCTTAGCAGGCGACTTCGCTTTCTTAGCGATAGCTTTTTTTGCTTTATTCTTTGCAGGAGTTTTTGCTTTTTTCGCTGCTGTTTTTTTTGCCTTATTCTTTATTTTCTTTGACATAATTCTGATTTTTAAGATATTAAATCGCCATGGTTTTTATTGTAATAACGAAGGTGCGCATTATTAAGCAGCCGGAGTTACACAATTCCAAAAAATAGTTACACCATTAACACTTTATATGTAAAGGATTTGGAGCTTGCCGGAGCGCGAAAGGAGGACTGGTCTGGTTGTAATAGTCTAAGTAATGTGTAAACGACCTGAATAGTTCGTGATGGTTCTGAAAATCAAAGTAGAATGCTGCATGAATCAATTCGAATTATAAAACTTCAATGTTTCGTTAACCTAAAAAAACAAAACCCACCTCATTTTCGAGGCGGGTTTGAATTAATGAAGGAAGAAAAAGAATGCTCAAGCTTTAAAAAAAATCATAAATCACTGCCACATAGAAGTCTGCGCTTCCCCCGGTTTTTTCAAAAATGCACATCCATAATACCGGGCAACACTACCATTCCAAACTTCCCCCAAATGGCATCACCAATACTAAATCCAACAATTTAGTCTCGTCGATCTTTCCTTCCACTGTCAGCAACGGACTTCCTTCCGGAAAATCCTGAGCACGCAACTGCAACCCGCTGATCGCATCCAGGTTGACCGGAACCGTGGCATTTCCAATCGCGACCAACCCGGTTTGCGATGACCATGCTCCTGATGCTACTCCCGTGTTCACCAGCGTAAATTCCGGTAGCTGCACAGTCGTAATTCCCTGCGCCACCGCCGGTACGAGCACTGCTTTTCCCTGCGCATTGCCGAGGTCGATCTCGCCGTTGCGGATATTGGCCGGGTACATTTGATTGCTCAACGAGATGGGCAATGTAAACACACCATTCGAAGGTTGGCTGCAGAACGCGAACCATGCGTTGCTGTAAAGCTGGCGCAGGCTGAGGTATTGATAGCCATTGTAAGTCTGCAGCGGAGTGAGTGCAGTTACACTTTGTGCAAAAGCGGTTCCGCCATCTTCCGCAGTATATTCAATCGTGACAATCACATCGCTTATTGAGCGAAGCGGAAAACCATTTGAAGCCTGCGGAACATTCAGCTGCCAGCTGGAAACGGCGCCGGTTCCTTCGAAAGGAAGATATTGCTCATCGTTGAAGTTGACCTGGAACATGCCACTATCATTCACGCCGGTCGAGATCACGATTTCCTGGTTCGGATTCCAATTCACACGCAGCGATCCGTCGGTAGGAGCAGTGTGCGTCATGCCGAGCAGGTATTGTACACCGGAAAGAGTTGGCTTCATCAGCACCGTATTGCCGGTTTGCACAAGCGTAGCGTGAATGTTCTGGTAAGGCCCAACGACCGCCGGGATGGTAACCGAAAGTGTTTTGATCTTCCTGTTGTACTGGCCCGGGAAATCGAGATCGTACAACAATTCTGTCCATCCGAAATTGCATGTGCCGGTTTGAACGAGCGAGAGCAATGCCTGCGGATCGTTCTGTCGCATGGACCACGTTTTGCGGATGGAGAGTTTCCTGTTGTTGCCGGCAATGTATGCGCTGTCCATTTGCTGCAGCGCGAGTGAAAGCGAATCGCCTGCCAGTAAACCCTGGTAGCTGCTGTTCCATGCGGCCTTGCTGAGGAATGTCTGCCCGCTGTTGAGCTCATACTGAAAAGCTGTTTGTGCACTTTGCGCAAGCGACCAGCCGAGCTGGAAAAGCTGGAAGTACAAGCTGGAAATGCGGCCGGCCATCCAGTTGTATAATTGTTCGTTCGTGAATTTCGTGCGCATAAAATCGACGACTTCCTGTGCCTGCTGCAGCTGGGTTTGATTGAGATCCATTTCCTGCATGGCTGCCTGCAACGCGAAATCGTTGGCTTTAAGCTGCGCAGTAATTTCTTTTACCTGGTGGGCGGCAATGTTCATTTGCAAATCCCATTCTTCAGTGCGCCGCAGGTATTGTGCTGTTTGCATGGCCATCTGTCCTCCTGCATTCATCAGCTGCCCAAGACCATCAACGTAACCGCCTGCGGAATCCACGCTCTGCCCGAAATTCATTCCACCATCAGCCAGCCCAAAAATAGAAGGCAGCAAATAAAGTGGCGCAGCAAGACCACGAATGCCGGTGCCGATATCCTGCAGCACGAATGCAATCGTCATATCTTTCATAGCTGCTTCTTCTGAAGCGTTGAGCGATTCTTCGATCCACGTGCGGTAAGTGTCTTCCACATACGTCGCGTTGTCGAGACTTGCCTGCAGTCCTTCGCTTACATATTGCAGTTGGTTGACCTGGCTGGCTTTGATGTGTGCGACGAGATTGTACACGACTACCTGGTAACCGGCCTGCAGCAGCGTCAGGTGTTCAGCATCTTTTTTCTCCAATGCACCGAGCAGTTCGCCACCGAGACGTGTCACTTCCGACGTTACTGATTTTGCCTGCGCAATGAGATAACTGAAACGGAACCATGGCACCGGCGGAATAGTTGAAGAGGAAGCATTGCCGGTATCCCCGGAAGCTGCTGCTGCCGCTAATGCACCCGGATTAAGCGGTGCTGCAAAAAGCGGAATATCATTCTGCGTGCCGGTGATGGTGAGGCCATGCCGCAGCTTGAACAAACGATCGGCTGCTGTTTCCCAATAGTGCAGCAACTGTTTGTTTGGCGGAATGCAGAAGTAGGCGTCGATGATGCTCTGAACCTGTTGTGGCAATGTCGCGTCCGGGCCAGGTCCTGAAAGCTGGTTTTCCATTTCAATGAGGAACTGCGGCACGTTTCCAGCGCCGTATTCCGCCTCGATCTCCGCGTATGTTACTACCGGTTGCGGTTCTTCCGTCACATTTTTTACCGGGATACGTCCGAGAAGTGTGGTTGCCATTACGTAACGCATGGTTGCTTCGGAAAGCGTTTCCCATGTATCCTGCGTGAAAAGCGCATCGCCCCAGCCAAGCAGGTTGTCGATGTAACGCATGAAGGTTGCTTTCTGCCACGAGTTAATGCGCAGACGCGCGATCGCATCGGGATCAAACGGATCGTATTCATAAACGGCCATTTGCTGTGAAGCAGAATAATAATCCGCCGGCTGGAAGAATGATTCCTGCCAGACATCGCCGCGCAATAAATGATAAAGCGATTCAGCATTGATGCGACGGAACGGTGCGAAATTCCAGTAAGATGCATTGACACTGCTACTGTACGATGCATAAAAATCCCACATTTCTCCCTTGGCAAATCCATAATCAAACAACATCATATCGGCGATCATTCCATTGAAGTACCAGCCGTCGGACGTACTCGAATTACCTGAGCCGATAGTGAGATCGCTCCTTGTATTTTTTACGAAAGTTCCTGAACCGCCGCTTGTACTGGTCACGTTTCTTCCGTTTACATATACGCGCACTTTCGAGCCATCAAATTTGCAGCCCACCTGCATCCATTCGTTCACCAGTGTGAAATCATGCGATTTGCACCACAGCCAGTTTGAACCCGAACCAATGTATAAGCCGAGTTGCCATTTGCCACTGCTGCTGCCGGGCCAGATTGTGAGCTGGTAACCGCTGTATGAGC
>JALYQL010000380.1 GCA_030855855.1 Bacteroidota bacterium | reverse complement strand
GTACATTCTTGAGGTATCAAGAAACAACAAGGGGCACATGGCGCAGTACGTTAACAGCAAACTGAATGAGTTCAGCGGGAAAGATGTTTTGCCCTTGTCTGACATTGACCTGTTTTTCTGTACGGGATTTCAGAAGCATGTAAAAGAGAATTTAGGTGAGGGAACCGCCTTTGCAGTCTTCTTTGCTTTTTCCTCCTATCTGAACAGAGCGTATGAAGACGGGTTACTAAAGGAAAACCCTGTACGCAAAATTCCAAAGCGCGAACGGTTAAAGAAGAAGAAAAGCGTACCACAATATTTAACACTTGAGCAAATTGAAAAAATGTCAAACAACAGCGAAGGAATAAATTCACAAGTCCGGTTGGCATTTCTGCTTTCCTGTTTCACCGGATTAAGGTGGAGCGATGTTAGCTGTTTAAAGTGGAATCAAATAACTGAAATGACAATTGAAAAGCGCAAAGTAAATATTCTCTACCTCCAACAAAAGAAAACGAACAACATCACCAATATCCCCCTGAATGAACAGGCAGACCAAATATTGCAGGAACGCAAAAGGATAGCACAGGATGAAGCGGACAGCCCCTACCTCTTTCCTTTCTTAGTCGAACCCGATCAGAAAAAACATACCCGCTATTCATTAGCAGCAGATCAGGTAAGACGATGGGGCGATAAATCGGGAATAAATAAAGTACATTTCCATTTAGCCCGTCACACGTTCGCAACACTGACAATCACCTACGGAGGCGATCTGTTTACCGTGAGCAAGCTATTAGGGCACGTTAGTTTTCAAAGCACACAGATATACGCGCACGTACTGAATGCGCCTAAACTGGCGGCAATGGATAAACTTTCACAAGCCTCGCGGGATATGAAGCAAAACAGGATAGATGAGGCAAACGAACTCAAAAAGCAAGCTAAAGAGCAAACCAGAAAAACAAGCAAAGGAAAGAAAACGAAGAAATAAATATCGGTTAGCCAATCTGAAAAACGGGGGGAATAATTTCTCTCCGTTTTTTTTTGTGTCAAACAAAGGCAAAAATAAAATCCAGTATTACAGAGAAGCAAAAAAACAAAAGACAATAAATTCAGAACGCTTTAAACCAACGTTAGGGATAACAAGAGCAAAATACCTGTAAGGAAAAATCACTGTCAAAGTGAGAATCAAAGTGAGGATCAAAGAGGATCAAAAAATACCTCATTCTCGATCAAAGTGAGGGTCAACCCAACGAGGGTCAATCCCCAATGAAATTGACCCTCTTTGACCCTGAATCTGACCCTCAAAAAACAGGAAAAATCTCTTTGACCCTAAAGTTTGACTTCAATATTTGACCCTCATTCTCCTGCACTGGAAAGCAAGAACAAGGAGAATAAAAATCTCCTTTGTGCGTTTTAATGCTAAGGGGTTTTGCAAAGCAATCTTTCCTGTCTAACTTACGTACAAAGAGAAAAACCTATATGACATTCGAGGACGCATCACGCTGGCAAAGGCTTTCCCTGCTTCGGCATTTCCGTGCATTTGAAAAGCAACTAATGGCAAGAAACGATAAACGGATTTTGCTTGCCCTTCGCATTGCGCGGGTGAAAGAATTTTTACTCAAGACTGAGCTTGACCCGTATTCATCCAAAATCGTAAAAATCTATGTGGATAATTACGGCAATGGGATTCCACTACAAAAATTATTGGATCGTATTGAAACACTCAGGGCGCAAATGTATCAGGTAAGGTATCACGGTGAAAAATTTCCGTGGACAGAAGTTGCGGGGGATTTCGTGAACGAGAAACGACCTGAGAAAATCATCAAACATATTGTTTGTTGGTACTGCTGCCAGTTTGCTCTTAATATCTATTCGGCATTGCTTAATGAAGTTGAAAAGGATTGTTCGGACAAGGCGCTGAAAAAGATTTTTGATGCGGTATATGAAATGAAACCCAAAGGCTCGGTCAAGAAAGAGAAGAATACGGATGCAACAGGTTTTGAATGGAACAATAAGCAAAAGGCTGAAAAATTATCCAAAGTGCTTTACAGCTATTTGCTAAAGGAACACTTCATTGATAGCAAGACAGAGAAAGAAAGTTTTTGTGCGGCTTTCAATGGCGCAGAGATCGAAGAAAAAATACACTGGACAAAAAGCCTCCCGCATTTGATTTACCTGTTTCTCAAACTTGCAAAGGACGAATTGAAAACCTCTGTTTCAATAGATACATTTATCACAAGTGAAAAGTGGGTACGTAGCGAACAACTGCAATTCAGCGGTTGGCTTTATCCGAAACTTACGGGCATATTCATAGACGAAAAAGGGCAAGCATTGGATTCGTCAAAACTTCGCAACGCATTCAACCAACTGAAAAACCGCTCAGTTGATGGCTTGCCATTGAGAGCGGCAGATGTGGATGAAATAATGTCAGAGCTATTTAAAATTCGTTGATCCTTTATTATCCTAAACCTGTTTTTTCCGGTTTTGCTTTTGTTTGACAACAAGGCAAAATAATTTCAGCCAGAAAACATACAAAAGTGTCCCGCCGATAATCCGGTGAGGACATTTTTGTTTTTAGGTCAATAACACATCATACAGATATGGGTGTGATAGCTGCCTGACACGGATTGGATTTTGCTGCAATGTATTGTAGTATGCTATCGCTGCCATTTCAACAATAAACCTGACAATGAGATGCACTACTTCATCACTCAGATAGCGGTGCGCTATAGGCGGAAAATCCGCTACTGCTCAACGTATAATTACAAAAGGAAGTAAATGAAAGCCACAGCCACAAATAAAAACAAAACCGGAAAAAACACTGCTAAACCGGAGAAGAAGAAAATGCTTGTGGTTTAGTGTTCGGAACTTTGTATAAAGAAATTAATTAAAAAATTACAATGAAAAATCAACTTCGTCCTCCCTGAAATAGTAGAGAGAAAAGCAAAAAAGTAAATGCAAAAGAAATCACAGCCTGAAAAAAGGTGTGATCGAATAGACCCTAATAACAATTACAATGGAATCAAGTGTAGAAAATGAAATCCTGACCCGTTTGAAGCAACTGGAAAAAATGATGCTTCAAAATACATTGCTGCAAAAGGCAATTTTTAATATCGAAGAGACCGCAGAATATCTGAAACTGTCTGTCTCTTACTTATATAAACTTTGCTCACGCAAGGAGATTCCGCATTTCAAGTCACGCGGAAAGATTCTCAGTTTTGACCGTCTTCAGCTCGACGAATGGAACAGGCGCAATCCTGTAAGAACAAAGAATGAAGTGGAAGCAATGGCGGGAAGCAAACTGCGTGAGAAAAAGTAAACGCGGTCAAGTAAATGAAAAACCTGATAAGTATATCAGGCTCAAAATAAAAACAATTTTAAAAATCAATCACAATAAGAAAATTTGAAATCAATGTTCCGCTTGAACTCATGCCGGACATTACTACTGCTATTCACAGCAAAGATTTTGTCTTCACTACCAAACCGACAACGGATGAAGACCTTGTAAAAATCGAAGTGCCCTATGAAAAGGACAGCAACGATGAAATTTCCGAACTCGAAGACGAGATCAACCTTGTCATAGAAAACTTCTATGAAGAGGAAGAAGAAGGCGAAGAAGAAAGCGAAAACAAGCGTAACAGAAAACGCTAAACGTTCCTTCTTGCTCAAATTAAGACGGACAGGGTAAAATGATTTACCCTGTCCGCCATTTTTCATTTTGAAAAATAAATTGCAATGAAAGAGAAAGATAAAAAAAGGTGCGCCCACTGCGGGGAAAAATCACTTACGAACCCGCGTGCCATTTATTGCAGCAAATCGTGTAAGACACTTGCATGGATGGAGCGTAAAAAGCAGGGACAGGAAAACGGCCTTGCTGGTACTGAGGAAAATGAGAGTGCAACTGAACAGTATGAAAAACCTGTTCCGGTAATTACGCAAGTGCAGCAAGCGCAAATCCCGAAAACGAATTCACAGCCGACCGATTTTCCGGTGGAAGATTTTTCATTTGCCCAAACACAGGAAATACCACAACAGAAAACCACTACACCGCAGACGAACTTTCTTACTGCCGATCAGAAACTTTTTTCGCAGTTGGATGATGAATTTGGGTTTGACAGGGGAGAAACCGAAAATAAAACTCAGCCTTTCTCATGGAACACAGATAGTAAAACGAATCAGGCAGAAAACCCCAGGAAAAAAAATCCGGCATGGCGGGATGACCTACGGCTGGATCAGCGCATGGCGTTTGAGCAAACCAATGGATTTGATTACGATGAGTTATTCAGCACCTATAGCGAAAAACAGGTGCAACAGCCCCAAGCGCAATCACAGCATCCAAACATCGCTCCTGTGCTTTCTAATGGCGCAACAGGATGGCAGCCGCAATTGTTTACCGAGCCAGAGCCTGTGCCTGTAATGCCCGTTTATGACACGCGCAAAGTAAAAAGACGTACTGTACAGGGAGAGAAAGCAGTGAAGGATGCAACCGAAAATCTTGACAGACTTAGGCGTATTTATTATGAGAATTCCACTCTGCGAACACTTTTCAACACACTTTCGCAAAAGGTTAGTTCAATTCTTAGGGCATGGAACCGATTGCCCGATGAAAAAAGATTATCACTTGTCGAAGTGTGGAGCAAGCGAAACACTTTTGATTCCTTATTGGCCGACGGAACGGGACACGATATTGACGGTCACATTTCTTTTGATCTGCCTGATGGCACAACACAAGAAAATGCAACGCAACGAATCCGCATTAATAAGCGCCTTTCTGAATATGTAAAGGAATGGGAAAGCAGATTGGAGAAGGCGAAAGAATTTTACAAGTTGATAAACGCGCAAAGCTCTTTTATTTGGGTGGAGGAAAATTACATTGTCAATAAAGATGAATGCGATCTATACGAGAAAAATTATCAGGCATGGAGAGAGCGCAAGAAAAGCCACGATGAAAAACAGATAAGGGATCGGGAAGAATATATTAAGCAACAACAAAAAATACAGCAGTTGGGAAACATTCCGCAAATCGAACAAGCGATTTTGCCTCAACAGTCAAATAATACCATTACGAACAATACCATTACGAACAACAGTCAAAGCACGATCAAAGCAGGGGCAAACCCATTGCAGCCACCTAATGTGATATTATCTGAAAAAAAGCAGTTTCAGGTTAATACTCCGATCAAAAAAAGTACCATTGGGTTAATTGTTAACAGCCGCGATGTACATATGTATGCGGGTGAAATGCTGCAATTAACTGGACGGCATGGAAAATTCATCGGCAACCCGCCAAGAAGATTTATGATGGTTGTACACGGACAACCGGGTGCGGGAAAAAGCACATATTCATGCCAGATCGGAAAATATTTTGCCGATAGTCTCGGAAAAGTAATTTATGTTTCAGGCGAAGAAGGATTGAGCGCAACACTTGAAGCAAGGCTTATACGCACCGATGGCAAATCGGATAAGCTGAGTTTTGTGGATTGCCGTTGTCTGAAAGATATTTTCGACCACGTCAGAAAAAATAAATTCAGCTTTATCATTATTGACAGCTTGAAACATTTGGGAATTGATTATGCGGGAATGTTGGAGCTTAAAAACTACTACGAAAACGAATCAATAATCTTCATTCAGCAAAGCACCAAAGATGGAAAGATGGCGGGAGAACAGGCGCTAAAGCATGAGATTGATATTGAAATTATTGTCAGTGGTGGTTATGCTGAAATCGGAAAGACACGCGCCGACAACAG
>JALYQL010000374.1 GCA_030855855.1 Bacteroidota bacterium | reverse complement strand
GTCCGGGAACGGTTTCACAGGCTTTGGGAATACAGACGAAACATTCGGGGAAGAGCTTGCTGGAATCCGCCGCGGCGGAGAATATCTGGGTGGAAGAAACGGGAATAAAAATTCCGGAGAAAGAAATTATTGCAGGGCCGAGGATTGGGGTGGATTATGCGGGGGAGGATGCGAAGTTGCCTTACAGATTCAGAATTGCTCCTGGGTTTGACATTTCTATGAGAGAAAGCGGCAGGAAAAAAAAGTGGCAGCGGCAGTAAAGGAGCGGCAGGGGAAAAAGTGGCAGGAAAGTAGCGGCTGGAAAGAAGCGGCTGGGAAAAAGGCGGCAGCGGCAGGAAAAAAAAGTAAAAAATAAAAATTATGTAGTTAAGGCAAAAAAGAATTTGAGGAATATGCGGCTAAATACAAAAGATATTCTGCGAAAAAGAATAACCAGAAACGTTTATAGAATTTTTTGATGGACGATTGATTTTGCAGATCGATAACGAATGCATTGATGATAAACAGATCGAGCAATATAACATGACCGTAAAGCAGTATGTTGGATTGGAGTGATGGGGCATTCATAAAATCCAGGTACTTCACGTAGATCGTAATAAGATAAGTCAGTGCGACCAACGCATTTCCTGTTATGAAAGTTTTCTTAGCGGAATAAACAATCGCAAGCGAACTGATGTTGTATTTGGAATCGCCTTCCATATCAGGAATATCTTTAAACCAGGAAATGACGATGCTGAAAACCATGATGAATGCGGCAAGTATCTTTACATCGGCAGGCAGATCAAATGATTTATTCACGATGTAATTGAACACCATGAATCCTCCGATGTTGATGAGTATTCCTCTTACAATACTTATGGCCAATGCAGCGGTGATGTGATGCTTTTTCAAATGAAGCGGCGGCATGGAATACGCCCAACCGATAGCTGCGGAAAGTAAAATAATATAAAAAAGAAAAGAAGAAACATAAAAAGCAAGACCGAGACTGACCAGTAAACATCCGTAGGTAATGATCTTTGCATTTTGAATTGTCAGCGTTCCGGCTGCAACGGGCAGGTATGGTTTATTTATCTTATCAATATTTACATCTGCAATCTGATTTATTCCTACAATAAAAATATTGCAGGTTATTCCAATCGCAATGGCCAGCAGCAACAGCGGAAGATGGGCTATCTTGTTATTACTGCAGATAATTACAAACAACGTCACAATACTGATCACACTTCCGATGACGGTATGCGGCCTGGTGAATTTCCATATCGTTTTAATCCTATGCATTATTCCGGTTGAAACTGAATTATTACGAGTGGACTTGATTTGCTTTTCAGCCTGAAGACTTTGACGGCATCTCCATAGCTGGCAAATAGCTTTTTGTATTGTGCCACTGTGCTGGATTTAGAAACAGATATTATGCCATCATAAGTAATAGTCAGAATATTGACGGGAAAAATGTAGGTGAAGAGCAATCTCTTCCAGGAAAACGGACGGATAAAAGGAGTGAATACAATTGTCCCAAGCGTGGTGATCAATAAAATTTTAAGGAAACATCCCAAACCAGGTTCAAGAATTTCAACAAAAAATCCACGTGCGCCGGCTTCTTTTATTCTCCGGGCAATTTCCAGCTTCTCCTTTTTGCTGAAATGATGAAACGAATTGAACATGGTATAACAAACATCCGGCTGAAATTTTGTTTCCAGAACGTCAATGCTTTCAGTACGATAAGAAATAGTGTCGTTAGTTACAGCAATGGGATTCGGATATTTATCGGTCAGAATAAGTTTATTGAAACAATCAGTCTGCCTGAAAATACTGATCGCCGGTTCACCGCTGCCAGAACAGAGATCCGTCACCTGATGTTGCGCAATGAATACAGAATTCAGATATTCTATAAATGCACGATACGCATCAAACTTTACAACCATAAATCCGATAAACTCAGTCTGAAAATTTCTGAGCAACGAAGGAAAATACGGAGAATCTTCAAGTTCTTTCAAGCCGTGAAAGTTTAGTATGCTATTATTGATTTAATAAACGTGCCAAGCTTATTGACTCCTGAGAAATGAAGATGCTTTTCAATAGCAAAACTAATGTGTAAAACTATTTCCCCAATCAGGGGCATTATTCAGTCGTTCTGAATGTAAATTTGTCAGTGGTCAATGGTCAGTGGTCAATGGTCAGTGGTCAGTGGTCAGTCGTCAATGGTCAGTCGTCAGTGCCAATGTCAATTATTAATTTGCAGATTATTAATTATTAATTACCCAATGCCTGAAAGCAGAAAATTCATTTCCTCCAAACCGGAACCGCTTAAAAATATGCTGAGCGCTGATTTTGTTTGTTTGATTGCGAAAGCTTTAAAAAAAGCGGATAAGAACTTTGATGAGGCCGGATTTCAGCATACTGTTATTGATAAAACATGGAAACAGAAAGAGCTGAAACAACGCATTCGTCATATTTCCACTGTTATGACTGCGTTTCTACCTTATCCATTCCGGAGGCAGCTTGGAATTATACTTGAAGCAGCGCCTGCTTTTCGTGGACTCGGCGCGTTGGTGTTTCCTGATTTTGTAGAGATAAACGGAATGAATGATACTGAAGCTTCACTCGATGCTTTAGAAATTCTCACGCAATATTCTACTGCAGAATTTGCTATTCGTCCTTTGATTTCCAAAGATCAGAAGCTGGTACTGAAGAGAGTGAAGGAATGGGCGAAACATTCGAATGAGCATGTACGCCGCTTAGCGACTGAAGGAATCCGTCCGCGATTGCCATGGGCCACTCCCCTGCCCGATTTCAAAAAAGATCCTTCAAAAATTCTGGAGATACTGGATATTCTTAAAAACGATTCAAGCGAATATGTGCGGAGAAGCGTTGCCAATAACCTGAATGACATTACCAAAGATCATCCTGATGTTGTATTGAAAACCGCGAAACGCTGGATCGGGAAAACGGAAGAGACGGATAAATTATTAAAACATGCCTGCAGGACATTATTGAAACAGGGAAATACGGAAGCATTGGGAATTTTTGGATTCTCTTCGAAGGCGAATGCTTCTATTCAAAAGTTCAAGATTCAAAATCCAAAACTGAAGATGGGCGACACGTTAATGTTCAGCTTTAATCTTACTAATGATTCCAAAAAGGAACAACAGCTGCGATTAGAATATGTGGTGTATTTTATGAAGAATAATGGAAAGCACTCAAAGAAAGTTTTCCAGTTGAGCTCAAAGCATTTTACTTCCGGCGAAACGGAATTTAAGCGTACTCATCGTTTTAAAGATTTCACCACAAGAAAGCATTATCCCGGAGAGCACCACATCGCCATTTCTATCAATGGTGTGGAAAAAGTCAAAAGCAAGATTCTGCTTGGGAAATAGTACCTTTGCGGCTGGGTACGAATTACGAACAGGTACGAATATACGAATCGTAATCATTCGTAATTCTCCCTCTTTTTCAAATCGTAATTCGTAATTCGTAAATCGTACATCCTTTTATGCCAGCAGAACGTTCAAGAGTAATTCTATCATCAGGTAAAGATCAGTCATTGCGTCGTTTTCACCCGTGGGTTTTTTCGGGGGCGATCAAAAAAATAAAAGGTCCTGTCCAGGAAGGTGATGTTGTGGATGTTTATTCCAACCAGGATGAATATCTCGGCACCGGGCATATACAGGATGGCTCTATTGCTATTCGTATATTTTCATTCGAACAGATCGATCCGAAAATAGATTTCTGGAAAGCAAAAATTCAAAAGGCTTACGATTACAGAAAGAATATTGGTGTGGCAGGAAATAAAGACACGAATGTTTTCCGGCTGGTTTATGCTGAAGGTGATGGAATGC
>JALYQL010000359.1 GCA_030855855.1 Bacteroidota bacterium | reverse complement strand
GTAAAGATACTGAGGCAAGCCTTATCTTTATCATCAGATAAAAAACAGCAGCCGGTTGTCAGTAGTCAGCAAAAAAATTACCGGCTACTGACAACTGACAACTAACTGTTTAACCGTTAAACTTTTTCCTATGATCTCCCGCGAAGAATTTTTGAAATCCCTGCTCAACGAATGCACCATTATTCTTCATCTCTACGAAAAAATTCCTGCTGACGCGTTTGATTTCCGTCCATCCGAAAAACAACGTTCCATGACCGATCTTCTTCGTTACCTCGCCGTTTGCGGCACAGCTTCCATGCACGTGATCACAAATGGCAGCGATTGGAAAACATGGAAACCTTTCACCGATCGTTCACTAACCATGGAGCCGAAAGATTTTCCGGCTGCGATGAATCTCCAGATGGAAGAAATTACAAAAACGATCAATTCAATTCCTGAACCGGATTTTCATTCTGTGATAGTTAAACATCCTGCAGGTGAAGAAATGCCATTGGGTATTGGTTTAATGCGCATGTCTTACAGCTGGCTGCTTGCTTATCGTATGCAATTGTTTCTTTACCTCAAGCAAGTCGGAATTACCGAAATCGGAACTTCTAACGCGTGGGCAGGAAGAGATCGTCAGCAGCCGGTGGGGAAATGAGTTCACCGTTTTTTATCTCCTTGCAAATAATCGGATAGTGCGATTTTGTAAACGTGCTGCCGGAGTGCTTCATTCCGTATCACGCGTTTATTCCGGGTCGCATCATTTCATTAAATGAATAATCAATTTCACCGCTTGCACAACCGCAAGCCCGATGTAAAGTGAACCGAATACTCTGTTCAGGTTCCACTTTTTTATTTTTTCAAGCAAGTATTCACGATGCCGTGCGGTTTGCCAGACCACCAGCGCGACCAGACCGAATTCACCCGCGCCCGTTCCGATAACAAATGCCATGCGGTCGGCGAAAGTGTGAATGCTGAAAAAATTATATCCGTTCAGCATCACAAGAATGGCGAGCCAGAAAGGAAGCAGCTGTGGGTTCAGCAGTGAAAGAACCACTCCTCTCAGAAAATCTGCCCTTCCGCCTTTATCGGCTATTTCTTCTGCCTTTTTCTTTTTGAAAAAATTAATAAGTCCAAGCGTGAGCATTACGGGCACGATGCTCCATTCGAGAATAGCAAGAATTTCCTGGCGTTGAACAAGCCACGCTGCTGCAAAAATCGCAAAGGCCGCATAAATAAATTCGGGGATGCACACACCAAAGCCAATCAGAAGTCCTGCTTTTTTTCTTCCTTCCAATACCACTTTCATGATCGCAAGATTGACAGGGCCTAATTGGAGCGAGCCAAAAAAGCTGATGAACGAAGTGATGAAAAAGATGAGCAGTAAATGGACCATGAAGATTATTCGAACAAAGTTCCTGCATTCATTCCCGGCATTCTTCCGAGATGTTTGTAGGCTTGTTCTGTTGCCTGCCGCCCACGTGGCGTGCGGATGAGATAACCTTCCTGGATCAAAAATGGTTCGTACACTTCTTCGATCGTTCCGGATTCTTCTCCTACAGCAGTAGAAATTGTCGTGATCCCGACAGGCCCGCCTTTGAATTTATCAATGATCGCGCTGAGGATACGTATGTCCATTTCATCGAGACCATTTTTATCCACGCTCAACGCCTGCAACGAATATTGTGCGATCTCCATATCGATCGAGCCATTTCCTTTGATCTGCGCAAAATCACGCACACGACGAAGCAATGCATTTGCAATACGTGGTGTGCCGCGGCTGCGTCGTGCAATTTCATGCGCTGCATCATCACGTATCGGGACATTTAAAATTCCTGCAGAGCGTACAAGAATGGTCTGCAATAATTTTGCATCGTAATAACCAAGTCGTGATGTAATGCCGAAACGCGCACGCAATGGTGAAGTGAGTAATCCACTTCGTGTGGTTGCGCCTACAAGTGTGAACGGATTTAATTTGATCTGAACGCTTCTTGCATTCGGTCCGCTGTCGAGCATGATGTCGATGCGGTAATCTTCCATCGCCGAATAAAGATACTCTTCCACGATCGGGCTGAGGCGGTGAATTTCATCAATGAACAAAACATCGAATTGTTCAAGATTCGTAAGCAGTCCGGCAAGATCACCGGGCTTGTCAAGCACAGGACCTGAAGTGATTTTAATATTGACACCCAATTCCTGCGCAACAATATTCGCAAGTGTTGTTTTTCCCAAACCGGGAGGACCATGCAGCAACAAATGATCGAGTGCCTCCCCGCGTTGTTTGGCTGCCTGCACAAATACTTTGAGATTTTCCACCACAGCTTCCTGCCCGGAAAAATCCGAGAAGTCCTGCGGACGAAGCATCTTCTCTATTTCCTTTTCTTCAGGAGAAAGATTTTCAGCTTCGGGATCTATGTTTGGGTTGATTGACATTCGAGAATGTAAAAATACACTTTATAGATTGCGTGTGCTAATCAGTATCGGCTATAAAAATAAAATCCTGAGCGTAAAAAACCAACATGTGAAAATTTCAAAAAATCAAATAATGTTAAAGCCAGGCAACTCAGGCTGTCAGGATCGTCTCATTAAAAACAAACAACCATGAAACAACTATTTATTATTTCAGCATTTATCTTTTCTGTTCCGTGCTTTTCTCCCGATACACTTGTTGCACAAACAGCAAAAGGCGATCAGCTTTTCGGCGTGATGGGTACAATCGGCCAAACTCTTCCTGGTTTATTTTTAAAATCAGGACGTTATGATTTGTATTACCAACGCTTCCTGGCTCCACGTTTTTCATTAGGCGTCAATGCGAATTTCGGTTATTCGTACGGATATTATGATGTGCATTCGAACTCCATTGGAGGTGGAATTGAAGCGCGCTATTATCTTTTGAAAAAGCCTTCCACTTTCCAGCCTTATGTATTTGGCGGGCTCGAAACCAACTGGACCCGCGTTGTCTATCCCTATGCCACAACCCCTCCCATCTGGCGTGGATTACAGGCGAATACCGGCGTAGGTTTTGACTGGTACCTTCGTCCGGATTTTGCACTCAACGCACGGGGAGGGATTATCTTCCAGGGTATTGAAGACGGTGATCCGAACGCCAGATGGAATTTTAAAGTTGGTGCAACATTCTTACTTCCGCACAAGGAAAAGAAAAAAGTGCCGGTTGGTAATTAAAGGGAATGTGCAGATGTGCTAATGGGTTAATGTGCTGAATCTTTATTAGCAGATTAGCACATTCCTCCCATTAGCAAATTAATTTTCTTTCAAAATATAATTAGTGCTTCTGCCACCTGAAGCTTCTTTCTCAAGAACATTTTTTTCAATCAGATCTGTTATATCACGCAATGCAGTAT
>JALYQL010000099.1 GCA_030855855.1 Bacteroidota bacterium | reverse complement strand
GGTAAAATCGGTGAAGACAAAAACAAAGACCATATTGTGATGAGAACTCTTGTAAGCACAGATGTTACAGTAATCGGTTCTTCTTCTTCTACAAGCACAGATACATACACAGGAGACAACGCTCCGGCTCAGATTATGTACATTGATCAGTTGAAAGGTAAAGAGATCATCCTGACTTATGATGGTACTTCCTCAAACGGAACAGCTTCACAGGACGATAAAAACTCTGGTTCTTACACATTGACACCACAATAAGCTGAATAATTTTTCAAAAAAGCCGTTCCGCTAATCCGGAGCGGCTTTTTTGTTTTAGCCACGCTTACACTCATTGATAACCGATATCCGGTAATTGGTAATTGGTAATCTCTAATCTTGTAATCAATACGTGCTTATCTTTGGAATGCTTGAAAAAAATTCTTTTCGTCCGTTTCAGCTCTATCGGTGACATTGTTTTAACAACGCCTGTGATACGTTGCACAAAGCTGCAGCTGAATGCTGAAATCCATTTCCTGACCAAGGAAAATTTTCGCGGCATTGTTTCATCAAATCCACATATTACGAAAGTCATTACAATACAATCTAAAGTTGCGGAAGTAAAAGAGGTTTTACTGCAAGAGAACTATGATTATGTAATTGACCTGCATCACAACCTCCGCACTATGCAGGTGAAACAATTGCTTAAAAAACCTTTCTTTTCATTTCCCAAGCTGAATATTCAGAAATGGCTGCTCGTAAATGCAAATCTGAATTTTCTGCCTGATGTACATATCGTAGACCGGTATTTTGAACCGGTAAAAAACATCGGTGTTACAAATGACAGAATGGGGCTCGATTTTTTTATTCCGGAAGCCGATGAAATTAAAACAGAAACACTTCCTACATCACACCGCGGCGGATTTATCACTTTTACAACCGGCGCAAAATTCGGAACAAAACAATTACCCGTTGAAAAGATAGTTTCCATTCTCCGCCGACTGAACCGCCCGGTAGTGATGCTCGGAGGAAAAGATGATATTGCACGTGCTGAATTTATAAAAGCGGAATGCGGTGAATTAATTTACAACGCATGCGGAAAATATAATCTCAACCAATCCGCTTCCTTACTAAAGCAATCGGATTTTGTGATCGCGCACGACACCGGCCTGATGCACATCGCGTCCGCTTTTAAGAAAAAAATATATTCTGTATGGGGCAATACTGTTCCTGCTTTTGGAATGTATCCTTACCTGCCGGATGACGGCTCTAAAATTATTGAAGTGAAAAATCTGTATTGTCGCCCGTGCTCCAAGATCGGATTTGCAAAATGCCCGCAGGGCCATTTCAGGTGCATGAAGGAGATAGATGAAAAAGAATTTACAACCTGATGCCACCTGCAGCACCTGGTATCCTCATCGCGCACATAAATTAATTAACTTAGCGTATACCTTTTCTCCAATGAAAAAATCTTTACTCATCACAATTTGTTTTTCTGCGTTCAATGCATTCGCGCAATCCACTTCATTTCAGATTCCCTGCGCCGGAGCTTCTTCTCCTGCGGTTGCATCACAGGACTGGAATCCAACAGTGGCTGTGATTGAGCATACCAATCCTGCGAAAGATCTGCGCAAAGAGATCAAAGACAGTCTTGCCGCGATCTATCGTACCGGCGGATCAGCTGCGCCGCAAAATGCGCAACGTTCTTCTGCAGTTGCGCCTGCTGCTCCCGTGATTGGTTTAAATTTCCTTGGAAACGGATTCAACAGCGGAACACCAAATGATAACGAGATCGCAATCGGAAACAACGGTCAGCTGATTTCTGTACAGAATTCAAATATTTTCCGTCGCAATACAGTTACCGCAACCAACCTCGGCACACAATCTCTTACTTCATGGTGTTCTGTGCTGGGAAACAACGGCAGCAAATACGATCCTAAAGTGCTCTATGATCCGGAAGCGAACAGGTTCATTCTTATTTGTCTTGCAGGATATCTTTCCAACAATACAAATATCATTATCGGTTTTTCCAGGACAGATTCTGCAAATGGTTTGTATAATCTGTATTCTGTTCCCGGCAATCCATTCAACGATACATTATGGAGCGATTACCCGATGATGGCTGTAAATCGCGACGAGCTTTTTCTTACCGTTAACCTGCTCCATGATAATCAATCGTGGCAAACGGGTTTTGTGCAGACCGTTATCTGGCAGCTCAATAAATGGGATGGTTACGCAGGCGACACACTCAATACAGAACTGCACAACAACATCACATTCGGATCACGCCCGATCAGGAACCTTTGTCCGGTAGAAGGCGGTGGATATCCTGATGCCGGCCCGGGAATGTATTTTCTTTCCGACCGGAATCTTGCTGCTTCCAACGATACTGTTTTTCTTGTACACGTTTCGGATACAGCAAATGCGGTGGGGAATTCCATCAGCGTCACAGCGCTTACTTCCGGCACCAGCTATTTTATGCCTCCGAATGCAAGAACACCCGGCAACGACGGCGACCTTGCAACAAATGATGCGAGGATTCTCGGCGCGTTTATCCAGAATGATATTATTCAGTTTGTAAATAACACCATGGATACATCGACAGGAAGTTGCGCGGTGTATCATGGAAAAATTACAAACGCTTCATCTGCGCCATCATTTACCGCAAGTATTTTCGGAGATACTTCATTAGAATTCGGCTACCCGAATATTGCATGGGTCGGGCAAACAGCTTCCGATAATTCAGCGATTATTTTCTTTCTTCATTCTGACAGCATCACATTCCCCGGAACGTCGGCCATTGTTACCGATGGAAATGGCTTGTATTCGCCGCGAACTGTTGTGAGGGCCGGACAAGGTTACATCGATGTGCTTAACGGCGATGAACGCTGGGGCGATTATACCGGCATTCAACGAAAGTATGATGCAGGCGGAACATGTTGGGTAAATGGAATGTACGGACTTCCGAATCATCTTCACGCAACATGGGTTGCACAGATCGGAATTACCTCAGACGTAAGTGTTCAACCTGTGACAGAAAACGTAAGCGAAATTTCAGCGTATCCCAATCCGTTTGCAAATTCATTCAGTATTGTTTTTACAAATGCAAAAGTGCAGCCGGTAAGATTCGCGTTATATGACATGAACGGTCGCCTGGTGAAGATTCTGCTGGAAGATAAAGTCGGAGAAGGAAAAGTAAAATTCGGATTTTCTCCGGGGCCACTTGCAAGCGGCGTTTATCTTTTGCGAGCCGAAGCTGCAGATGGAAGTGTCCTCTTCACGCAGCGCATCATCCAACAGTAGGGATCTGGTAATTTAGTAATAGGGTAACTGAATAATTGAAGAGTGATTTGCAATTACCAGATCACTAAATCCGCTTTCAGAGTTTCATTCCCAGCAATGTAACATCGTCAGTCTGCTCACGGCTTCCTTTCCAAAGCAGGAAAAACTCGTGCAGCTGCTCTTTTTGCTGATCAACGGAAAAACCTTTGATCATTTCGATCAGCTGGCGTAATCTTCCTTTTGTCACTTTCTTATCATCCTTCCCGCCAAACTGATCTGAATAACCATCTGTAAATAAATACAGCTGGTCGCCGGCAGAATAATTAATTTCTGTTGATGGATATTCGCGTGTTTCCTCCAGCCTCATTCCTCCTATGGGGTAGCGTGATCCTTTTATTTCCAAAAGTTTTCCGTCAAGGATCAGCCAGCATGGACGTGTCGCACCGGAAAATGTAAGCTTCATCGCAACAGTGTCAATCATGCACAAGCCGATATCCATTCCGTCAAATGTATCACGCTGGGTTTCTTCCGAATGCTGGAATGTCAAACGCATTCTTTCATCAATTCTGCGAAGGATGTGTGAAGGTTCGTAACAACGTTCTTCAAGCACCACCTGGTTAAGAAGACTTAAACCGAGCACCGACATTAACGCGCCCGGAATTCCATGGCCTGTGCAATCTGCAACCGCAATAATAATTTTACTGCCGCTGCGTGTGTACCATGAAAAATCGCCGCTCAGCTCATTACGCGGAATGCTCAATAAAAATGATTCTTTTGAAATTCCCCGTAGCTCATTTTCTGAAGGCAAAAGCGCACGCTGCAAACGGCTTGCGTAACGAATGCTTTCATCAAGCTCGATGCGCTTACTCTGCTCTTTCATATATTGCTGAACGATCCTGATATTATCATTCCTGTAATTGCTGGTCTTGTTTATTACAGATTGATTGATCAGCTTTCTGATCCTGCTTCCCATTATCATACAATAGTTTAAAAAAATCATAAATGATTTAATCCGTAAACACAAGGACAAAAGTATGGGTGCAATCTTTTGAAAAGATTACCTAAACATTAACTACGACAAGTGTAATGTTTTAGCAGATGAAGCTGAGGATTGTAACGATCTGGTTTCATCAGGAGCCCGGATTAAGCCGGCGCTTATGATGGAATACGGGATTAACCATTAAACTTAATCGTCTGGTAACGTTTCGTGTAAATATGAACAGGGTACCACGCCGCCAGCAAACCGATGGCCGTCACGCAGCCGATGATCAGCAGCACATCGTTCATCCGCACATTGATGGGGTAAGCATCCACCACAAATCCTTCACTGAGATGTATAAAGCCGAAATGCTGCTGCAAATAACAAAATGTCAATCCGATGAGTGAACCAACCAATGTGCCGGTGATCGAGATCAGCAATCCCTCCGAGAAAAATATCCTGCGGATTACAGAAGCATCGGCGCCCATGCTCCACAAAACACCAATGTCTTTTTTCTTTTCAATGATCAGCAACGTGAGCGAACCGATCGTATTGAATGTGGCAATGACAAGAATAAAAAGTAAAATGATAAATGTCCACACCTTTTCCGATTTCAGGGTGCTGAACAAAACTTCATTTTGCTCATAACGGTTTTGCACTGCGTATTTATCGCCCAGGATTTTTTTCACCGAAGCAATGATCTCCTCCACATCCGCGCCTTTCTGCACACCAAGCTCTGCCGAGCTGGACTCTTTCGTGTATTCCATCAACGCGCGCACTTTTTCAATCGGCAGAATCACAAATTTGCCATCAAAATCGCTGCTCACAGAATACAATCCGGAAACATACACGAGATCCTTATTGAATGGCTCTTCATCCATATTGCTGAAATCGATGCTGAGGCTCCGGTCCCGCTTCGGAACATACAAGCTGAGCGGCGAAAGCTCACCCAGGTTTAAACGTGTCGCTATTTCCTGCCCCACCACCGCGCCTGTTCTTCCCTGCGGATGCAGATCATAAGTGCCCTGGTGAACAGTCGAATCAAAGCCGGTAATCTTCGCATAATCCTGCGAAACGCCTCGCATGACAACAATCGACTGACGGTCTTCATTTTCGATCAGCACATTTTCGTCAACGATTTCCGTATACCACACCACACCAGGAATTTTTTTCATCGCTACCACATCCGCTGAATCGAGAATAAACGTTTTCCCTTTCACCGCCGTGATCCGCACATCCGCATGAAATGAATTGTAAAGCGATTCCACCAGATCAGAAAGCCCGTTCATCGCCGACAAAATAATGATGAGAGCAGCCGTCACCACCGCCACACAAGCCACAGAAATACCCGTCACAATATTGATCGCGTTATGCGACTTGCGTGAAAACAGGTAACGGCGACTGACGAAGAAGGTGAAGTTCATTCGAAATTGATATGCAGATTCATCATAAGCGCGAACTCAAGTCCGCGCTTATGATGAATCATTTCCAGGCTTTCACGATCAACCCTGTTCCTGTTTTGTGAACGGTGCTTACGTCGAGCCAGTTCAGCAGGTAAGCGAATGGATACGTGATGAGAAAGTAAAATGGAATGATAATAAAAAATGCTTTGGAAACGCCGAGTAGCTGGATCGGCCATTTCATCGAAAGTCTCCATGAAATTTTTCCGGGCGCGCCGTACGAATACAAGGCCTCTACTTTAGAAAAACCTGCACGGGTGAGCTTGTCAGTAATATCCTGCATATTATAACCATCGCGCACGTGCTCGCCGATGAAAGAACCATCGCCGTCACCATGCACATCAGAGCCACCCTGGTCAGAGGGTGTGGAGATCAAAAGCATTCCGCCTTTTTTCAATGAAGCGCAGATGTTCACGAAAACTTCTTCGTCCTCGAGAATATGCTCCATCACGTCAACCGAAAGCGCGAGATCAAATGTATTATCCTTACGGTATTTTGTGAGATCGCCCACTTCAAAATGCACATTCGTGCGGCCGACTTCTTTAAAAAAACGGTTGCAATCATCCACCTGCTCATCTTTCACATCAACAGCAAGAATTTCCCATTTAGGATTCATGCCGGTAAGATAATACGTGTGCTGACCGTAGCCCGAGCCGGCATCAAAAATTTTGATGTCGTTACCTTTTCCTTTTGCCCACGCTCGTAGTTCACGGTGAATATGCCATGCACGAAGCATGAGCAGGTCAAGCAGCTTATAAAATAGTTTCCGCCTGAACGGTGATTTATTAAACACATCACCAAGGCTTCGTTTTATCGGATCGTATTCCATGCAGGACGGGGAAAATTATTTTTTGAGGAGATTGTCAATATGTTCAGCGTAGTCGATGGAATCGTCGAGAAAAAAAACGAGCTCAGGCACAACACGCACTTGCTTGCGAATGCGCCGTCCCAGAATTCCACGAAGCTCAGGAGTATGCTCCTTAATCAGCTTGAGCATTGTATCCTTATCCTTCACCGGAAAAAGGCTCACGTAGATCTTCGCCACACCAAGGTCAGCGCTCATACGGCAAACGGTTACGGTAATCATCACATTACCAAAAAGATTGCGCGCCTCCGCAAGAAAAATCTCCGCCATCTCTTTCTGAATAAGGCGGGCTGATTTCAGCTGTCGGGTAGATTCCATAGGGCGCAAAGGTAAGAATGATTACCAATTACCTGATTGCCAATTACCAATTAAGTGCAGTCCGAAATGATTACCAATTATCCCAAGGGGACGCCTTCGGTGCCGGATTACCAATTACAAATTAAGTAAGTCAACGAAAAGATTACCAATTATCCCAAGGGGACGCCTTCGGTGCCGGATTACCCATTACCAATTAAGTGCAGTCCGAAATGATTACCAATTATCCCAAGGGGACGCCTTCGGTGCCGGATTACCAATTACTAATTAATTAAGTCAACGAAAGGATTACAAATTACAGGATTACAAATTACCAATTAAGTGCAG
>JALYQL010000340.1 GCA_030855855.1 Bacteroidota bacterium | reverse complement strand
GTGATCTATCTCAATTATATTAACGGAACGCTATGAAAAAGAAATTGATTTCGCTGTTGCTGCTTTTGTTAAGCATAACCGGGTTTGCTCATGGCGACGAGCCGCATACTGCTCCGGCAGCTACTGCTCATGGGGCCACCTATTTTACATCAGAAGCCATTTCAGATAAATACGAGCTGCTGCTTAAATATGAATTTCTGGAGCCGGGAGCAGAAAGCACGATGCGGCTTTTTGTGAGCGAATACAAAACCAACAAAGCTGTTGGCGCTGCGCAGCTGAAGGTGACGGTTAATGATCATCCTGAAATTGAAGTTCATGTTTCAGCAGCAGACAGTGGGGAGTATGTGCTGGAGGCTGTATTTCCCAAAAAGCAAATTTATAATCTCTCCATTTCACTAAATGCAAAATCCGGTGCCGACCTGCTTCTTCTTAAAAATGTAGAAACAGGCAAACATCCTGATGAAGAGAAAAAAGAAGAGAAGAGTTTTATACTTGACTATCCTTTTCTCACCATCATCGGCGCGTTCGTGGCAGGCTTGCTGGTCATGCTTCTTATCCGCAGGCCATTCAGGAAAAAGATCAACACAATCATTCTTGCATTTGCGTTGTTTGTCTCTAATTGGTTTTTGTTTCCGCAAAATGCAGCTGCACATGATGGTCATGATGAAAGTGGGGCAAGCGGAAATAGCTTTTCTACCGGACTTGTTGTTCCCAAGGAAACACAATTTCTATTTAATGTATTAACGAAAGAAGTACAACGCGGCGAATTTACGGGCAGCACCAAACTTTTCGGAACTGTTATTCCTTCTTCAAACGGGCAGGCTATCTTAAGCATTCCGCAGAACGGCAGGATCACTGCATTGAATATTTCTGTAGGCAGTAAAGTAAAAAAAGGCCAACAGCTGGCAATTGCAGAATTGCAGATGGATGCCGGTGGAATGGTTAATTTTCTTGCAGAGAAAAACAATATGGAAGCGGAATACCAGGCGGCAAAAAGCAATTATGACCGCCTGATTTCCATCAAGGATATCGCTGCTCAGAAAGACATTTCGGAAGCACAAGCGCGATTGAAAAAAGCAGAAGAAAACAGAAAACTATTTAATTCGGGTAGCGGCCGCACCTATATCTTCACTTCTCCGATCGATGGCGTTGTCGGAAATTTCAGCACGGTGATCGGATCATCTGTATTGGCAAATGAAACGGTGTTCACCGTTATTGACCTTTCGAAAGTATATGTGGAAGCGCAGGTTTTTGACAAAGACGTTGATGCATTAAAAACTGCCGGCTATTTTACGGTTCAATGCACTAACGACGATCATAAAACAGCGCAGGTCAGATTACTTTCTTATGCGCAGTCCATCAATCCCACAAATCAATCGCAGCGCGTTTTGTTTGAAATGGATAATCCGGACGGAGATTTTAAGATCGGTGAATTTGTAAATGTCCGTATTGCAGGCAGCGAACAGAATCGTGAAATAGCTTTACCCAACAGCGCCATCACCGAGATTAATGGAAAGCCTGCAGTATTTATTAAAGAATCTGCTGAGCATTATTCACTCAGCTATGTTTCTTTAGGCGAAAACAATGGCGAATACACTGTCATCAATAAAGGCGTGGAAGAAATTGAACGCGTCGTAACAAATGCAACTTACCAGTTAAAAATGATTTATTTAAACCAGTAATTATCTATTAAACCAAATGAAAATGAAAACAAGCATCAGAAATCTGACACTGTTTGCGGGTATAGGCGCAACAGCTTTGCTTTATTCTTGTGGAAACAATGAGCATGAAATGAAAGACAGTGATTCTATGGAACATCACGACAAGGAAGGCCATGAACATGTTTATGCCTGCCCGATGCATCCCGAAGTGACAGGAAAGGAAGGAGAAAAATGTCCGAAATGCGGAATGGCGCTTGAGCATAATGATAATGCAGGAAACACAAATGTGTATGTCATGCAATTTTCTTCTGCCCCTGCAACCATCGAAAGCGGCAAAGAAGTGTCTTTAAATTTTACGCCAAAAATAAAAGGTAAAGACACCGAACAAGTGCCCCTTGATGCTGTGCATGAAAAGAAAATTCATCTTATCATGGTGAGCAAAGATCTTTCCTGGTTCGATCATATTCACCCGGAAATCCAGGCTGACGGTTCTTACATTGTGAAAACAACTTTTCCTGCCGGCGGACAATACACGCTTTTCGCCGACTATACACCGAGCGGGGCAGTGCACCAGTTGGAGAAAATAGCCATCACCGTGTCTGGCGCTCCTTCAAAAGAAACAGCGTACACTGCTTCCGCCACAACATGGAAAAAAGGAGATCTCGAAGTATCGCTTCAGCCTGAAGGAGGAAAATTTGTAACCGGAACCATGTTACATATTGAGGGTATTATCAAACAAAAAGGAAAAACGCTTGATGCATCCGCGTTTGAAAATTATCTCGGGGCTAAAGCGCACATGGTGGTGATCAAATCGGGCACTTACGAATACCTGCACGTACATCCGGATGTTGAAAACGGAAACCTTGATCTCCATACCACATTTGAAACGCCGGGAGTTTATCGTGGCTGGCTTCAGTTCCAGATCAACGGACAATTGCATACTGCCGATTTCGTAATCAATGTGGAGCAGGGAACTGCAAATGCAACAACGGGACATGGCGAGCATGATCACGGCGATGAACACCATCACTAATTAATTTTTCCGGAACATTCTTATGCTTAACAGACTCATTCGCTTTTCGCTCAACAACCGTTTACTTGTGGTGGCAACCGCCGCGCTCGTAATGGTTTACGGCACATTTATTCTTGTCAACCTTCCTGTGGATGTGTTGCCTGATCTGAATCGTCCGCGGGTGACCATCTTTCTTGAAGCAAACGGAATGGCTCCGGAAGAAATTGAAACACAGGTTGTGCTTCCGGTTGAAACAGCGCTGAACGGAGCGCCGGGAGTTGAAGTAGTGCGCAGCAGCTCCACCATCGGCATAGGAATGGTGTTTGTTGAATTTGACTGGAACACCGATGTCTACAAAGCGCGGCAGATGGTGGCAGAAAAACTGCAAACAGTACAGCTACCGGAAGGAATAACTGCTGTCATGGGACCGATAAGCTCTGTGATGGGACAGATCATGATGGTAGGAGTTTCTTCTGACACCACCAGCGCCTCCAGCCTGCGCACGCTTGCCGATTTTACCATCCGCAGAAGATTGATGAGCATCAAAGGAATTTCACAAGTGATTTCCATTGGTGGCGAACGCCTGCAGTATCAAGTTCTGGTTTCATCTGCGCAGCTGAAGCAATACAATTTAACGATCGACGAAATTGACCGTGCCCTCAGCCTGACGAGCAAAAACAGCACCGGCGGATTTTTAGATCAGTATGGCTCGGAAGTTCTGATCCGTGTTGTTGCAAGAGCGCAATCGCTGGACGATCTGAAAAACACAGTCGTCACCAATAAAGATGGCTTGCCGGTTTTGCTTTCGCAGGTTGCTGAAGTAAAATTCGGCGCCGCTGTAAAACGTGGTGATGCGAGTGTGAACGGAAAAGCTGCTGTAATTCTCACAGTAGAAAAACAGCCGGGCGCAAACACCGTTCAGCTTACAGAAGAAGTGGAAAAGGCATTGACAGAAATGCAAAGCTCTTTACCAAAAGATGTAAAGCTGAACCCTCAGATCTTTCAGCAGAAAAGTTTTATAGAAACTTCGCTCAGCAATGTTGCGCATGCATTGCGCGATGGATTTATTCTTGTGATCATTGTGCTTTTTCTTTTCCTGCTGAATTTCAGAACCACCATCATCACCCTTACTGCAATTCCGCTTTCATTAATAATCACGGCGATCATTTTCAAACTATTCGGAATTTCCATTAATACACTTACTCTTGGCGGACTTGCGATTGCCATAGGTGAATTAGTAGATGACGCGATCGTGGATGTTGAAAATGTTTACCGGAGATTACGCGAAAACCGTCAATCAGCAGATCCGAAGCCGGTGTTGAAAGTAATTTACGAAGCGAGCAGTGAAGTGCGGAATTCAATTGTCTACGCGACGGTTATTGTTGTGCTTGTTTTTATTCCACTCTTTTATATGCAGGGAATAGAAGGACGCATTTTCTCGCCGTTAGGAATTGCATACATCACTTCAATCGTAGCTTCGCTGCTGGTTTCGCTTACAGTAACGCCGGCATTGTGCAGCCTCATCTTAAGCAAGCTCAAACCGAAGCAGGAAAAAGACAGCATGCTGGTGCGCTTTCTTAAAAAGCAAGACACAAAAATTCTGCATTGGGGACTTCGGAATCCAAAACCGGTTATCACTGCTGCGATCGTATTAATTATTGCCGCGATAAGCATTGTGCCGTTTTTCGGAACCGAATTCCTTCCGCCTTTTAATGAAGGTTCGTTTACCATCAATCTTTCAACGCCGGCCGGAACTTCTTTAAAAGAAAGCGACAAGATCGGAACAATGGCAGAAGAGCTGATCCTTAAAGTTCCCGAAGTAGAATATGTCAGCCGCAGAACCGGAAGAGCAGAACTTGATGAACACGTGGAGCCGGTGAGCAATTCTGAGATTGATGTTTCTCTTAAAAAAGATGTAGAAAGAAGCCGCGATGAAATTGTTGCGGACATCAGAAAGCAGCTTGATGTGTTGAAAGGTGTAAGTGTAAATGTCGGGCAACCGATTTCACATCGCCTGGATCATTTGCTTTCCGGTGTGCGTGCGCAGGTTGCGATTAAATTGTTCGGAAATGACCTGAGCACTTTGCAGATGACAGCGGGCAGGATCAAAGATTCAATCTCCGCAATCGCCGGGGTTGTTGATGTACAGGTTGAACGCCAGGTGATGGTGCCGCAGCTGAGGATCGAAGTGGATAAAGAAGCGTTGAAACGTTATGGTATGCAGCCGGGAAAAGTTGCAGAAGATCTTGAGATATTTTTTAATGGAAAAGTGACAGGGCAGATCGTGGATGGACAGACTTATTTTGAAGTGCTGTTACGCACTACCGACGAAGAGCGGAGCAATATTGAAAACATTCGCAACACGCAGCTGCACACACCAGAGGGTAATCTTATTCCATTGCAACAGATTGCGAAGATCGAAAACACGACATCGATCAACACCATCTCACATGAAAATACGCAACGGAAAATCAGTATTTCCTGCAATGTACAGGGACGCGATCTGGGCAGCGCGGTGGAAGAGATCGAAAAGAAGATTGACGGAATGAAAAAGCCCGAAGGATATTACGTTGAATATGGCGGGCAATTTGAAAGCCAGAAAAGCGCTTCGAAAATTATTTTCTGGCTGAGCTTATTTTCAATTGCCGGAATTTTCATTGTGCTGTTCAGCTATTTCCGCTCTGCCCCCATTGCATTCCAGATCATGCTTAATATTCCGCTTGCTTTGGTCGGAAGTGTGATCGCTGTTGTTCTTACCGGCGGAACTTTTTCTGTCGCAACGCTCGTCGGCTTTATTACGCTCACAGGAATTGCCTCGAGAAACGGCATCATGATGATCTCACATTACATTCACCTTATTGAACACGAAGGTGAAAAGTTCAGTAAAGAAATGATCATCCGTGGTTCGCTCGAACGGCTTGTTCCTGTGCTGATGACTGCGTTGGTTGCTGCGCTCGCGCTCATTCCCCTCACACTCGATTCGCAGGCAGCAGGAAAAGAAATTCTTTACCCCGTAGCAACAGTCATCCTCGGCGGACTGATCAGCTCTACGTTTTTGGATATGGTGGTGACGCCGGTGGTGTTCTACAAATTCGGTGAAAAGGCGTTGAAAAAATATTTTGAGAATAAAAGTAAATCGGATTTGTAGTAGTGCTGATAAAAAGATCATTTTAAAAACCTGACATGCAAACAACCGCAAAAGATTACTGGGAAAAAGTTTTTGCCACGAAAGCCGAAAACGAAGTCAGCTGGTTCCAGGCTTATCCAAAAACATCTGTTGAGTTTCTTGACCTTTTTGATTTGCCTCTTGACGCGAATATTATCGATGTCGGAGGAGGTGACAGCCATTTTATTGATGTGCTGATTGAAAAAGGGTATCAGAATATTTACCTGCTCGATATTTCTTCCAATGCAATAGAGCGAACAAAAAAACGCCTCGGTACAAATGCAGACAAAGTACATTACATCGTTTCGGACATAGTTGATTTTCAGCCACCGGTTCAATTTGACTTTTGGCATGACCGTGCTGCATTTCATTTCCTCACCGATGAAGATCAGGTTACCCGATATGTTTCCATCGCCGAAAAAGAAATTTGCAAAAATGGTTATCTCATTCTTGGCACGTTTTCCGAATCAGGGCCAAAGAAATGTAGCGGACTTGAAATAAAACAATACACAGAAGCATCGATGTCATCACGATTTGAGATCGCTTTTGAACGAATTAAATGCATAGAAGAAAATCATACTACACCTTTTAATACCGTTCAGAATTTTCTTTTTTGCAGCTTCAGGAAAAAATGAAGGTATCCCGCTGCATCTCTGATCCATAATTTGTATATTATCATTAACATGAAAACAAAAAATCTTTCTGTCCTTGCCATTACTTCAATTTCTCTGGCAGCAAGTGGCCAGGCAATTCCGAATTTCAGCTTTGAAAACTGGACAAGCATGGGTAACTACAGCAATCCTGAGAACTGGGGAACGTTGAATTCAACAACGAGCGCTTCAGGCGTTTTTACGGTTACACAAGGCACGCCCGGAAACCCCGGTACGTATTACATGAAGGTTACGTCAAAGACTGTGCTCACCACTGTTGTTCCCGGAATAGCTGTCAGCGGAGTTTTGGATTCAATGACTATGCAGCCCAAATCCGGATTTGCTTTTAATCAACGTCCGGTGAATTTAGAGGGACAATATCAATACATGAGCTTTGGTGGAAGCCCCGGTTCTATAACTGTAACACTCACCCGTTGGAATGCATTGGCAGGCCAGCGCGAAACCGTAGCAACAGGAAGTCAAACCCTTGCAGGAATGGTAATGAGCTGGAGCAATTTCTCAATCAACCTGATGTACCAGACCGGGAATAATCCGGACACTTGTATAATCGTTCTTGCGGCAAGCGGAGCCAATCCGGAGGATAATGATTACTTGTGGGTAGATAATCTCTCCTTTAGCGGAACTGTGGCAGGTATTGATACACCAGGCTCATTTTTAAATGATTTTTCAACCTATCCGAATCCGGCGAATGAACTGGTTACAATTTCTTTTCATGCGGAAAATCAAACCGACATGAATATTCAGTTGGTTGATCTTGCGGGAAAAATTGTTAAGCAAAGAAATCTTTCCACAATAGAAGGTGAAAATTCAGTCAGCCTGAATACGGAAGGAGTACAAAGCGGAGTTTATTTTATCCGGCTTGTTTCTGATAAAGGTATACTCACGAGAAAACTAATTATACATTAATTGCTGAATGAAAAGTCTGTCATTAATCATTCTCAGTATTTCAAAAATGAAAAAAAAATAATTTCACCAGCCTATCTTTAGCTTAAACCTTATAGACATAAATACCTGTGTAAATGAAGAAAACATTATCTCTCCTGTCAATTTTTATATCAGCAAGTTGTCTTGCGCAGAGCTTCATAAATCCGCTTATAATTCCTCCTGCATTGACCGGGACAAATTTCACGCTCAACTTTGCTCCTTCCACGAATCAGTTTTATCCGACTTATAATACAAACACTTCTGGTGTGAATGGAAGTTACCTCGGCCCCACGTTGATTCTTAATAACGGAGATTCTGTTGACATCACAGTAGTAAATAACCTGCCCGATACTACAACTTGTCATTGGCATGGACTTCACGTACCGGCAATTTATGACGGAACGCCACATAATGAAATTCCTCCCGGCGCTACCTGGGATACTCATTTCAGAATCAAAAACTATGCAGCAACTTATTGGTATCACCCGCATTTGCATATGAAAACTCAAAACCAGGTAACAGCAGGGCTGGCCGGAATGATAAT
>JALYQL010000302.1 GCA_030855855.1 Bacteroidota bacterium | reverse complement strand
GTTAAATGTTGCGCCTGCATTAATGGTAAAATCATTATTGGCAGTACTATTTCCTGCTGGTGTTTTTGTTCCGGCATTTGCAATTACAAGATTATGATAAGTGGTGCTTATTACTGTTTGCACACCGCCATTATAAGTCACAGTGTTCGGAATACCGGATGTGACATTAAAAGTTCCCGTTTTAATAAATGTGCCCGCAATTCCAAGATTGGAATTTGTGCTCATGGTAAGTGTTTTGGCAGCGTTGATCGTTACATTAAACAAATTAGCTGTGCCTGAGAGTGTGCTGGTTCCGTTAAAAGTAGCTGTGCCATTGCTTGCAGTGAACGACGCTGAAACGGCAACTGAAAAATTTTGCAGCAACGTAAAGCTGATCGAAGTCGATATTGTTCCAAAAACATTGAGCGCGTAAAATGTAATGCTTCCGCTGCCTGCAATTGTTTTTGAAACCCCATTCAATGTAACTGTTGAGGAAGCGCCGGCAGTAAAAGTTCCGCTGGTTGTAAAATCACCTGTGACCGTGAAGCTGGCTGTGGTGCTGATGCTTCCTGTAACGATGCAATTGTAAAAATCCAACCCGTTTCCTGTAATCGTTTTGGCAGCGCCCGACAATGTCAGGGTTCCGTTTACATCATGCGAAAATGTTCCCGATCCGCTGGTGGTGATGTTCCCCGAAACAGTGAGGTTTGTTGTTCCCTGCGCTGTAATTCCGGCACCGGTAAAAGTGAGATTGTAAAAAGTAGTAGTTCCTGTTCCGCTCAAAACAGCGTTGAGGCCTGTGAGAAAAACAGTGGAGGTATTACCATTGAATGTTCCGTTGTTTGTCCAGCCGGATTTAAATGTGTGCGAGAAAGTGCTGCCATTGAATAGTGTATTCGCGCCTAAAACAACATTCAGGTTAACGGTAAGACTATTTGCTGCAGTGAATGTTACACCTGCACCGGTACCCGCCTGGCAGGTGAAATTCCCTGCGACAATCATAGCGGTGGCTGGCATTGTTTTTACTGCAGTTCCGCTGGTGCTTTCAAATACAAGGTTGCCATAGCTGTAGTTCACAACAGTCTGATTATTTCCGTAATAATTAACCGTGCTGTTGGATGCAATGGTCACCGTGCTGTAATTTGCCGGAAAAGAATTTGTGCCGCCGATCTTCAGCGTTGCGCCAATAGCCATCACAAAAAACCCGCCTGCGGTTGATGTTCCCCTGTTGGCCGTAAAAGTCTGCATGTCGAGTGTTCCTGCGTCGATGTAAATCCGGCCTGTGGACGATGAAGAAGAATTGAGCGCGGGCAAATTCGCAATAAGATATTTCGCCATTCCGCCGCTTACCCGCAAATAGCCATACGAATAAGCCGCGCTGATATTCTGGTTAATCGCCGCAGATGCATAATTCACAGTGCTCGTACCGTTCAATGTAACTGTTCCGGATAATCCATAATTCGCGGCAAACGTAGCGGCTTTCACAAGGATGATCCCGTTTGAATTTACAGTAAGAGCTCCGGTTCCAGAAACAGTAAATGTTGCAGGATCGAGTGTTCCGCTCACTGTAAGAGCGGAGTTGACTGTAATATTGGACGCAAGCGTAACAGTGCTTCCTGTATTTACAGTTACACTTTTAAAAACAGTGATACCTGTAATGGCCTGCGCAGTACCCGAAAATACGACTGGTGCGTTGGAAACGGTCGCGGAATAAGTTCCCTGGTTAGTCCAGTTTCCTTTGACTGTGATCGTTCGGTTATTTGTGCTGTGCAAAATGCTTCCGTTGCTTCCGATCAGCAAATCGCCGTAAATATTGATGTTTTTAGCGATGGAAAGCGTTGATACAATGGTTCCGTTTCCGATCGTTAAGTTTTTGCAGAGTGCGGTGCTGCCGTTAAGCACCGGCTGGAATGGGCCTGTAAAATTTGCATCACCGATAATTGCATCCGTGGTGGAGCTAGGAACGCCGGCAGTCCAGTTCGAGACTGTTCTCCAGTTTGTGCTTGTAATTCCTTTCCAGGAAGTTTGTGCGTGTATCGATTGAACAAAAATCAAAAGAACACTTAACAGTAGGGTAAGTTTTATTTTCATCAGGGGGAATCTTTGCAGTTATAGTTACTACAAAGATTATCCGGCTGGCATTGTTGCCCAAGCCAACCAACAGGGCATACTTGCAGGTGTAAGATTTTGAAGGTTTATGTAAGCGGGTCTGGCAATCCGGATCAAAACAAAGTGGGATGATCGTCTGATCATCCCACTTGTATGCAAGATTGGGTCCTGTTTTAAAATGAAAATGTGTGTTGGGCTTTAATTCAATGCGAGGCGGTTGTTACCAGGTAAAACAGGATGAATTCAAGAGTTATGATCGCTGCAATAGCCATTCTGCGTTTTTTGGGGTTGTCAAGTAGGAGAATCTTCGTCTTCATGTTTCTTTTTATTTGAATTTTTATTGGTTAACTGACACTACAAAATTGTGACTATTTCAAACGGAATAAAAGCCGTCACATTTTCTTTTCTCACAGCTGTAAGATTTTGACTAAAAACGTGTGGGGAACATGCTTTGTGCTTGCCAACATGAATTTTGAATCTTGAATTTTGAATCTTTGAATTATTTCATCTTCAGCCGATCCATAAGCTCCTGTTTTTTTCTCCTGGAAACTTCCACCTGGGATCCGTCGGACATAATAATATACCCACCCTCGTTTTTCATGAATTTGACGAGATGATCGAGGTTGATCATATGGGTTTTATGTACGCGCACGAAATTCGGATGGGCCTGCAATAACTCCTCGTAATCTTTCAGCGTCCGTGAAGTGTGATATTTTCCGCCTGTGGAAGTAAAAATATACGTGTAATTGCTGTCGCCTTCCAGCCTTATAATTTCTTTGACCGAAACAAAACGGATATCATTCACACCATGAACCGCGATGCGCTGCTGGCTGGCTGGCAACTGGAGATTTTCATTCAGTGCTTTATAATTCGCTTTAAGATCATTTTTCTTTTGCATCCGCGATTCGACACGTAGCACAGCGTTCTTCAGCTCTTCGATCTCAACGGGTTTAAGAAGATAATCTATTGCGCTGTAACGTAATGCCGGAATCGCGTAATGTCCGTATGAAGTCACAAAAATGATCTCGAAATTATTGCGGTTGGTTTCATCCAGTAATTTGAATCCATTTCCTCCCGGCATTTCAACATCAAGAAAAACAATATCCGGC
>JALYQL010000263.1 GCA_030855855.1 Bacteroidota bacterium | reverse complement strand
TTATAAGACCATGCTTGAGCAATCTTCACCCTTTCAGCCATTCCAACAACATCCATATCAAAACAACCCCTACCAGCAGAATCCAAATCCACAGAATCCTTACCAGCAAAACCCAAATCAACAGAACCCTTACCAGCCAAATCCTAATCAGCAGAATCCTTATCAGAATCCGGGACCACCGCCAATAAATTGATTACAGATTACAGGATTACAAATTACAGATGAAAAGGTTGTAATTGGCAACAGCGTATTTTAGAAAATGTCGAAGTTTGGTGTAAAATGACATAAAAAATCAAATAAATAGCCTGTTTTTGACTCTTATTCGCCGGTTTTAGGTCAAAAAGCCCTCCTCCCTTTTTATTCCCCCTAATCCAATTGGTAATTGGTAATCATTTTGCACAATTCAATTGGTAATCTGTAATCCGGTAATTGGTAATCATTTTCCTATCTTTGCATCTCCTAAAACAGCAACATGAATCCTTTCATCATTCTCGGACCTTTCGGCCTTGGTGCGCCTGAGCTCATCATTATTCTTATAGTTGTGCTTCTTCTTTTTGGTGGCCGCAAAATTCCTGAGCTTATGAAGGGCCTTGGAAAAGGCATCAAAGATTTTAAAGATGCTTCTAAAGGTGTTGATGGCGAGACTCCTCCTGCTAAAAAAGATTAATTTAATTCTGAATTCAATCCTGACTTTCAGGTATCAAAATTCAAAATTTGCGTGAAGGCCTACACCTCTCTTTCTGATGTTCAAACCGATCTGCTTGCCGGAACCGTTTCCTGCGTGGCCCTGGTAGAAGAATATCTGAAAAAGATCGAAGCGACAAAAAACCTCAATGCGTTTCTTGAAGTGTTTGCTGATTCTTCTCTTGCGAAAGCGAAAGAGGTGGATGAAAAGATCGCATCAAAAAAAGCGGGCAAGCTCGCCGGAATGGTTATCGCATTAAAAGATAATATCTGCTACACCGGCCATAAAGTTTCTGCTTCTTCAAAAATTCTCGAAGGTTTCGTTTCTCCTTATTCATCCACTGTCGTTGAACGTTTGCTTGCGCAGGACGCGATCATTATCGGCAGAACGAATTGTGATGAATTTGCAATGGGAAGCTCGAATGAAAATTCAGCATTCGGAAATGTGCAGAATGCATTCGATCCAAAACGTGTTCCCGGTGGTTCATCAGGCGGATCTGCAACAGCTGTCGCGGCCGGACTTTGTCTTGCAGCTTTAGGAACAGACACGGGAGGATCCATTCGTCAGCCTGCTTCTTTCAGCGGTATTGTAGGAATGAAACCAACGTACGGAAGAATTTCACGCTGGGGAATTATTGCATATGCTTCTTCATTCGACCAGGTTGGTCCATTGACAAATAATGTAGATGATGCTGCAATTCTTCTTGAAGTATTAGCCGGCGCGGATGAATTCGATTCTACAAATTCAACACAACCTGTTGCGGAATATTCAAAGTTGCTTGCACGTCCCGGGAAAATGCGTGTTGCTTATCTCGAAGATTGTTTTGAAAAAGATGGACTTGATCCGGAGATAAAATCGCGTCTGAATTCCATTCTTGACGAATTGAAAAAAGACGGTCACACGGTTGAGCCTGTTCGTTTTCCTTATCTCGATTTTCTTGTTCCTGCTTATTATGTTTTAACAACAGCAGAAGCTTCATCAAACCTCGCACGTTACGATGGAATCCGTTACGGTTACAGAAGCAAGAACGCGCACGATTTAGAATCGACTTATAAAAAATCACGCAGCGAAGGATTTGGTCCAGAAGTAAAACGCCGTATCATGCTCGGAACATTTGTGCTGAGCGCCGGTTATTACGATGCGTATTATTCCAAAGCGCAAAAAGTCCGCCGTTTATTACGCGATAAAACGCAGGAGATCTTTGATCAATACGACATCATCATTCTCCCGACAACTCCCGGTCCTGCATTCGAGTTCGGCGCAAATTCTGCTGACCCGATCAAAATGTATCTCGAAGATATTTTCACTGTGCAGGCAAATCTCACCGGCTTTCCCGCCATTTCCGTTCCCGCCGGAAAAAACAAAGACGGACTTCCATTCGGTGTTCAGCTGATGGCACGTCGTTTTGAAGAAGCAACAATGTTTGCTTTTGCGAAATACGTTCAAGAGAAATCGCGATAAGCATAAATAATGCTGACCGCTTTTTTGCCACCACAAAGCCACCAGGAAACATCCGTTTTTATCCGTGTTCTATTAAGTCTCTTTTGCCCAGTTTCTTAAGAAGCTTAAAATGCGATATCACACCTTTAAAAAAGGTGAACTGGTGATACGGAATTTCATATTCAGCAAGCGTTGATTTTATTATTATTGTCAATGCCGGATAATGCTCGTGGCAGACTGAAGGAAATAAATGGTGCGCCACATGGGTATTGAATCCGCCGAAAATATGGATTGCCCATTTGCTCTCTGCATGAAAATCCACAGAAACTTCTACCTGGTGCTGCATCCATGAATTGTCAATTTTTTTGTTTTCGTCAAACACCGGCATTTGCACTTCCATGCAATAATGTGAAATGAGAAACGTAAACGAAACAAATAAAGAAACAAATCCATGCATCAGTAAAAAACAGACGAGGATCTGTAAAAAAGAAATTCCTGTTGCATACCATGGAGTGAAAAGAAAAACCAGCAGGTAGCTGATTTTAAATCCAAAGAAGCGCAGCTTGTCCTGCATGGAATTCTTCATTTTCAAAGAGGCGTGTGATTTTTTAAAGAGCAGCCTGAAATCTTTATAGAAGATCCAGTTGAGCGTATAACACAGGTAAAGCAAAGGGGCATAAAAAGACTGAAACCTATGCCACCATTTATATTCTGAAGCCGGATGCAACCGGATAAGATTTGTGTCTTCCAGGTCGGCATCTGCGCCCTTTACATTCGCATAAACATGGTGCGATTCAAGATGCCTTTTTTTCCATAAAAATGCGCTCGCTCCTTGCAGGTTAAAAAGGAAATAGAAAAGAAAATCGTTCAGCTTTTTATTCGGTGTCAATGATTGATGACAAGCGTCATGTGCGAAATTGAAGGCGGCAAGCGCGGTAGAAAGTCCGAACGCAAAATAAAAAAAGAGCGCCCACGGCAATGATCCGCAAGCATTCAACAGCAATAAATAAAAAGAAACCATCGCCACAAAAAATACGATGCCTTTCCATAAAATCGCTGATTTTCCGTGTCGCACATTTCCATTTGCTTCAAAATAGGAAGTTGCTTTAACGGAAAGGTCTTTCCAGAATTTTTCTTCCGTCGGTTTCTTGCTGAATTGCGGTTTCATGGCTTTCTGTTTTAGTTTGCACACCCATTTTTTCCAGAAATCTGAAATGTGAACGCATGGCTTTCAGGTAGGTCGTTTCGTTATAATGAATGCCGTGCTCAGACGCGGTTTTTCGGATAATAGAAATCAGCTTCGGGTAATGAATGTGGCAGATGCCCGGAAATAAATGATGCACCGTATGCGCGTTGAACCCGCCAACGAGAAAATTCAGCAGCTTGCTTTCAGGATTGTAATCCAGGTTCGCTTCCATCTGGAGGCTCGCCCAGCTTTTATCCAGCTTTCCTTTTTCAGGCGGAGAAGTATGTGAAGTTTCATCCACCTGGTGATTGCAGGCAAGCACGCTGCAGATGATCAGCGAATTTAAAAAGTGAGAAAGGAAAAATGCGCCTATGATAATTTTCCAGTGTGGCGCGCAAAACAGCAAAGGCAGGATAAGTGTGTAGGAAAAATAGATGACCTTATAAAAAATGTAGACCCGTTTTTCGCGCAATGGAAGCGCCAGCACAATCGTCCGGTCTTTGCGGCCAAACAATGCTGCAATATCACGGAGAATAACAAAGTTGAGCGAATAAAAAATATAAAGCAGCGGCGCATAATAGTGCTGGTAACGATGATGTGATTTACAGGCATCGTCTTTATTAAGACGGATGAACGCATTTTTAATTACATCAATATCGCTGCCTTCCACATTCGTGTACAAATGATGCGATTCAATGTGATACTTTTTCCAGACGAACGGGTTATTTCCTAATAAAGTAAAGCTGGTGTAATACAGGATTTTGTTGAGCTTTTTACGATGAGAAAGCGTATTATGCGCCGCATCATGCGCGATGTTGAAAATGATCCCCAGCATCAGCAGTCCATTGACAAGGAAAAGAATTGTAAATACCATCGCGTTTTCGCCTGTGAAAAACAACAAAGAATAGGTCAGCACGAAAAAGCTGAAGTAAAAAATAACCTTCAACCACATTTTAGTATCCGCATAGATCGCTCGTCCTGCGAATGAATCTGAAACCTTTTTATGAAGGATCTTATAAAAATCGTTTCCGCTGTCGCGTCTGAAATTTAATTTGTTCATCGCTGTATTTTTTATGAAAATTACAGCACATTGCTTCCGGTAATAAACGGTTAATCGCTTCTGCTTTTTAAAAATTGCGCAAAATACATTTGTTGTTTTCGATCTGTTTAAACTGCGTTCGCTTTTTGCGAAAATCAAAAATCCGTTTTCCGTTTTGCATTATTCGCAACAAATTACACTACGATCTTGCTCTGCGCCTGTGGTTCTCTGCAGGCACTATTTCCTGCAAATTCGTCTGCTGAATTCCTATCTCAGTCGAAATCTTCCCTCTTTTAACAGTGAATAGGAAATATTTCATCAC
>JALYQL010000262.1 GCA_030855855.1 Bacteroidota bacterium | reverse complement strand
GTTAAGATCTGTGTAAGTAACATCGTACGAGCCAGAAGAAGTAACATTGATCGATGGTGTAACCGCGTTGTTAGACCACATAATTCCTGTAGCCTGGCTGGAAGTAAGAGTTACGTTGCCACCGTTGCAGAATGTTGTTGCTCCGCTTGCAGTGATAACTGGTGTTGTTGGTGAAGGATTTACAGTAACAACAATTGAATTTGACGATGCAGCACATCCGTTTGCTTTTGTTACAGTTACGCTGTACGTTCCGCTTGTTGTTGCGCTGATGGTTTGTGTTGTTGCGTTGTTGCTCCACATGTAAGATGCACCCGGGTAAGAACCTGCATCAAGTGTAACAGAACCGCCCTGGCAGAATGTTGTTGCGCTTGCTGCTGTTGCTGTTACTGTGAATGCGTTGTTGATTGCGCCGGTGTAAGGCTGATTTTGCGGATCCCATTCTGTCCAGCAAGCTGTCCAGTCATTTGTTCCGTCAAAAGCACCGCGATAAGTTGTCGGTGTGAAGAATGTATTGGAAAGATTTGGATTGGTGAAAGACGCACCTGTAAGAAGTGGTGATCCTGTCATCAATGTAAAATCAGGAGCGGTGAGGCTTACGTTATTAAACATAAGGCTGCTTACTGCAGGGTAGTTTGTATTGCTGAAACCTGCTGTTCCAAACCATCCGTTGTTCAAATTTGCATCACCGATAAAGAATGCACCGTTTGTATTGTTCGGATTTGCCGCTGAAGTTGCTGCAAGTGTATCGCCCATGCCTGCCAATACGTTATTGCGCCACTGAAGCTCGCCTGCAGTTGCGTTTGCCTGTGTGCTTGAGCTTTCAATTAATAAACCAGTAGGGTAACCGATAAATACAGAATTGTAAGCACATGTTTTTGTGTTACGGCGAAGGTGAAGGCTGCGTTTATAAAGACTGTTAATAGTTGAGTTAAAAGCAAGTGGCCCTACAACAGTCATGTTAGAGAAAATCGGCTGTGTAATAGGAGTGTTTCCTGTTCCTGTTGCATCGTTGTCAGACTCAAATCCATTTGAACCTGATTGGTCAGCGATGTTAGGATCACGTATAGAAAGTCCGAACTGGATCTGGCCTCTGAATCCGAAATCTGTATCGAATTCATCATCCCATCCACGGTAAGCAACGAGCCATTTTGCATTTACAGTTCCACCGAAAAATTCATAAGAATCGTCACCGGAATAAGAAATCTGAATGTGCTCGATAACAGTTTTACGTCCGACACCGCCGCAGGTAAGCCCGTTGATCTCGCTGTTTGGCTGGAAAGCGATTCCTGCATATTCAATACGTAAGTAACGAAGCACTCCTGAGCTGTCATTATCATTTGGAGTTGGTCCTCCGCCATAAATTGATCCGACACCGCCTTCAATAACCGCTTCACCTTGCAGGGTTCCTAAAGAAACGTTTGCAGGTGCGTTAACAGAAGCACGGCCGCAAATGATTAATCCACCCCAATCACCATACGAACGTTGTCCGACTGACTTTTGTGATGTAAAAACGATCGGCTGATCAGAAGTTCCGTCTGCGATAATTTTCGCATCACGTTCAATGATCAATGCGCCCCGTGTGGTGAAATCTCCTTTGACAATTGTTCCTGGCTGAATTGTTAACGTTGCGCCGGCTTTAACATAAACCCAGCCGCTAAGAATGTAAATGTTGTTGTTGGTCCATGTTTCACTGGCCGTAATGTTGCCTGATTTGATAATCTGCGCGTTCATGCTAAGGAAGCACATAACGCTAAGTACAGCAGAGAGTAAAAACTTTTTCATGTTCATTTTTTTGGTTTCGTTAGTTCTGTTTACGAGGGCAAAACTATCGCTGAAGCATGATGCGAGTATGAAACGCAGTTTATGGATATGTTAGTCTATTGTATTGGTGTGTAAACAAAAAACAAAAAAGAGAGCGGTGTGCAACCGCTCTCTTAACTTTTTGGTAACCTTTAGCATAAGTGCGGACTTAAAGTGCGCACTTACGCTAAAGTCCGCGCTCTGACTTAAAGAATGCGCACATTCACACCAAACGTAAAATAAGTTCCTCTTTTATAAAACTGCATCCGCTGATCGGTATTGCGGTCTAATTTGCCGTCAGCATTTGCATCCTGCAACAATAATGTTTCCTGGTTGAGAAGGTCAGAAATATTCAAACGGAAGTCAATATTATCCTTCTTGCCGATTGTTTTTATAATTGCAATATCAAGCTGGCTGCGTGGCATTTCATATACTTCCGGAACACCAGGTACACCCACAATTACGATACGTGGTCCGATTACGTTGTACATTACATTGACACGTAAACGAAGGGAATCATTCTGGTAAAAAAGGCCTGCGTTCACAATGTATGGCGACTGTCCCATCATCGGGCGTTTGTTGGAGACCAGCCCGATATTTTCATCGGTGAGATTGATCTCGCTTTTAATTAAAGCAGCGTTCGCTACAATGCTGAGGTTTCTTATGAAAGGAACATTAATGCTATCGAGCTTCTTTCTCATTTCAATTTCAATTCCGTAATTATGAGCTTCCGGCGCATTGCCCCATGTGAAGCTTCTTGTTCCGCCAGAGCCTACACCCGGAATAAAATAAACCTCGATCGGGTTGGTGAATTTTTTGTAGAAAGCGCCGACAGTAATGTTTTCGCCACTGCGCGGATAAAATTCCCAGCGAAGGTCATAGTTTTCAATAGACGGGGTTTTAAGCGCGCTGTTCCCGGTGTTAATAGAATTAAAAAGAAAATCATAAAAATACAATGGAGCAATTTCCCTGAATTCCGGGCGGTTGAGCGTTCTGCCATAAGACGCACGGGCAAGCATCCGGTCGCTGAAATTCCACGCAACATTAATGGAAGGAAGGATTCGCAGGATATCGTTATTGACAATTACCGTATCATCCTGGATCGTGTTGCTGTTCAGACGTTGTACATTCCGTTCAAATCTTACACCTGTGCTGATACGAACACGTTCATGATTTTTTTCATCTACTTTTCCTTTGAAATTTCCAAAAGGAACAATAGCCATGAGGTAACCTGCCTGTAAGGAATTTGAAGCAAAATACTGATCCGCTTTTTTTGTGGCGTCTGCAATTTTAATTCCATCGCTGTCATTAATGTGCTGCGGAAGAAAAACAGAATCCAGCGGCATTGTTGTAATGTCCCAGTCAAAGCTGGTAGCCTGGTTGTAAACATAACCCAGGTTCCTAACGGTATACGTACGTTCTTTCTGCTCTATATAAATTCCTGTTTTTAATGTGAAGGAGTATGGATTTTCAGATGTAGAATCGCCACGCAAAAATATCGCCTGTGTATAATTGGCAGCGCCTGCGATAATATCTTCATGCATATTAATAAAGATACGACCCAGGAAAGAAGGAGAAGGACTATTGGCGATGTACAGGTAGTATGGATCTGTGGGTGCAGAAATATCCTGCGTGTATCTCGCTTTTCTCCAGTCAGGGTCACTGCGTCTTGAAAGTGAATACGCAGCCGTCCAGTCAATAACTGTATTCTTATTGTTGAATTGATGTAAGCCATTCAGCTGGCCGGTATAGATAGAACGTTGTGTGTAGCGGTACGAATATTCTTTCTGACGGGTTCCGAATTCATGATTTATACCGCCGCGAAGTGTTGTTTCGTTATCTCCCATTTGATTGAAAAGATTTTTCAGGGTGATACGTTGAGATCCTCCTTTTCCAAAACGGATTGCATTATTCTGTACCAATGCCATTCGTGTTGAATTGGTGTACACAGAATCGGTGTAATAAAAAATCGTATCGCTTTTTTGATTGATAGAATCGTACGCGTTATAATCAAGACGATTTGAAATGTAATAAGAATAGGTATTGGAATAATTAACAGCCGTAATGTTTCCGAACTGGAACCCGTTTTTTTCTTTGGTGCCGGGTTTGCTGTAGCGATGTTCCCATGCCATGTTAAAACGGATATCAGCAGGTGCGTTTTTTGTCGCATAAAGCCAGTTATTGCTCAATGATTTTCCTGCCTCCATCTGTGCCTGTGCATTAAAAGCAGGACTCGCAAATCCTGCAGTCGTTGGAAAATTCCCGGGCAAACCTCTTGAACCTGCACCGGCAGCAAAAAAATCTGATCCGGTACCTTTATTCATATTGAACGGCTGAAGCGTTGTTCCCGAACGGAATCCGCCTGCATAACCGACATGGAAAACATTATGATCGGGAATATCTGTTGTTGTAATGCGGATCACTCCACCTGCAAATTCTCCCGGAAGATCTGGTGAAGGAGATTTGTAAACCATAAAATTGTCGATCATCGAGCTCGGTACAAGATCAAATGCAAATGCTTTTACGTCCGTCTCTGCCGATGGTGCAAAAACATTATTCAGCAAAACCGCATTATATCGTTCCGAAAGTCCGCGCACCACAATAAAACGTCCGTCTACAATAGTAACGCCGGGAATTTTTTTTGCTACTCCGCCTGCGGTTGTTTCCGTTGTTTGCGAGATGGTTTTTTTATCAAGCCCGTCGACCGCTCCATTTCCCTTATGAATGGTGTCGAGTACGGCGTTGATCGTTCCTGTTTCTCTTATTCCTATAACTTCAACGATATTAGTATCCAATGGCGCCGAAAGAACAAAATCAAGCGGTGTGGTTTGTCCGGCGGTTACTTTTACATTCAGGAACGAAACCGCTGCATAACCGGTATAATGACAGGTGATCTTATAAGATCCTGCCGGAATTTTAATAGTGTATTTACCATCAAAATCCGTAACAGCTCCATATTTAGGTAAACTATCTACAATAACCACTGCGCCGATGACCAATTCGCCGTTGTCTTGTACAGAAATGGTTCCTGAAATGATCCCGTTTTGTGAAAATCCACGTAAAACAAGGAAGAGTAGCGCTATAATCGTAAAACGGAACTTCATTAAATGAGGGAATTTAGTTGAGTGCAAAGGAACTTTTCTGACGTGACGGGTGGATTACGCCAGAATGAATTCAATGTTAAATACCCGATTTCTGATTTTCCCACCTTTATGTTAACTTAATCTTACGTTAACACTGGCAGGTATATCGCTACCTTACATTTGTACCGGCTTCAAAGCAACTCTATGACTACATTCTCCCATAAAATTTTAATTGTTGACGACGAGCCGGACATTCTTGAATTTCTGAGCTATAACCTCAAGAAAGAAGGATACGAGGTTTTTACCGCACCCGATGGTGACCAGGCGATTACTACAGCAAAAAAAGAATTACCACATCTTGTTTTGCTTGATGTGATGATGCCCGGCCTGGACGGAATTGAGGTTTGCCGTGAAATCCGCAGCGCACCCGGTCTTGCCGATATTATAATTGCTTTTCTTACGGCACGTAGTGAAG
>JALYQL010000384.1 GCA_030855855.1 Bacteroidota bacterium | reverse complement strand
GCGCAGGTTCAAACCCTGTTATTGCGGGATCCGATTGGCGAAAGTTGAAACGCAGGATGAGTTCAGCATTGGCATCATCGTAAGTGAACGCATATCGCTCTACATTGAGCCATCCGCCTGCGGAAGTTATGCTGATGGTGAGCGCTTTTGAAAAAAGATAAAATACAGCACCTGCATTATTCCGCTGCTGATTGTGCATGACTTCAAAAATAATTTTGCGCAATGTTTTGAGCGCCGGTTCTGATTTATCAAGGCTGAATGTAACAGTCACATCACGTTGTCCTTCGCTGAGAAATAATGCCGGCGAAGTAATTGAAAAACCAAGTCCGGCTTCATTCATTAACTTTTGCGAAGAGCCAAGATTGAGCTGGTCACATCCCATTAATGGCCACCAATCCAGCTGAGCGCCATTCAGCATTGTTGTCGGATCAGAAGATGAAAAAATTCCTTTTACCATCCGCAGCGTCTTATTTTCTACACCGGTTTTTACATCGGGATTACGGCTTACAAATAATGTATGCAGCGAAGCGATCTGCGCGCGGTTAATGTAAAGATCGTTGTCGGTTGTATAAATCAATTCTTTTCCCACATCGTCTTTTCCTGCAGACAGTTCCGTTCCTTTCGGCATCAAAAACACTTTTAAATTATCCTGCAGCACAAACCGGACAAGTGTACGATCAGGAGTAAACGGGAGCCGCTGGTGGCGCAGCACATCGAAATAATAAAAATCAATATGCCGTTCTGTAATCGTATTCATTTGCCCGCGAAGCATTTTCATGTGCTTCACGAAAGCGATGTACAATGAAATATCAGGGCGGTTATCATGCTTTTCAGCAAGAATAGTTTCAAGATTTTTTCGCGTGTACTTTACAATGTGAATGAGCGCGTGAAAAAACACATTGTAAATTGTCCGTAACGTGCGCAGCAGCACAAGTAACGCGTCGACATTGGAAGGGTCGATAACGACATTCGGCTTAACCGCATCATAATCCTTTAACTGCCACTTTTCGCCGAAGAGCCTGAAGTCTCCATTGAAAGAATACCCGAATTTGGTCCTGCAGGTTTCATCAATATATTTCAGGCTTGTCCACCCCACACGTAAACTTCCTTCGATCTGGCTGTCAATTTCGCGCAGCACAGAATTATTGGGATCGCGCGCAAGATGTTTCTGCCAATGATTAATACGCAGTGCTATGCCAAGCGTGATGTCGAAAATATGCTGCAATTCCGCGATCTTCTTTTCTGATCGTTTAGTGATATCGAAAAGAAGCAGGTGGTGATTAAATTCTTTATCAATCACATCCAGGCTGGTGGTCGCAATTGTAGCAAGCAAAGCCGGTTCGCTTTTGGCAAAAAAAGGATGCCACGTGCCCGCGTATTCATTCTGTGAATTGAAAAAGTTGATGTAATTCGACAATGCGCCTGCAAAAACAAGATCGTCTTCCATATCACGCTCATCGAGCGGAACATTTTCAGGAAGCAGCGCAACCGGTGTGCGCGTATCACGTGAAACGCCCGAAGAATAGAAAGCTTCATAATGGATTTCGTGACCTATCATTTGCTTTCTTTAGAAGACTTTATATATTGAGGAGCGATATTAGTTCCTTCACGCAGGTAGAATGGATAAACAAGATTGCTGCGCGAATTTGTTTTACGGATGGTATAATCAAGCTTGATGTGCAGCATTCCTTCATGCGTATCGGAACCGCTGATCGTAACATCATTCAAAACAATTCTGGGCTCGTAATGCAAAACAGAAAACCGGATCAGGTCTTTCAGCTGTGTAAGAAAAGTGGTGTTGACAGTATCAAAAACCATTCTCCGGATACCGCAGCCGAATTTTGGAAACATCATCCGTTCACCGGGAGATGTAGATAGAATAAGCTGAAGACTTTCCCATATATCCTGTTCATCAGAAACCATGACAATGCTTCCCATGTCAGGATCAAATTCCGGCGGAAAGCTCCAGCCTGTACCTAAAAAAGAATGATCAGTATGTTTTTTCATACACTTCTATCCTCCTATCATCACTGTTGGACATCCTAAAACTATAGATCCGCCATGTGCGGTTGTATCACCCATGCGCGCTGCCGGCTTTCCACCGATCATTACTGTAGCCGAACCTTTGATAATTGAATCAGGCGGCCCCACACAAACACAATTGTCTCCCATTACCGCAGCAGGCATTTTTCCAATGAGAACAGTCGGTGATCCCGGACCAATTACAGGTCCGCCCACATGCGGGATCGGCGCCGGCACTGCAGGTGTCTGCATCGGACAAGTGTGCATATCAGTAAGTCGTGCTGCTGGTGGCATAGGGAAATGTTTGTTGTTTCTCGTTTGTTGTTTGTTGTTGTTCGCTGTTGGTTTGTTGGTTGTAGCTATTTCTGTAGCATTGGTAATTGGTAATTCGGTAATCGGTAATTTTTTTCAGTTAATCATCACCATTGCTCCTTTTACTGTTGTTTGTCCTGCTGCAGAAAGTTCTGCGGATGCATTTCCTTTTGCGGTGAGCTGTGCCTGTGCGGTGAGCTTCACGTTTACTCCTGCGCCGGAAAAATCTCCGCCTGAAGATGAGGCTTCGATATTCTGAGTCGCGCTGATAGTTACTTTTCCCTTGGCGGAAATTGTCACATCCTTTCCACTGTCGAGCTTGATGCCGTTGGAATCCATCGTGATTGTATTACTGTTCTGGTCTGTGAGCGTAATGGATTTTGCATCATCGCTCAGCACGATCATATTTTTTCCGGGCGTGGTAACGGTGATGATTTTTTTATCGTCGTCAATTTCAATTTTTACCAGTGATTTGCTGACGATCGCTTTGAATGTATTTTTATCATCAGGAGTATATGGCGCGGCATTTTTACTGCTGTGCATCATGCCAAGAATGACAGGGCAGCGCGGATCATCATCAAAAAATCCTACTACCACTTCATCGCCTGTCTCGGGATAAAAATAGGCACCGGCAGTACCTGTCGCATAAAATGTTGCCATGCGCGCCCACACCGCCTGCCCGTCATTCTGCATCAGCGGCAATGTAACCTGCACACGAAAATGCCCCAGCGCGTCTGCCTTGATTGCTTTTACAACACCGATCTGCAATCCATGAACAGGAGGCAATAAACCTTGCGCAGGCGGAACAAAAACGGGGTTTGTTTCTGCAAACGGAATTGGCTCAAGGCCGAAGTCGGCTTCCGTAACCCAATCGCCGCCTTCAATGATATGTGTTACGCCACGCAGGTAAATATTTCCATTGTAGCGTTCGCCTACTCCATCAAGCGCGATCAATGTATCCGGTTTGGCAAGCGCACTTCCCTGGAAACGGACACGCCCGCGCAATCGCGACATCCATGATTTTAATTGTGCGGCATTTGCCCATGCCTGTAATTCATCCTCAGCAACCAATGCGGAAGATTGCAATGAAAAATTAGTAAGGCCAACCACGCCCGACAAGGTAGAGGAGGTAAGGTTTCCCTGTTCGTTTACTGTCGGATCGCTGCCTGCGGATTGTACAATTTTTTGCGTCGCCGGATCCCATGATGTTGCCTGCACAGATGGATACTGATCAACAGACTCAATGCGCGATTCCATTTCAAGAAGTGAATCGCCATACGTCACACCAAGCACTGCGGTTCCGGAAACTTTCGGAGCATTTACATTGACAGCGCCATCATCCACCGCCACGATCATACCATTTGCTTCAGCACGCGCTACCAGGAAATCCCAATCGGTGCTGTAATGCTGAAAGATCTGGCTATGACTTACTGTAGTTGAATCGACCGTTGCAGTAAGACCGTACGTACCGGTGATAGTGCTGATCAGATCGCTGTCCTTTACGGGACTGTCACCACTGTTGAAATAAGTATTTTTTCTGCCGACCGTCATTTTTACGGCTTTGTCTTTGCACACAACTTCGATCAGCGAATCTTCTTTGTCGATTTTTAATCCTTGCTGAACAATAATTCCGCTGAAGATCTGCTCTTCTGAAGATTGATACCCGGCCATGATCACGATGGGGTTTCCGGGAATAAAATCGGAGGAATCGCTGATCGGAAATGACTGTTCGGAGGGTGAGCCGTCTCTCAACACTATGAGCGCAGTCGGAATACGGTTAATTTCTTTGTTCACCTCTATGGACACCACCTGGTAGGAATCGCTGATCGGACTTCCATTCACTTTGACAGTGAACGTAACCAATGTGGTGGTGGCATTTAATGGTGAGGGAGCAGGCATTGTATCGTTCTATTTGGCTATTGGTGGAAATTCGATCCGCATTCCGGGAACCAGCTCGGTAAAATGATCCAGACCGTTGGCGCGGGCGATTTCAAGATAGAGCGATGTGTCGCCGTAAATTCTGTAACACATCAGTGGCAATGTATCGCCATTGAGCACGGTTCTGAGATGCGTCATGTCGGGTGATTGGTTATCTCCTTCACGTGCAATAGTTGCAGGATCCATTGTTTCTTCGAATGTCACAGAAGCTTTCGCACGCAAGGGAACACCTTGCGGGCTGAAGAGTGTGTAAGTGACATTCAGCGTGCTGAGCACGCACTTGAAAATGATGGAGCCCCAGCTGAGCTGCAAATAATTGGGACGGTGAATGGTGCCGTTGTAATCGTACGTCAGTGCCCTGAATTCTTTTATCTGCGCATAAACATCTCCTGAGCTTCCGGGAATTACGCCGGTCGTATCGAACATAATATCGAAGCTTACCGATTCTGGTTCTACACCGGAAAATTTTAATGTGTTAGCGCCTTGCCCGGGAACGTCCTGGCGTGTGCTTTTGATTTTATAATTGAAAGTAAGCTGATCAGGATTGATGAATACAGTGTACTCTGTATCCATTGCAGTAAAAGACGCATCAGTATAGGACGTGATGGTCATGGGCGTAAGTGTGCCCGCGGATATGGTGGAGAGAAGTGACATTTAGTAGTTCATCAATATCAGCGTGGCGCACGTTTACGAAGCTTGCCAAGCACACGCTTCGTACATTCTTCAACAATTGTTTTACGATCATCAGCAACCTGCCGGGCATCCTGCTGTTGATTATTCTGACGGGTGATATTCGCACGGATAACAATTTCCCTGATCTCGATTGACATACCGGTTTATTTTTAATGTTGATCACAGTGATGGCACAGAAACTCCCGGTATCGCTACAAAATAATTGTACGAGAGCTCGAGCGTTTCCAATGCTATTTTATTTTCCATCGAATCAAATCCGGACACGTCCCACTTTACCGGCCACGCACCGATGAATGTCCATGACATCAATGGCGCACCTGTCGGACCGAGCAGGCTGACCAATACATCCATCGTAACGATTTCCGTGATCAGTCCGCCCTGCATGGAACCCATGAACCAAAGAGACAGCGGAGAACCGGCAGTGACCAGTCCACGTTTAAGCACAAGGTTTTCATAAGAAGTCCGGGAGGGAGCCTTGTATTTAAACCGGTTCTCACCTCCCATTGCAATATCTTCTGTCTCAACATGAGCAGATATTCCTGACACTTCTTTGAATTGTGCATCCACAGACCCTGTAATTCCGGGAACAGACAACGTAAAATAAAACGACGGCGGCGGATAATAATCTGCCATAGCTGTATGAAATTAATTATGCATTCGCGATAGTGATGCCTTCGTGTACGATCTCGATCGACTCAATGGCAACTTCATTTCCGTCTGATTTCAGATCTGTTCCTGAAACTTTTTTCGGCCATGCGTTTGCTAATGTCCATGTCATTGTCGGATTTCCTTTTTCGTCGAGCAGCTTTACAGTTACAGGCACGCGTTTGATCGTATTCATTTTGATCTGCGAATACCAGGCCCAGAAAGAATTGTCTTTAACGAAAATTCCTTTTTTCATTGTTACCGTTCCGTTCTTGGCGATGCCGGGCATTTTGATAGTTGAAAACTGCGGATTGTTACCATGACGGTATTCAATCTCCTGTGTTTCACCTTCAAGTCCGCTTACTTCCTGGAACGCCAGGTTTTTCTGATCACCCCAGTCAACAGAAAAGTAAAACTTGGGTAAGGGCCATACGTTATCTTGTGCTTCTCCTGCCATTGTAGTAGGTTTTTATAGATTAATAGTTTAGACTTCTTTTGAATTCCTGAATTATTTTTATGATTTCTGCATCTGCTGCTGGAATGTGATGACGATAAATTCAGCAGGACGCGAGATAGCAACTTTTACAGTTACGTTCATGTATCCATCCAGAATATCATTTGCTGTCATCGTTGAACCAAGACCGATCTGTACGTCAAACGCATCATCTGGTTTTGCACCAGCAAGCGCGCCATCTTTCCATTTCCCGGTAAGGAAGTTATTGATCATGCTTTTTACACCCACCCATGTATTTGCATCGTTCGGTTCAAATACATACGCTTTACAAGCAGCTTTCACCGATTGCTCGAGCATGATCATTGTACGACGTACGTTTACGTATCTCCAGTCCTGGCTGTTTCCATCCAGTGTACGTGCGCCCCAAACCAATGTTCCTTCGCCGATGAAAGAACGGATTGCGTTGATCGATTTTCCTTGCAGCGTGATGTTGAGATCTTCCTGATCTTCTGAAGTAAGATTTACTGCAGGAGAAATCACAGATGCCATTGTCACATTTGCAGGAGCTTTCCACACGCCACGGGAATGATCCACGCGTGCGTAGACACCTGCCATCGCACCACTCGGAGGAAGCAGGTTGAGCTTTTTACGTAGCTCGTTCATTGCGCTTATATACGCCGGACTGATCACCATAAGCGTATTATGCACTACAGTGGCAGTCTTCGCATCAGCAGTGCCGATTTTAGCAATCTCAGTTTTATAGCTGGTTTGCTTATCTGCATCAATGAATTTCTTTGCAAAATTATCATCCACTTCTTTTTCCAGGATGTCGATCAGCGATTTTCCTTTTTCGCTGATGTTGCGAAAATCCACATCGGATGGAGAAACTACTGATGAATAAACCCATGGATAATAAGCTGCTGAATATTGCAAAAAGTCGCTCGTTACACCGCCACGGAAATTCTTGATCGGTGTTGCTGTCGAGTCAGCCCGAAGCCAGCCATCCACCACATCAAGAATAGCAACACGACTTTGCATCGTATAACCACAATGATCAATGATCCTTCCCTGCATGGTGTAAATGTCTGCAGCCGGTACTGCGTGCTGTGGAGCGGCCATCAGATCAGGAATGACGATCATTGTCGGCTCCTGTTCGCGCTTCAATAACGAAAGTGCTTCATCAAAAGCATTGAGGTCAATTGTATCGCCGTATTTGCCCATGGCAACAATGTAGCAAGGCCCGCCACCATTGTCGAAGAACAAACGCATACTCCTGTAAAGCATATAGTTTCCTCCGTCCTGTGTCAGCGCATAACCTACTCCAAGCGATTGAAAATCCGATGCCGCAGGAGCAACAGGTGGTGCAATCGCGAACGTGTAATCCGGCGCTCCGCCAAAATGCTGATGAAAATCTGCCAGCGATGAAATGCGGTAAGGCTGTTTCCAGATTTCTTTAGTTCCATTCACCGCGTATTCGGTGTACCCGATAAAAGCAGGGACAGCAGTGGCCACCTCCACAACCGAATTCGGAAAGGCGTTTTTTTCTTCAATGTAAACGCCAGGTGTTTTGTAATTAGACGCCATAGTCTTCTTGGTTTGAAATTTATATTAATTAGAGATAAACGATGATTTCAGAATAAATATCTTTTTCATTGTCCTTTTCAGGCTGCAGTAAAAGATCAGGTTTTGCAGATGGCAAACGTTCGATAACAGGAAAGCCTGCGTTGTCTTGCGTGCAGTTGCGGCGAAGCTGGAATGACGTATCATTCGCTTCTCTTATGGTAAGCGGTTCGGGTGAAGTAAATATTACACCTTCGCTTCCGTTAAATAATTTTGCAGGCTGCGGACCGGTAAAAAACAATTCGCGTTTTGCATCGGTAATTGCGAGCGACTGGAAACGCGAAAGTGCATTTCCGGTAATGAGATAATTCCAGTATGTTTTCCGCGAACCGAAATGCACTTTGTATTCTTTTGTCGCCACGGTGCTGTCGGCATTCAGAAAATCAGCGGCGGGTAATATTTGCGGATGATGCCAGATATCAATCGCGCCGCGCACGGTCATGCCGAAAGGAATTGTGCAGGCATAGAAAGTATGCGTTTGTTTTCCATTCAGCTCTAAAGTATATTTTCCGTTTCCTTCGGCAGAGAGATCATAAGAAAGAAATGGTGCGGCAGCATCTGCTTCATAAACAATCTCGCCTACTTCATTGCGGATAATTGCTTTTCCGTTTTCGGCGATCGGTAATTTGCCGTGCAGCGTAACTTCTTCGAGCAGGTCGTCAGATGTTACAACTTCAGTATTATGAAGCAGAAGCGGCGTGTCACTTTTCGTTCCTGCATTGCTGAAAAACGGAAAACGGTGTGCAGCGCTTAACGGAAGGTCGGTGCAATTGAAAAACAAAGAATTTTTCAACACAAGGAAAAAATTAAAGCGAAAGCTGCCAAAGGGCAAATAACGAATCTCGTCGCTGTTGTTAAAAGATTCGGCGATCACTTCATATTTTCCGTCGCGCATCTTGAGCAGCATCCCGTTCTTTTCCATCATGGCTTTTGTCGCGGGTGAGGGAACAAGCTCAAGCCCATGACAAAATCCGTCACGACTGTAATCGTGGTGGAGAGAGATTTTTATGAGCGAGGGGAGCCGCATTTTTTCTTATTAAAGTTTAGGAGTAGCTTCCCGTATTATCGGCAGCTGTTCTCTGAGCTGGTTGTCATTTATCATAAGCATCCGGAGCTTGTACCCGACGGAAGGCATGTGTTTTGAGCCTAACATTCCCCAGATATGACTGAGATCCTGGTAGGTGAATTTCTGAAGATCAAAGACAATCTTATCAACGCCATCAGGAAGGCCTGAAGCATCTTCACGCGCAAATGAAATATTTGACTGGAAAAAAGTGATAACGCCGGAGATAAATTTCAAGGCTTCTGCATAATTGCTTCCCGGAAAATAGCCGGAAAACAAAAGGTAAAGATTGATAAATACAGGAGGGTTTACTTTGGAGGTTCTGTCGCCGCTGCTCTGGTAATTCCCATTTGTGGCGACCACTTTTTCCTGCTCTACATTGAGCATGGTAAGCACGATCTTGTTGTCTTGCTGAAGCGCAGGTGTACCATCCATATTGACAAGGCCGGAAAGCACAACGATGTTTTCATTCAGGCCAAACCGGACCCTGAAGTACCGGTTGAGCTCGGCAACAATATATTGAAGTACCTGGTCAATCATCTTAAGTTTTTACTCCTGGCCGGATAAAAAGTAAACCAGATGTATAGAAGCCAAACTTAGACGAAGTGGTGGGAAATTGGTGTTGGTATTAAAAATAATTTATTACAAAACCCGTTTACTTGAATTGTAAAATATTTTACAATTCAAGTAAAGTTATAAGAAAAAAGTTAATAAATAATTACGTTGTTGAAATCATTTATACTAAACCAAGTATAACTACCTGTTTTTGGACTGTTTTTTTATAATAATCACAGCCGGCAGACGAATCACGGGTGGCCGTCAAAAAATAATTTTCAGGCAGAAAGCAAGGGTTTTTACCTGCACTAAATCGGGGGATCGATCAGCAGCAATAGAATTTCCGGGGTCAGAAATTGATTTTCAAGGATGAATTAAGGATGAAAAAGAAAAAAATCAAAAGAGAAAAACGGGTCAGTTTATTCTCCTTGTGTGATCACATTAGGGATGCTGATGAAAAAAGATGTGCCGGAACCGATGTGGGATTGAACACGAATGGTGCCGCCCAGCTTTTCTACAATTTCGCTGACAATGTACAATCCGAGTCCGCTGCCGGACTTTATTTCAGATACTCGATAAAACATTTTAAAAATGTCATTGATATGTTTTTCGTGAATGCCAATACCGTTATCAGCTATTTCAATAAGGGCATCAGCTTCCGAAATGGTAACGGTCATTTTTACGTATGGGTTTTGCTGACGGGGATCATGGTATTTGATAGCATTGGAAAGCAGGTTGCGCACAATAATTTCCAACCTTCCACGATCTGAATAAAATGGTGAATTGCCTTGAAGCTGGAAGCTTGTTTCCACATTGCCTGAGCCGTCGATATCGCTGCAATAGAGCTTACATGCATCGTACAGCCGTTGAAAGCTGATGTTTTCTTTTGCAAGCTCCATGCGCGAGTTCCTGGAGACATGGACGATGTCATGAATGATATGATCAAGACGCGCGACACAGGAATCAATTTTTTCAAAAAGATCTTGTCGTTGTGTTTCGTCCTGTTGCTTTTTCGCGAGTGTGTTCAATCCTAGTACCGTGCAGAGCGGGGCACGCATTTCGTGCGACGCGCTGTACACAAAACGATCAAGCTCGGCATTTATCCTGCGCAGCTCCCTGTTCTGCTCTTCAAGCTGCTCCATCGCCCTTTTTTTATCCGTGATGTCTCGCGATAAAATAAGAATTCCTTCCGGCGCCGGCTGGATAGAAAGCTTAAACCAGCCTTTTGTTCCGTCGGGAAAAGTAAATTCATTTTCCATTTCCCGCAGCTTACGGTCTTCCATCGCGAGTGTCAGCATCCGGAACATTTCTGTTTTTTCGATCCCCGGATATTTTTCCATCATCGTGAAGCCGAGCATTTCTTCCTTCAAAAGTTTTCCCTGCGTGGATACCGTATCATTGACGTACCGGTAGCGCCAGTCAAATCCGATGATCTGAACACCGTCGATCATTTTATCAATTGTGTCCTGGAACTGCTCTTCACTGCGGCGCAAACTTAACTCCGCCTTTTTTTGCTTCAGGGCTGCGGTAAGGGCAAGGGGCAGGCGCGCAAGATTGGTCTTGAGGATATAATCATCTGCCCCGGCTTTGATGATCGACACTGCATACTCTTCCGACACAGATCCTGTAACGAGTATGAACGGAAGATCTGCTGCATATTTTTTTGCCAGCGCAAGTGCGTCCATCGAATTAAACCCGGGCAATGAGTGATCACAAAGGATCGCGTCAGGCTTAAAATTTAAAATCCCCTCGATAAAATCCGCAGTTGTTTCCACTACGTGCAGGAGAAAAATAATATTCGCCTTTTTTAACTCCCATTGGATAAGCTTTGCATCAGAAGGTGAGTCTTCCAGCATCAATATTTTTATTTGCTCGCTCATATCTGTAAGTTAAAGTCAATTCACTCCTTAACTAATCCTCTTTATTTTGGCTCCTGGTTAATAACCAGCCAGTACATTCCCAATTCGGTAACTGCTTTTGAAAAATTTTCAAAACCGATCGGTTTCACTACGTAGCTGTTCACACCGAGGTCATAGCTTGCTATAATATCGCTGTCTTCTTTGGAAGATGTCATAATGATGACCGGGATACGCCGTGTGCGTTCATCACTTTTGATTTCGCGAAGCACTTCCAGTCCGCCGACCTTAGGCATATTCAGATCCAGCAGAATTATTTTAGGTGTATGCTCAATTTTTCTGCCTGAATATGTCCCTCTTGCAAAAATAAAATCAAGAGCTTCTGCCCCATCGGGAAGGTGGACAATTGTGTTAGACAGGTGGCTTTTCTCCAACG
>JALYQL010000247.1 GCA_030855855.1 Bacteroidota bacterium | reverse complement strand
GTAATGTTTTTCGGGAGGCTTACTTTCAGCCATGGCGTATAAGCGGCGCCATATTTTAAATAATTGATTCCGATATTATTTCTGAAATCTGTGCCTGTCGGATCATCGCGTAACAAATCAAACAAACCAACGCGGTCTTTTAATTTATTGCAAAGTCCGAGGGTTTGTGCCTGGAGCGAACCGTAAAGATCTGCTGCATCATCAAGGCTTACCGCATCCGGGTAGAGAATGATTGTTGGCTCATCATACATTTCGATCATACCTAAACCGCCCAACAAACCTTGCGCGGCTGTCGGATCATTGGCGTAAACTCCTAATTCAACAGCATCATCTTCATAAAGTCCGACTGATACAATGTAACAATCACCGCCACCATTTGCATAAAACAAGCGAAGGCTATCGTACATGTAAAATATGGTGCTCATGGTTGAGCTTTTGAAATTGCCATTGTCATCAATGATCACTTCACTCACACTTACTGCAGGACCATATCCAAAATAGTTTTCGAAATCCAGCATGGAGCTGATTCGCGTGGGCATATTTACCAAATCATCATCGACAAGTTTTTTTGCAGCTTGTGTATAGCCGATGAATGCAGGAATTGCGGTTTCAACTTCCGCAACAGAAGGAGGGAAAATCGAGATTTCCTCGACGTAAACATCCGGCGTTTTATATGTTGCCATAGGAGTATTAGATTTTTAGTTAGAATGAATTAGACATAAATGAACATTTCAGTAGTTGGTTTGCTTACATCGGGATTCGGAAGGTTGCCGATAAGCGTCATTGCTCCTTTGCGCAGCTCTATTTCCTGTCGCGGCGTTTGCTGGTACACCAGCGAGCCTGTCGAAGTAAAAAGAACGACCTTGGTCAGATCTTTGAACAACATCGGCGCAGTTTTATCATTAGAAGGAATGGGATATGTTTTGCTGAACAGTATTGCAGATGCAGGCGGCCGCCCGATATCTTCAATGCTTAATGTGGTTCCCGCGTCGGTCCCCGGCAGGTTCGGCGCCACCACGTAATATTTCCAGTTGCTGCTTTTGGATGTGAAGCTGATCCTGTAGAAAGGTTTTCCATCATAGTTGAAGGGGAATGCGGATTGATTGACAATCCTGATGAGTGCGAAAATGTTTTTGTATAATAACGTGTCGTCAGCGTAATAGACATAACCAGTTGGAACACCCAGGACAATTTCGCTTATCGTAAAAAGTCCATTGGAATGATGTTGAACATCAAAAGAAATTTCGCGGCCTGCAGATCCGGCATTAATTGACATGCTGTTAACCAACAGGCCATTTTCGTTTTTTATTTCAAGCGTCGATGCGCTGTTAGAAACAATAACATGCGTAATGACTTTTGCGCTGAGTGAAATTTCGCTTCTGATTAATTCAACAGGAGTAGATGCCGGGTCGGTGAGGTTGCCGACATTCGTAAAAAGAAATATTTTTTTAGACGCGGGCCATTCCACCGTGAAATTTGCAAGTGAAGGATTTTGCAATTCCATTCCAAACAAAAGTACATCTCCGGGCACTATCGGATGTGCAGCACTTGTTCCTTCAACATTTTCAAGGATCAACATTTTTCCGAATCCTTGTTTGAAGCTGAATATCGCCTGGCGGTTGCGCAATAATTTTTGAGTGTCAGGTAAAGTAAACACACTAAAATCCCTGCATCCTGATTCCCTGTAGAAATCATGATATATATCAAGCTGCAATACCTGGCGAAAATTCGTATTCATACTTTTTATTCTCTGCCGGCGTAACCGGTATTGATTCCTGAAACTGCCGGTGCCACAGCCAGCGGTTGTTTTTCGTTGACAACTACCATGCGCACTTTATAAACTACCGATGGAAGGTATTTTGCACCGAGTGATGCCCAGAGCTGATTCTGCTGCTCGAAAGTGAGCGAATAAAGATCAACGACAAGCTTTTCAATGTCTTCTCCGAGCTGTGGTGATTCCTGGTTATCAAAAACATTTTTTGCCTGGAAAAACTGGACGATATAAGAAAGCAAAACCAGCGCTTCGCGATGATCGCTGTGATTCGCGTAAACTACCATGTAAAGATTCAACGTCAGCTCCGGGTTTTGAAAGCTGTAGTAGCCGTTTTTAGAAACTGTTTGCGGATTTGGCTGGCGATAAGCTTTTTCTTCTTCAACATTTACAAGCATCATGCCCACAGAATTATGCGGCGCCACTTCAGTACCAGTCTGGGACACAATAGCTGAAAGTGTGATCTTGTTATCATCACCGGTTTTCAGTTTTAAATAAGTGTTTATTTCTTGTCGCAGAAAAAAAAGCGCTTTATCAATCATCAGCAATTACGTTGGCGCCGGACAATAGAATTCATTAGACAGAGCTCCGGCAAGCTGTGACGACTAAAATAATTTTTAAGTTCTTGTGCCGGAACAATAGATTCCACAGACGGAACTCCGGCAGGTTTCCATCAATAGCTTTGACTGGTATTTTTTTGATTCCCTTTCTTCACACGGCACATCACAATAACCAGCAGGGTTGCTGTATTGTAATCAGCTTCGGGGCGACAATGTCAACCGGCGAACTGTATGTGACAACGGGAATGTCATCACTACAGAAGAACTGCTGTATGGGGGAGCAAACAACAGACTTACTTAATCATTCTTCACTTTCCTCTTCACTTTATAAATTTCAAATGAATGTGAGCCAAGGTATTTCAATTTTCTATATCTCCAAATTTTTTTGCGACAAAAAATTATTAACAAAATTTTAAAAAAATGTTTTTCTCTTTTTTTCTATTGTGAAAAAATGCGCAGCCATCAACTTTCTATTTAATCAAAATATTTTTTTTGATAGCCGACAACAAATGTTTGTTTTCGGCTAAGAGCAATTTGAGATGATAAAATACGGCTGAAATTTTAGCGGAAACCCATCCGGAAGAAAAAAAACAGCACATTATCCGTTTGCAAGCGGCTAAATCAAAAAATCATTTGTAAGATTGTTTGTTACTATCTCAGACGCTATGGAAAACAATCAGCAAAATCAACAGCCGCATTCGTTTACACAACAGCAAAACGATGCCGAGTATGCTTTGCGGTTTTACTTTATGCAACAAGGACAAAACATTAACAAATGCAACAGCATTCTTCAGTCAGGACTTGTAATCCGTGGGTTTAAAATTTTTATATCGGTCTTACTTGAATTATTAATGTATTTGCTTTTCATTGGGGCTATTCTGCTGATCATCCTTATTCCCTCAGATCCAATGACTGTAGACAATCAAATAAACGAAAATGCTTCTTTAACAGTCGGGCTGCATTCCGACCTTGTTACCGGAATAATGATGACAACTAAGCTTACCATTTTCATTTTTTCATTCCCGGTTTTATTTTGTGCAATCCTGCTGAGAAGGAACAGAAAAAAAAGCACGTTGATAGCCCGTGCAGCTGACGAAACCGGCGAAATGAAAAAGAATTTTGATGTGGCAATGCAGCACTTCAGATTTTAAATGAGTATACTCATGCAGGTTTACAAATACACTGACAAAACAAATTTTCTCCCTGATGATAGAATCTTTCACAGCAATTGATTTTGAAACCGCCACAGAAAAGCGTGCTTCTGTTTGCCAGCTGGGTTTAGTAAGAGTAGAAAACAGAAAAATTGTAGAGCGGATATCGATGCTCGTTCAGCCACCGCAGAATTTATACAACGCAAGAAATATCTCTATTCACAGGATTAAACCTGCCGACACAAGAAATAGCCCGTCTTTTAATCTGGTATGGAAAGACATCCGGCATTTTATTTCCGATCAGAATGTAGTCGCTCATAATGGATTTTCAGTCGACTTTCATTGCATTGACAAATCGCTGGATCTTTACGGAATTGCAAAGCCGGAGTATAACAAACACTGCACGTACAAAATTTTCAAAAAACGACTTCCTGATCTGTGCATGGAGCATGGAATAAGATTGAAACATCACGATGCTTTGTCGGATGCAGAAGCTTGTGCGGAATTGTTTATGATTTATTTGAACAGAAATTCCTGACAAAAAACCTGCTAAGGTTGTACAACCGGGGTTTCAGCAGTGTTCGTTACATATAATTTAGAAAATATAGGCTCCAGCCAAAAAATATTTCCAGCGTGACTTTTTTATACGGGAATCTCATACCCGAACTTTTCCTTTATCAATTCATAAATTTCATAATTGGTAAGCTGAAAAATTAATTTGTTTTTACAGCCGGTCTTGAGGAATTCGCGAATAGTTCCGGCCAGTTCCGGAGGATACAGCTTCACAACATAAAGATGATCCTGCGGCTTTGAACAATTAAACAGGATGTAATCCTTTGACTTATTCCTCGGCATCTTTTTCCTCCAGGTCTTCCCACCCGAATGTACTTGCTTTCCCTCCCGATAAAATATTTTTGGAACGATCGTTAAAGTACCGGGCGATGGTCTTCTCTTTTTTATCCTCAGACGCTAATAACACTTTGAGTTTCAACTTTTGGTTACCGGGCTTATCCTCTTCCTTACCAGAATAACGTATAAACACTTCCCGTCCCGCTATAGGATCTCCGCCTGTTGAAAGGCCAGAAAAAACACCCTGCAATATTTCCGGCTTATCCGAAAATCCAAACTTTAAAACAAGGTGAAGATTTTTCTCTTTCCCGCTTTCCAGGAAACAAAAAAGGCATTGACCGTTAAGTTTTACAACTCCTGTAAATGAACGGTGAGGCCCTTTTAATTCCATGTAGATCTCTTTTCCTTTCGCATAAATCGCAGCCGGAGAAACAAGTATATCATTGCTGCCCGAATTGCAGCGCACATAACTGTACCAATCCCCAATACAACTTTTCAACAATTGATTTCTTTCAAGATGCTTGTCATCCAGGAATTCTTTGAAGCTTATAAATCCAAGATATTTTGCAATCGCTTCCACATTCTGAACGTTAAGATCAACGGGATCCGTCTCCTTCGTTTCAGCATAACGCACGAACCTGTACATCCTTCTGTAGAGGTAATCCTCCCCCCTGAGCGGCAAATTCTTATTGTCATCAAGCATCATCTCATGCATCTTTTTGAAATGAGCATGATCAAGACTCATCTTCGTCTTTTTGCTTACTGCTTGTAACAACCACAGTATTTCGAGTGCATTGTATTCCATAACCATTGCAAGAAAGACGATTATCCGGTCTCCTTCAAATTGATTTTCCCAATCCCCTGTTTTCCTTTCCGAATGGCCTGTTTTTGCGAACGGAAAAAAAGACAACCACCGACACAACATGGATAAACATAACAACACCGCGGATACAGCTCAGGCTCATGTATGTCTCAAATTTGTGTCATCAAAATTTTGATAAACAAAAATGCTGATGACGATTTACAAGCCACAACTGCCCGCACCAAAACGACCGGATGATTTCCGGCCCCGCAATGGGAAACCAAAAGTGAAGGAGCAATAAGGCCGGTAAAAGTCAAAGCATACAATTTTTCCATCCTGCTGCCAGGGTCGTTGTCCGGGGATTGACAATAACGGTTTAGCTGACTGCCAAGACCGGAAGCAGCAGGTGATGGAAGAAAAATATCCCGCCAGACATGGATCGAAGCGCGTGGCTTCTGACTAATGCCGCATAAGTGGCCAGGGAAGAATGTGTCCGCACGTGGGATATCCGAATGCGAATCAGAAAAAAACAAATCAAGATGAGAAATTTTTTAAAATTCATTGGCGCACTTCTGCTCATGATGAGCGGGATAGAAACTTTAAACAATCATTCCTGGATGCAGGGAAAAGATGACTCTACAGGGCCGGCAAACACGTTGACCGAAGATGATCCGATCCTCATGCATGGCCGCATCCGTACGGGATCAGGTGGGGCAATTTCCGGAGCATCTGTAGTGCTGTATTATGCCGGCACAACGAATACTGCCTATTCTGCAACGTCAGATAGCAATGGTGATTATACTATCAATCCGGTTGCGGCTGGTTCGTATACTGTAGAGATCAGGCATTCCTCTTACATTACGAAGACTTATGCGCTAACCATTACAGCAACGATCACACAGACTGACACGCTCTTACCACGACCGTAGTCAAAACCACGAAGAAAGCCGCCCGTTGTACAGGGCGGCTTTCTTTTATAGCTAAAGTTGTTTTAAATATCAACTTAAATTACTTAAAGAGTGTGACTTTTCGTTAGCCAAAACGACCAATGAAACACACACTCGTTTTTCTTTCCCTGTTAATCTTCAGCTCTTGTTTTGAAAAAACAGGTCCTTCTAAAAAAACAGAAGAGCGCCTGGAACTATTAACCCTGCTTATTAGCACAGATACAACGGAACGATATAAAGATTATTATGAAGAAGCACTGACGCTCGCGAAAGAATTCCCTGATTCAACAAGTGAAATTAACGTGCTTTGCGTAATGGGTGATCGTTTTGCAGCAAGATACAGCGATGACACTGCACTTCTATTTTACCGGGAAGCGCTCTTACTTTCACAAAATCAACATCTGAAGAACGAAGAAATAAATTGCCTTGCCAAAACCGGCACAACCCTCTGCGATTTGGGTTTATACCAGGAAGCGTTAAACGACAATTTTCTTGCATTATCCATTATCCAAAAACACGGAACCAAAGCGCAGGCAGCAAACGCAATGGAATTAACCGGCTTTGCTTATACAAGGAAACGCAGCTATGATTCGGCCATGAACTATTTCAGACAAGAGCTTGTGCTTGAGGTGGAATTAAAAAACGACACTGCATTGAGCGCATGTTATAATAATATAGGAGCAATCTTTTATAGTAAGGGTGTTTTCGACAGCAGTATTGTGTACTATAAAAAGACAAGAGACATCAAAAAAAAGCTGGGTGATGAAAACAGCGTTGCGCAGGCGGAGATCAATATTGGAATGTCTTATAAAAATAATGGAAGCTACATTCTTGCACTTGAAAATTTATTAGCTGCTGCACGTTATTATGAAAAGGAAAATATATCAGATGGCCTTGTTGGCATTTGTTATAGCGCCATTGGAAATGTTTACATTGAAATGGAAGATCCAAACGGGGCGTTGATTTATCATAATAAAGCGTTTGATATTCGCAGCAAGATTAAAGACAAGCGTGGCATAGCTGGTTCTTTCACAAACATCGGAGAAGCCTATAAGCTGCAAGGGAATTATACTCTTGCGCTGAATAATCTCAAAAAGTCGCTTGATTTAAAACAAGAATTTACGGATAATGTATCCACCTCAGCTTCACTTAATCTTATCGGTGAAGTTTTCTTTTTACAAAACAGCTTTTTACAGGCAGAAGATTATTACAAACGGTCCTTGCAAATCAAAGAAGGAATTCAGGATCCAAAAGGCACAGCAACTACGCTGACTAATCTCGGCGAGCTATATATGACCATAGGAAACTATGATTCTGCCTTACTGTATCTTGAAAAAGGAAGGTTATTGGCATTAAAAAGTGATTTAAAAAAAGCATTGCTTAAAAATTACGAGGTTAGTAAAAAAGTTTTTTCAAAAAAAAGAGATTTTGGCAGCGCACTTCACTATGCTGATCAATTTGCTGTACTGAAAGACACCTTATTAAACGAAAAGAAAAATAAAATAATCAATGAGCTACAAATCAAATACGACTCTGAAAAGAAAGAGCACAAAATTGCATTATTGGCAGAGTCCGATAAAATAAATAAAGCTGTTGTGCAAAGACAACACACACAGATCTACTTTCTTATCGTAGGGACCGGATTGCTCATGATTATTGTCACACTTGCATTCATTGCTTATCGTTCCAGGAAAAAAGCTTTCCAGCAGAGCGAATTAATTGTTGAACAAAAACAGGCATTGATCGAGCAGAAACAGGTTGTGATGCGTGAGCTTCATCATCGCGTGAAAAATAATTTACAGGTGTTGTCCGACATGCTTAACCTGCAGCAAGGCCGTTTAAAAGATGAAACGACCCGCGACGCGCTTAAAGCAGTAGAACAACGACTTCATGCAATGTTGCTCATTCATCGTGAGCTGTACAACGATCAGCAAGACGCACAGGTGAATATGAAAGATTACCTCGAAAAGCTGGCGGACAATCTTCGTTCTTCCTATGGATTTACGAAAAGCGGGGTTAAAATAAACTTTGATGTGGATGATATAAAGCTGAGCGCCGACAAAGCACTGAACATCGGATTTGTCTGCAATGAAGTGATCAGTAATTCTTTTAAGCATGCATTTAAAAAAACAGCTGCACCTGAGCTGACAATTACATTTGTGACGGAAAAAGAATTGATACGCCTCGAAATAGATGATAATGGTTCAGGCATTCAAAACGATCCTGACCTTGAAAAAGCAGGCTCGTTTGGTCTGCGGTTGATCAATCTCTTTGTAAAAGATCTGCATGGAAGTATTAATATTGTCAATCTGAACCAGGGAAGCCGTTTCGAATTTATCATACCACATTCATAAAAAACATGAAGCCTGCAAAAATTCTTATTGTAGAAGACAAGGCGGTTATCGCGGAAAGCCTGGCTGCAACACTGGAAGACGCGGGATACATTGTTACAGCGAAAATTACTTCCGGAGAAGAGGCGCTTGCCACAATAGAAAAAGAGATGCCGGATGTGATCCTCATGGATATCGAGCTTGATGGCAAGATGGATGGCATTCAGACTGCTGAGTTGTTGTTGGCCAGCTATAAAATTCCAATTATTTACCTGACCAATTTTGATGATAAAACAACGATCGATCGCGCAAAATCGACCTGCCCTGCCGCATACCTTCTCAAACCGTTCAAGAAAAATGATCTGCTTATCGCTATTGAGATCGCTTTCCATAATGCAAGTACTGGCAAGGAAGCTGTAGCAGGTGCAAAGGAAAATTTACAACCGGTTGAAACCATTTCTCCGTTCACCGATCGCTTTTTTGTAAGAGACAATGAGATTATGGTAAGAATTAACCTTACTGATATTTACTGGATAAAAGCTGACCGGACATACTATGAAATTAAAACGCTTGCCAAAAGTTATAACCTGGTAGGCAACTTAAAACTTTTCAGTCAGAAATTCAGCCACCCGATGCTTATACGTGTGCACCGATCCTATATAGTGAATCTCGATAAAGTAATTGCGATAAGAGGAAACATGCTCCTTTTCGGCGATAATATCAAAGCAGAAATTTCAATCAGCGAAACTTACCGCGATGAAGTTAATAAGCGCCTTCCTATGGTTTAAGAAGCGGGCATTTTATAAATAGTATCAGCATAGTCCCACAGGAATCATTTCTTGTGGGATTTGCATTTTCATTCCGGCAAATACATTATTTATTATATCCTCTCACGGTAAGTATTGAATAATGTGAGTTTTTCCGGAAACAAAAACGGGCAACCCGGAAACAAAAACGGGCATTTCGGAAAGTATTTTTCTGGCTGAGCTTCGGGTTCCGTTAATTGGCCGGATGACTGCTAAACTTTATGATGTTTTTATCTCGCATGCATACGAAGACAAAAACGAGTTTGCGAATACGCTCGCAATGGCCTTGAAGAAAAAGGGGTTGAAAATCTGGTATTCCGGCCTTGAACTAAAGCTTGGCGACAGTATAACGGATAATATAAATGATGCGCTGAAAAACTCGCGTTTCGGAATTGTACTTATCAGTCCCGTTTATCTCGAAAAAAAATGGGCAATGAATGAGCTTAAATCTTTGTTTTCCATTGAAGCAGAAAATAGTCACGTTTTGCCGATACTACATGGCATTACCATTAACGAAATCAAAAAATCACTTCCTGTGCTTGCTGACCGGTTTGCGATCTCTTCAGACCAGGGCATTCAAATCGTGGTGAACCGCATTTTACAGGCTGTAAACGGGAAAAGAAAATATACGAAATCTAAAAATGTAAAGGGCAAAAAAAACACAGTAGCACCAAAAGCAAAAAAGCCAAAATCGAAAATTGAAAAAGCGGGCGTGACGATAACTGATTCAGGATTTATCATGCTGGGAGGAAACCTGAATGTGAAGGCAAAAGAAGTGGCAGGAAGAGATATTAAAAAGACAAAAAAATAATATTGAGAATGGCCTGGTTGATAGGAAAGATTGCCAATATTAAAGCGTGAAAATCCCTCTAAATAAAAAAACGTGAAAAGATATGATGTGTTTATTTCTTATGCCATAGAGGACAAAACCGATATAGCGGAAAAACTCGCATTATTACTGGGACAAAGGGGAATAAAAGTCTACTATGCAGGTAATGAACTGAGCATTGGCAGCCGTGTATCAGAAGTAATTTATGAAGGGCTTAGAAAGTCACGGTTTGTAATTCTTGTTATGAGCCCGGCATATACCCGTCACTGGCCGGCAATTGAACGTTCAAATTTTATTGAGAAAGAGCAGAAAAAGAATCAACTGCTCATCTTTCCGATCAGGCATAATATAACACACGAGGAAATCTCGGAAAAATATCCAGGACTCGCTGACAGGTGGGGATTATCTACCAGTATAGGAATGGAGAATCTTGCTGATCGCTTATTTATTGCAATCAAAAAGAAAAAGAAAAAAGATTATTTCAAAACTATTCTCAAGTTGTCGGTGATTATAGTTTTATCAATTGTTTTCCTTTCGCCGGGTGTTTTGTTTTATCGTGAAAAGAAAAAATCGTCTGCACTCCCTTCGGAAGAAATGGTAAAATCCGTTGTGTCGCAACACGTAAAAAAATTCCAGGGCGAACTGGATAATGAACTGAAAAAACAAATTGCAAAATCCAGGGGAACGCCAAGCTCATTCCGTACAATGGTCGAAGATTATAATCTTTTTTTGCGCATCGACGCTTTTGAGAGAAATGAATATCAGTTTACGAGCGAATGGTGTTATACATCAGGAAGAAAAAGACTGGAAGAGCTGGGTATTCCGTTAAGTGAGACCCCCTACCAGGCATACGGAATCAGTTTTCCCGACATCTACCTTTTTGAAAAAGTCAATCAAACTCACCCGAAGCTAAAATTTATCTCTGTTTACGCTTTTTCAAACGAGCGGGGCACTACGTTTGAAATTGATACTATTTTCCGTTTAGAAGGTGAGGCACATGCAATCATAAGGTATGGACAAAATATCCGTGTGGTTTACAACACCCTGAAG
>JALYQL010000245.1 GCA_030855855.1 Bacteroidota bacterium | reverse complement strand
GCTATCTTTTGTTTGACGAAAATAAAAAAGAGCATGCTGTATTTACAGGCGACACGCTTTTTGTGGGAGATGTCGGCCGCCCCGATCTGCTGGATGGAAAAATGACAAAAGAAGAATTGGCATCGATGATGTACGATTCGCTCAACACTAAATTAAAACCGCTTGCAGATGAAGTCATCCTTTATCCTGCGCATGGCCCCGGAAGCTCCTGCGGAAAAAATATCGGCAAAGAAACATGGTCGACGATCGGCGAGCAGAAGAAAAATAATTACGCGATGCTGATCAACGACCGAAAAGAATTTATTGAAACCGTCACCAGCGGACTTTCTGCACCGCCACCATATTTCTTCAAAGACGCGATGATCAATAAGCATGGTTATGAAAATATTGACCGTGTGCTCGAGCGGAATGTTACACCATTGTCAGCTGAAAAAGTAAAATCAGCAATTGAGAACGGAGCGCTGGTGCTGGACACTCGAAATGTCGATGATTTTGAAAAAGCATTTATTCCCGGAGCAGTTTTCATCGGTCTTGATGGAACATTTGCGATTTGGGTTGGCACACTGCTGGATATAAATACGCCGCTTGTAGTAGTTGCTGCAGAAGGAAAAGAGCACGAAGCAATTTTACGTCTCGCACGTGTAGGCTACGAAAATGTTGCCGGTTACCTCGAAGGCGGAATTGACGCGTGGGAAAAAGCAGGATTCCCTGTCGACAATCTCGTGTCAGTAAATCCGGATGAATTTGCAGCTGATGTACGTGACTCAAAAAGCGGCAGGACCATTCTCGATGTACGTCGCCCCGGAGAATTTAATTCCGGCCATGTAGAAGGCGCCGATCATTTTTGCCTCACGAATTTTTCCAACGTAAAAAACCTGGAAAAACTTTCCACCGGTGAACCGTATTACCTGCATTGCGCCGGTGGATACCGTTCTGTCATTGCAGCATCAATCATGAAAGCAAATGGCTTCACGAATCTTGTGAATATCCGCAAAGGATGGAGCGGGATCAAAAATGAGAATTTACCGCTTGTAATTCCGGAAACAGTTTAACAGGAAAAAGGAAATTGGAAATTAGGAAATTGGGAAAACAGGGCCAATCCAACGGCTGAGTCAGATCTCGCATCGACACCACTTACCAATTTCTTAATTTCCTATTTTCTTATTTCCCCAGTTTCTTAATTTCCCAACTTCTTAATTCCCATTTTCCCAATTTCTTAGTTTCTTAATTTCCATTTTTATCATTCCATTTTCCCATGGAAGAAAATAGTCCTTCAAAAGAACTTCATCTCGTATTTTTTCAGCCCGACGCGCAACTTAAAACTGAGCTGCCTCTTTTTGCGGATGCGGTGGCAGCAGGATTTCCATCGCCGGCCGAAGATTACATTGAGAAGAAGATGGACCTGAATGAGTATCTCGTGAAACGGCCATCTGCTACCTTTTTTGTGCGTGTGAGCGGCGATTCGATGACAGGCGCGGGAATACTCGATGGCGATCTGCTTATAGTTGACCGCTCTGTTTCTGCCGATGATAATAAGATCGTGATCGGCGTGGTAAATGGAAATTTCACGGTGAAAAGGATCCGAAAAAAAGCAGGTAAAATTTTTCTGCAGCCGGAAAATCCGAAGTTCAAAGAAATGGAAATTACCACCGACATGGATTTTTCAATATGGGGAGTGGTGGTTTATGTGATTCATAAGGTTTGATTTATACATGATCAGTTGATTTTGGTTTTTGCCACCAGGCAAAATGAAACTGAGATATCTGCTTGACAAAGCGTTGTTGTGGTAGTAACTTAGTAGTCGTTAGCAATCTTTTGAATTTAATCTGGTGCAATTCGACCTAATTAAAAATGTGTGGGATTTAACCGGTTTGTGGTTTTTTATTTATGAATTATTTTTCCCATGTACGCCGTCGTCGATTGCAATAATTTTTTCTGTTCCTGCGAACGTGTTTTTCGCCCCGATATCCGTACGAAACCGGTGATCGTGCTTTCGAATAATGACGGATGTATTATCTCGCGCTCGGCGGAAGCAAAAGCACTCGGAATAAAAATGGGCGTCCCGTATTTTGAAGTGCGTGATCTTTGCCGCCAGCACAATGTGCATGTGTTTTCATCCAATTACATTCTTTATGGCGATTTCTCCGGACGCATGATGAACGCGCTCGCGGAATTTGTCGACAGGGAGGATGACCTGGAAGTTTATTCCATCGATGAGGCGTTTCTTAATCTTGCACCGCTGCTTCCTTACAAAGATCCTGTAGCTTATTGTCAGCACATTCGTGAAAAGGCTGAGCAATGGACAGGCATTCCTGTAAGCATCGGCATTGCACCTACAAAAACATTGTCTAAGCTGGCGAATGATATCGCGAAGAAGCACAAAGGTTACAACGGCGTCTTTTTTATGGACACGAAAGAACGCACTGAAAAAGTGCTGGCTGCCTCGCCCGTACGGAATGTATGGGGCATTGGCTCTCGTCTTTCGAAGAAGCTGAATGAATTTAATATTGAAAATGCCCTTCAGCTGCGTGATGCTGATAATGCCTGGATCAAAAAGAAATTCGGCGTGACGGTTATGCGCACCGTTTATGAGCTTCGGGGAACTCCGTGTTTTCTTGATGGTTCTGTTCCTGCTACGAGAAAACATATTGCCAGCACACGCT
>JALYQL010000240.1 GCA_030855855.1 Bacteroidota bacterium | reverse complement strand
TTGTTGCGGGTGCGGGTCGGGTGAATGTTTACTTCCAGCAAAACACGATCTCGCTTGTGCCGGCGATTGAATTGGGTTATCGGCCTGCAGGTAGTGTGGTGGATTTTTCCATCCGCATTGCGCCGCTGATCATGTTGCAGCAGAAAGGCGGTTTGCGTTACCGTTACAGAAACTTATCGCAGCTGAAATTTGGGCCCGGTGGTTACAACCTGCGTTATATTCCATTGGACACAGATGGAATTGAAGCGACTTACAACGGCACACACATCACCACAACGCCTTTCCGACTGAGTGGATTTATGGTCAGCCTGCGGATTGGATTAATGTTTAACACACAATAGTAAGGGCGCAAAGGATCGTGCCACTACAATTATTTCGTAAACAACAATTCCCTGTATTTTGGCAATGGCCATGCTGAATCTGCAACTGCCATTTCCAGCTTATCCACATGATCGCGGATCACTTCGAAATAGGGCTTTACTTTATTGCAATAATCATCGGCTTTCTTTTTCCAGTCTTCGATATTATTTGCCTGCCTGCGCGCTTCGATCATTTCATCCACATTGGTTTTGATACCGTTGATATGCGAAGAAATATCCGTAATCATTTCGATCTGCATCACCGCAGCTTTTTTGAATTCTGTGGCCCCGAGCACTTCTTTTAATCCGCGAACATTTTCGATCAATGTATTCTGGTAGCTCAATGCTGCAGGAATAATATCGCTCATCGCAATATCGCCCATGATACGCGATTCGATCTGAATTTTCTTGACATACGTTTCAAGATAAATTTCATACCGCGCGTGCTGCTCACGTTCTGTCAATACACCATGGCGAATGAACATATCGATGTATTTTTGGTTCATCCACGATTCGAGCGCTTCAGGTGTTGTTTTGAAATTATTCAGGCCACGTTTCTTCGCCTCTTGCACCCATTCTTCGCCATAACCATTTCCTTCGAAACGCACTCGTTTGCTGGCCACGATATAATCACGCAATACCTGGAAAATTGCTTCATCTTTTTCAATTCCTTTTCCAAGCAATGTGTCCACATCTTTCTTGAACTGGATCAGCTGATCAGTCATGATCGTGTTCACAACGGTCATTGCGCCCGAACAATTTGCGGAAGAACCAACCGCACGGAACTCAAATTTATTACCGGTAAATGCAAACGGCGATGTACGGTTGCGATCGGTATTGTCGAGAAGAATATCCGGGATCTTGCCGATATTTAATTTGAGCTGTGTTTTTTCATCCGGCGTCATTTTTCCGCTTTTCACTTTTTCTTCCAATTCATTAAGCACGGAAGTCAATTGCGAACCAAGGAAAACCGACATGATCGCTGGAGGCGCTTCATTTGCACCGAGGCGATGATCATTTCCTGCCGAAGCAATTGTTGCACGGAGTAGATCATCGTTATCGTGGAATGCTTTTATTGTATTGATGAAAAACGTGAGGAATTGCAAATTGGTCTTCGGCGTTTTTCCCGGACTCAATAAATTTTTCCCGGTATTCGTGGCAAGCGACCAGTTGTTGTGCTTTCCGCTTCCGTTCACACCTGCGTAAGGTTTTTCATGCAGCAGCACGCAAAAATTATGACGACGCGCAACTTTCTGCATGAGATCCATCAGCAATTGATTGTGATCGACTGCAAGATTTATTTCTTCGAAGATCGGCGCGCACTCAAATTGATTCGGCGCTACTTCGTTGTGACGTGTCTTGATGGGAATGCCGAGTTTGTGCGCTTCAATTTCAAGGTCGCGCATGAAGGAAGTGGCGCGATCAGGAATGGAGCCGAAATAATGATCTTCGAGCTGCTGACCTTTTGCAGGAGCGGCGCCGAATAATGTGCGGCCTGTTGTTGCAAGATCCGGACGCGCGTTGTGCAAGGCTTCGTCGACAAGAAAATATTCCTGCTCCCAGCCGAGTGTCGCGATAACTTTTGTAACGTTCTTATCAAAGTACTGGCACACATCAACAGCTGCTTTATCCAATGCAGCAAGCGCTTTCAGCAGTGGCGTTTTGAAATCGAGCGTGTCGCCGGTGTATGAAACGAAGATCGTAGGAATGCAAAGAGTGTCGCCGATGATGAATGCAGGCGATGTCGGATCCCATGCAGTATATCCGCGCGCTTCGAACGTATTTCTGATTCCTCCGCTTGGAAAGCTGGAAGCATCAGGTTCCTGCTGCACTAATTGGCTGCCTCCAAAACGCTCGATCGCTTTTCCACCTTCGACAGGTTCGAAAAATGAATCGTGCTTTTCTGCGGTAGTTCCTGTCAATGGCTGAAACCAATGTGTATAATGTGTCGCGCCTTTGGAAACCGACCAGTTTTTCATTCCGGCAGCAATTATTTCCGCCATGTTACGGTCGATGCGCTCGCCTTTTTCCACTGCGGCCATAACGGTATTGTAAGCCTCTTCGGAAAGATGCTGGCGCATGGCATCGCGGCCAAATACATTTTCACCGTAATAAGAAGCGACCCCACCGGCAGGCGTTTCAATCTGGATCGGTTTACGGCTTAAGGATTCGTCAAGGGCTTTAAAGCGGATGTGTGACATGGAGAAGTTGGTTTTTTAATGTTTTCGTGGCAAAAGTATCTAAAAAGAGGGGGTGGTTGTCAAAAAAACTATGCTTTTTTTTATAACACCCCCTAAAAATAGCATCAGAATATCTAAAAAGTGCAATTTGAGGCAATATGCCTAAAATTCCACAAACCCTGTAAAACGCCAAAAACCAGCCTTGTCCGCCGGTTTTTGTCTCAAATAATAAAAAATCCAGGTTTTAAGCCACCACTTCCTCCACTTCACCCTCGTACGCTTTTTCCAGCTTAAGAAGGTCCAGCTTTTTCATTTTGAGCATGGCGGTCATCACACGTTCTCTCCGCTCCTCATTTTCGTCTGCATGCATATCCATTAAAGCAGTCGGAGTAATCTGCCACGATACTCCGAATTTATCTTTCAGCCAGCCGCACTGTTGGGCATTTTTGTCACCACCTTCAGAAAGTTTTTCCCAGTAATAATCCACTTCTTCCTGGTTTTCGCAGTTGACAATAAATGAAATCGCTTCATTGAATTTAAAAACCGGTCCGCCGTTTAACGCTATAAATTGTTGTCCTTCGATTTCAAATTCGATGGTCATCACTGTTCCTTCCGGCATTTTATGAATTTCGAAGCCAGCTTTTCCGTAGCGGGTTACTCTTGTAACAGATGAGTTTTTAAAAACAGAAGTGTAAAAATTTACAGCTTGTTCGGCTTGTTTGTCAAACCATAAATTGGATGTGATTTTTTGCATTGTTGCCATGATCATGTTTTTTAAGTTTTACTTTGAGATGAAGATGTTCTCATTACTTAAAAACAATCCCGCAAAATTTGCGCCAGTGGGTTTTTGTGTTGGCACACGACAAGAGACATCAATCCAAATTTATTTTGCAGTCTCCGCGTTCTTCTTAATATGTGTTAATACTCTTTTGTGAATTGCATGAATACACATCCTCTTCACCTTATCATTTCATTTTAAAGTATGTCACAGTTTCTTTCGGACTAAAAGTAGTTGGCCTTGACGATGGCGCGCAGTCAAAGCTCAATGTTGTTGCGCCGTTAAATTCCATAATGCCATACAACGTTTTCCCTTCCAAAGGCCCTGATTTAATATCCGTGAGATCAAGCTGGTGTGGCGTTATGGAAAGATCTGCTTTGTAATTCATTTCAAAGGTATCGCGGCTTGTTTTAGTATAAAAGATTCCCTGTGCTTTGTTTCCTTTTTTGAATTCTAAGATCAGTCCGTTTTTATCGTCCCATCTGCCGATCAGTTTTTCCTGCGGCTTGTTGCATGCAGTTAGTCCGGCAAGGATTATTAAGAGTCGGATAAAATGTTTCATATTATTCAAATGTCCAGTTTTTAAACACCGACTGAGAAGAATTTATTGACACCTCGACAGTAGTTGCTCCTGCCTGCGGTACAGATATAGGCTCAACGATATCCTCTGCCCTGCCAAGATCTCTTAGCTGTTTTCGCTTTTTTTCCTGCTCTTTTGCTACGTTGAATCCCATTTTTGCATAAAATCCGAGAGCTGTAGAAGCAAGTGCGCCGACCTCGATAAAAGGAATTGTTTGTTTCGAGGCTTCCATTGTAAATAAAAACACGAGCAACGCCCCCAAACCCGAACCTTCTTCAGGAAAAGATTCCAGGTGAAGAAGGTAAGCTACGAAATTGGGCTTATCGATAAAAAATTTAATGTGCCCGCAACTTTCTCCGCCATCCTCTTGTGCTTCTATCCGTGAGGCGCCGATCTTCACTGTGTACCTCTTATTCGTATTCTTGTTTACGTATTTTACTCTTTGAATAACATTATTCTTGTCTGCAGCAGTTTCAGTTTCCGTGCTTTCTTTTTTCACAGCTATATAAGAGGAGGCATTCGGCACCGCCAGCGCAGAACGCAATTGCTTTACATCCGCATTGGCATCGATTATTTCCTGCAGCTTTCTTTGTGCAATAACTTCCGGCCGATTGTCGATGAGCTGTGAGACAGGATTACTATTCTCCCGTTCAGGCAATTTATTTGCTGCGCCTTTGCTTGTACTTTTTCGGGAGTTGTCGGCTGCTGTGTGCATAGAATGAATTGATTTTGGGAAATGCTAAACTGTCTTTTGCAAATAAACCTACCCCTAACTTACTAAATCAGGCAGACAGAAGCACAAAACAAGATGCATTCTTCATTTCGCGATTTGCGAAATGCGAAAAAATAGCTATATTTGAATTATGAGAAAACATAACGGAATGCGCCCTCAAGATGTAGCTATCCTATTGAAGATTATCTCAGTCAATAACCCGGATTGGCAATTAGTGGGGCTTTCAAGTTCATTACGAATAAGCATTTCTGAGATTTCAGAGTCCTTAAACAGGAGTCGATTGGCTGGTCTTATTGATTATAAAAAAAAGAAAGTTAGTCGCCAGAATTTATTGGAATTTTTGGAACATGGCGTCCGATATGTTTTTCCACAACAACCAGGATCTTTAGTAAGAGGAATTCCAACGGCTCATTCTCATCCCGATATGAAAAAGGTTTTTATCAGTGAGATGGCCTACGTATGGCCAGATAATAAAGGGGAAGCAATGGGATTAGTGATTGAACCACTTTATCAAAAGCAGGTGGAAGCAGTAAAGGAAGATCAGGAATATTATAGGCTTCTTGCCTTAGTGGATGTCATACGTGTTGGAAAAGTAAGGGAAGTTAAATATGCAGTAAATGAATTAAAAAAAGACATTTTGAATGAGCCATCATACTAATATCATTAGAATTAAAGCTGTTGCCAACGCATTAGACAATTTGAAAGAAAAAGTTGTTTTTGTTGGCGGAGCTACAATATCATTGTATCCCGACCGCCCTGTTTTTGAAGTCAGGCCTACTGACGATGTCGATGTAATAATTGAAATACTAAATTATTCTGACAGAGCCGGACTTGAGGAAAAACTCAGGTTAATCGGATTTTCACATGATATTGAGTCAGGAGTAATATGCCGATACAGAATTAAAGGAATTGTTGTCGATATAATGCCAACAAATGACCCTTCAATTGGCTTTACTAACATTTGGTATCCGGAGGGGTTTGAGCAAGCTGTTGACTATAAAATTGATGAAAGCAGCATTATTAAGATATTAAGCGCCCCTTATTTTATTGCAACAAAATTAGAAGCTCATAAAGATCGCGGCCAAAACGACGGGAGAACCAGCCAGGATTTTGAAGACATAATATACATTTTGGAAAACCGAGGAGTAATTTGGAACGAAATAAATAATTCTGATGAGGGCCTTAAAAATTATTTACGAACTGAGTTTAGAAAATTATTGAAAAATCCCAATCTTTTTGAATGGATAGATTGCCATGTTGAAAGAGGGTCTCCTCCGGCTTCTTATTTAATTATGGAAGAACTAGAAAACTTCACTACATAGATCATTTATCAGGCAGTCGGAAACAACTTCAATTCCAATAAACTTCAATTCTTAATCCCGCTTAATCGCATCCGGTGGCACTAGCGGATTGCTTTCAGGTGTATCCGGCTGCTGCTCTGCAGACGGCGTTTCCGCCAGCGGATTGTGATGCTCTTCGATGGAATTCAATCCTTCCTTCAGGCTTCCGGTCATCTTATCAGTAGCTTTTTTCAGATCATTGATTTCATCGCCGAGGTTGATGTCGCGTTGGATATCTACTGTACCTTTTTCGATTTCTCTCTGGATCTCGGCAGTAGCATTTTTCATTTCTCGCATTCCTTTTCCGAATGCTCTTGCCATTTCCGGTAATTTATCCGTTCCGAAAAACAGCAGCACACAAAGCACAACGATGATTATTTCGCCGCCGCCAAGGTTTAAAAAGAAGACTACTAAAGGAAAATGCATGTCTTTTTGCTGTGGTACAAAGTTAGGCATTTGCCCGTGTAGCTGCGTCCGCAAAATTCCTAAAAAAAGCCGGCCTGAATAAACAGGCCGGCTATCAAGGCATTGGTGTTGGTGTTTTAAGCTTTCACATCGTCTTTGCGGCGATCGAGATCTACCACGATAGGCGTTGCAATACAAAGGGACGAATAAGTTCCGATCACGATACCGATCAAAAGGGCGAATGAGAATCCACGAATCGTTTCGCCACCGAAGATGAAGATCGAAAGCAATACGAAGAACGTGATCATCGAAGTATTGATGGTACGTGAAAGTGTGGAATTCAACGCGTAGTTGATGGTTGAGGTCTTATCCATATTGGTAAGCGTTTTGCCCTGGGCAGCAAGGAATTCACGGATCCTGTCGAATACCACGACGGTGTCAGTCATGGAATAACCCATTACCGTAAGAATCGCGGCAATAAAATGCTGGTCCATTTCGAGTGGGAAAGGAAGAACGCCATCGAAGATCGTGTAGCAGGAAAGGATGATCAATACGTCGTGTAAAAGCGCGGCAACCGCACCAAGTCCATACTGCCATTTGCGGAAACGGAAGAGAATGTACAGGAACATCAGGATGCACGATATAACAATTACGATAATCGATTTCGTGATCAACTCCTGCGCAATGGTCGCCCCAATCTTGATGGAACTCATCTGCTCGTATGTTGTTCCCTTGCCGACTGCCTTTTCAATTCCGGCATATAATTTCTTTGCAACTTCCCTGTCAACAGCAGAATCATCTTCTGCGGATTTATAATTTGTCGTAATCTTCAGCTGTGCATCGCCACCCGCAGTTTTCACTTCGGGACGATTTCCGTCGAATTCAACTGCAAGCGCATTGCTGATCTTTTCGCGATCTACATCTTTATCGAAACGAACGGTATAAGAACGTCCGCCGCTGAAATCAACACCTTTCGAGAAACCACCATTCTTAAAATAGAATACAAGACCAATCGCGATGATCGACAAAGAGAAAAGATAGTACATCTTTCTTTTTCCAACGAAATCGATCTTGGTGTTCCGCAGGATGTGTTCTGTTGCCGGAATCGAGAATCCGATCTTCTGATCTTTTTTCAGCATACGGTCGAAGATGAGGCGTGTGATGAAAATAGCGCAGAACAGTGAAGAGATGATACCGATAATAAGCGTGGTAGCAAAACCCTGTACCGGTCCTGATCCGAAAGCGAAGAGGATGATACCGAGAATCAGTGTGGTTAAGTTCGAGTCAAGGATGGACGACATCGCGTGCTTGTAACCATCTGCGATCGCATTGGAAAGGCTTTTTCCTTCGCGTAATTCCTCACGGACCCGCTCGAAGATGAGGATGTTCGCATCTACCGAGAGCGCAATTGTAAGAACGATACCGGCAATACCAGGAAGTGTTAGCACAGCGCCAAGTGAGCTGAGAATCCCCATAATAAAGAATACGTTCACGAACAAGGCAATGTCGGCAACCCAACCTGCTTTGTTGTAATAGAATCCCATATAAATAAGAACCACTATCAAAGCAACGATGAAAGAGATCATACCGGAACGGATCGCCTCAGATCCCAGCGTCGGCCCGATAACGGTCTGCTCAAGAATTACTGTCGGCGCAGGAAGCTTACCTGTGCTGAGCACGGTTACAACATCATCTACTTGTTTAATAGTGAAGGCACCTGTGATCGAAGAAACACCACCGGTAATTTCACCGCTGACGTTTGGATGTGTGTAAACGTAACCATCGAGAACGATAGCGATGCTGCGGCCTGTATTTAATTTGGTGAGACGCGCCCAGTCTTTTGTTCCCTGCGCATTCATCGTCATGGAAATTTCAGGATAGCCTGAACCATTGCGTGAATCAAATACTTTTTTCGCTTCAGTTACCACGTCGCCGGGCATTGACGCGCGCAACGTTTTCTTATCCGCTTTTAAAGCGATGAGGTAAAGGAAAGGACGTTCTTTGTCGTCAATCTCCGGTATTGCTGTCCAGGCAAAACGCAGCTCATTGGGGAACATTCCTTTAAGCGAAGGATGACGAAGCATTGGACCTATTTTTCCGGTATCTTTTACCAACACACCAAAAACAACAGGGCCCTCACCTTTCGGGTCATTATTGCTTGCCATAATATAATCGCCAAAAGGATTACGTGCTTTTTTATCCGGGCCAACATTAGAGGTATCAGTCCTCATTTTATTAATGCTGTCGATAACAACACGGGCACTGTCATAATTCGCCTTGGCAATTTCAACTGCTTGTGTAGAATCTGCTTTGTTTTTAGCTACTTTATAATTTGCTATCAATAAAGTAGAGTCGTAGCGTAAAGAATCGATCTTGTAGCCAAGCACAACCATCAGCTTCTCGTTCGCAGCATTTACCTGCTGTGCAATCTCAGCAAAATGGTAGGTTTCGTAGAATTCAAGATTCGCCGAGCTCTGTAAAAGTTTTCTGACACGTTCTTCGTCCTTTACACCCGGAAGCTCTACCAGGATCCTGTTGGTTCCTTTTAAATGCTGGATATTCGGTTGCGCAACACCAAACTGGTTGATACGTGTTTCAAGAACGTTTTTTGCATTCTCCACAGATAATTCAACTTCTGTTTTGATAGCGTCCAATACCTTCTTATCATCCGAATTGTAGGTAATATCATACTTCTTTAAAGTAGGAGTAGCGCCGAAAAGGCCTGAAAGGCGTCCTTCCGGTTTGATCCTTCTGTATTCCTTCGCAAAAATGTCTACAAAATCTCCGCCTTTTTGTTCCTTCTGTACAGCTATAGCATTTTTGATCGCCTGGTCAAAGGCTACATCAGTAGTGTTATTCGCCAGCGCTCTTACAACGTCAGGAGTTGAAACCTCCATGGTAACGTTCATACCGCCTTTTAAATCGAGACCGAGATTTAACTCTTTGTCTTTACAGCTTTCGTAAGTGTAAAGTCCGAGATAAATTTTCTTTCCTGCAATGGAATCGTGCAGGTAGAAACGTTCGCGGGCAGCGATGATCGAGTCATTGATCTTTCTTTCCGTAACGGCAACACCGTTGGCACGGGCTTTCACCCACGAAGAAATTTCTGGCTGCTTAGTGTAATTTACGCCGTACTGGTGTGCTTTTTCTTCCCATTTTCTTGTTACAAATGAAAAAGAGAGATAAAACAAGCAGCTGGCAGCCATTAAAATGGCGAAAATCCGGATGGCACCTTTGATGTTTTGCATAGTGGTATTAACGTAATTCCAGTAGTAATGAAGCCTATAGGGGCAGCTATTCTAAAAATAGAGGGTGCAAATATATAAGAAAAACCCAACACGCCAATTCAAACTGCCGGTATGAAGGCTGAATTTGGGTTATCTTTGATTCTCTCCCTTCAGATCAGTAGAACTTTAGAAAGTTGCTTTATGCGGACATTTTACTCTTTTACCGGAGGACTCCTGCTTTTAAGCTGCGGTATCCTTCAATCGCAGACTACTGTTGGCTTTGCGAGGGTCGACACGGTGCCGGTTTATGTCAATAGCAACCCGCTTTTGTTCCCCTGGGCGGGCGGAATTAACTTTTGCCAGTTCTCGGATATTGACCTTGACCAGGACGGAATTCTTGATTTATTCGTTTTTGACCGGTCTGGTAATAAAATCACAACTTATATTAACAAAGGAACGCCCAACCAGGTGGATTATGAACTTGCCCCTGAATATGTGAGCAAATTCCCGCTCATGCACGACTGGGCGCTTCTTCGCGACTATAATTGTGATGGCAAAATGGACATTTTTACCTGCACCGTCGCGGGATTCTCTCTTTATAAGAATACCTCTACCCTGGCCACCGGGCTGCAATTTCAGCTGGTCAAAAGCATTGTCAATACCGACCGCTCGCCCAACAGTTCCCATTTTATAGGAAATCTGTTCGTGAGCCAGGTCGATCTGCCCGCTATCCGCGATCTTGATGGCGACGGCGATCTCGACATTCTGACATTTGAAAATGGGGGTAATAAAGTGGAATATCACAAAAACCTGAGCGTCGACTCTTTTGGCATCTGCGACAGCGTCTATTATATTACGAGCACCAATTGCTGGGGCGAATTCACAGAAAACGCCATTAATTCCAGCATACAGTTCAATACAACCTGCGCTGCGGTGCCGCTTGCGCCCGTTTCTGATAATTCAGCCTCGCGTTCACATTCCGGCTCCTGCCTCGAATGCATTGAAATTGAAAACGATGGCGACCAGGATATTCTTCTTGGCGATCTCAGCAATCCGCAAGTCTCGTTTCTGAGAAACGGCGGAACAAGCACCTACGCGGTCGTGGATATGCAGGATGATTCATTCCCAATCTACAACACGCCGCTGAACCTCGATGTGTATGGTTGTGGATTTCATCTTGATGTAAATAATGACGGAATAAAAGATATTTTATTTTCGCCCAACGCGCCCAACACATCTGAAAATTTTCACAGCAGTGTGTATTACCGTAACACCAATACGAATACGGATGTAAACGTTACGTATGTGCAGGATGGCTTTCTGCAGGATTCCATGCTGGATGTCGGCGAAGGTGCATATCCCGTGTTTTTCGATTATGATAATGATGGCGATAAAGACCTTTTCATTGGCAATTATGGTTATTACCAAACTGCAGGGCCTTATGAATCGAAGATCGCACTTTTGAAAAACACAGGCACGTCGACAAATCCTTCCTATACATTAATGACGCGTGATTTTGCAAATATTCATGTTAATGTTCCTTCAATTATCGGAACGGCGATTACATTCGGCGATCTTGATGGTGATGGCGATAAAGATATGGTGATTGGTGATTTTACAGGCAGGCTGAATTATTTTGAGAAGCAGCCCGGGCCGGCAGATAATTTTGTTTTTGTCGCGTCTTATTACCAGGCGATTGATGTCGGAAATTATGCCACACCACAGCTTATCGATGTGGACCGTGACCTGAAGCTTGACCTTTTGATTGGCGAACAAAGCGGGAATGTCAATTATTATCACAACAACGGAACGACAGCTGCACCTGTTTTTACCTTAGTTACTGCTACTTTCGGCTCAGTGATCGTTAACCAGATCGGTTATTCTACCGGCTTCAGCGCGCCATGTATGTACGATGACAGCGGCTCTTATATTCTGCTCGTCGGTTCAGAACGTGGCTGGATCAACCGCTATGATAATATTGATGGAAATCTTTCCGGCGCTTTCACCCGCAGCGATTCCATGTACGTAAGTATTTACGAAGGCGGAAAAGTCACACCTGCAGTAGCCGATGCAAATAATGATGGCTTGTATGATCTTGTCATCGGAAATTATGCGGGAGGTGTTTCCATGTTCTACGGCGACACAACTGTTTTCACCGGCCAAACGGAAGTGCAGCAAATTTCTTCTTTCTCACTTTTCCCGAACCCGGCAAATGAAAACCTTGTTGTAAAAACAGAAAAAGTAATTCATGGCAAACAGGTTTTTATTATCCATGATCTTGCGGGAAAAGAAGTGATGAGAAAAGAAATTTTCACGCAGCAGACAACAATCAGCGTGGCAGATCTTCCTTCAGGAATGTATCTCTGCACGCTGGTGGATGAAAACGGGTATGCGGCCAACAGTAAATTAATCATCAGCCGTTAGCATGAAAATTAAAATTACCGTTGTGTTATTTTTCTTTGCCGCGGTCATGCAGTCGCAGACTCAATTTATCCGTAAAGACAGTGTTCCTGTTTTTGTGAATAGCCAATCGCTGGATTACGCTTGGACAGGCGGGATTAATTACGCGCAGTTTTCGGAGATTGATCTTAACCAGGATGGCGTGATGGATCTTTTTGTGTTTGATCGCACGGGAAATAAGATCACGACATTTATCAACACGGGAACTCCGAACCAGGTTGCGTATGTGGCGGCGATGCAATATGTTTCACAATTCCCGCGCATGCATGACTGGGTTTTGTTGCGGGATTATAATTGTGATGGCAGAATGGATATTTTCACTTCTGACGCGAGCATGATCCGTGTGTACAAAAATATTTCAACGGTCGCAACGGGATTACAATTTCAGCAGGTCACACCTGATATTCTTGCAGATCTTACACCTAACAGCACGCACAATATCAATCCTGTGAATGTCAGCTGGATCGATATTCCCGCGATCCGTGATGTGGACGGTGATGGCGATCTTGATATTCTCAATTTTGGTTTGAATGGAATACAGGTTGAATTTTATAAAAACCGCAGCATAGAACTTTACACAACCTGCGATAGTCTGAATTTTGTGCTGGAATCGGTTTGCTGGGGAGAATTTACAGAAAATGCGAATAACCCTTCCATCACATTAAATACTCCTTGTTCATTGCCGCCTGTTGCAGAAAAAAACAATACACACAATGCAATGCTTCACGCTGGATCATGTCTTGAATGTATAAATGTGGATGGTGATAATGACCAGGATCTGCTTGTCGGCGATCTTGCAAATGTCAATAGTATTCTTGTGCGTAATGGCGGAAGCAGCACCTACGCGCTTGCGGATTCGCTTGATGGACTTTATCCCGCCTACGATACAACTATGGCGCTGGAAATTTTCGGCTGCGGATTCCATCTTGATGTAAATAATGATGGCGTGCGCGATCTTATCTTTTCTCCGAACGCATTGAACACTTCTGAAAATTACAATAGCGTATGGTATTACCAGAATACAGGATCTGACTCCACGGTTCATGCGCATTTCATTCAGAATAATTTTCTCCAGGAAAAAATGATCGAAACCGGTGAAGGCGCCTTTCCCGTGTTCTTTGATTTTGATAGTGACGGCGACGAAGATCTTTTTCTCGGTACGCGCGGTTATTATAATTCTTCGGGTATCGCCGATTGCAAGCTTGCGTGTTATAAAAATACAGGCACTGCAACGAACCCGGTTTTTACTTACAAAACTTCTGATTTTGCAGGGATTTTTGCCGGCGGATTAAACATGAGCGGCATGGCGCCGGCGTTTGGAGATCTGGATGGCGATAGCGATAACGATCTGTTGATTGGCGATGTGAATGGCAAGATGAATTTCTTCCGCAAAGACCCGGGCAACGACAGCAATTTTGTGCTTGCGCAGGTTTTTTATATGGGAATTGATGTCGGCAGCTTTGCCACTCCTCAGATCGTAGATGTTGATCGCGATGGAAAAAACGATCTGCTTATCGGCGAACAAACGGGGAATGTAAATTATTACCATAACGATGGTACGAGCGCGGTTCCTGTATTTACTTTGGTGACGCCGCTTTTCGGAAATGTGATCGTGACACAGACAGGATTCACCACCGGTTATTCGACGCCATTGCTTTATAATGACAGCGGAGAATATGTGCTGCTGGTGGGAAGCGAGCGCGGGTTTCTTTTCCGCTTCGATAATATTGACGGAAATCTTTCAGGAAATTTTACGCTTACCGATTCATTATATGTCAGTTCGTACGAAGGTGGAAGGATTGCTCCGGCCGCAGCTGATATGAATAATGACGGAAGGCTTGATGTGGTGATCGGGAATGCGGCGGGTGGTGTGGCGCTTTTTTATGGCGACAATACAACTGCCGTGGAAGAGTTCATTCCGCAAGATCAATTCGCAATTTATCCGAACCCTGCTTCTTCACACATTATCGTTGAAATGCTCGGCCCGGAAAAAGGAGATCGGATCTTTACGATCCATGATCTTACAGGAAAAGAAATCATGCGCGGAAACATTAGCGGTGAACAGCTTATTATCCCGGTAACCTTTGCGGAAGGAATTTATATTTTCACTGTGCGATCTCCAAATGGTTTTACTACGTCAAGAAAATTAATCATCAGCAGATAATTCAACATGCGCAATCTTTTTATTCTATTTTTCCTCGCTGCGTCATTTGCCTTAAATGCGCAAATCCAGTTTGCACGATATGACAGTGTGCCGGTGATGGTCAATTCGCAGACCTTGAATTTTCCGTGGGCGGGGGGAATTAATTTCGGACAATTTTCAGAGATCGATCTTGACCAGGACGGAACTATGGATCTTTTTGTTTTTGACAGAACGGGGAATAAGATCACAACGTACATTAATAACGGCACACCGAACCAGGTTGATTATTCCATCGCGCCGCAATACATTACAAAATTTCCGCTGCTTCACGACTGGGCTATTCTGCGCGATTATAATTGTGATGGCAAGATGGATATTTTCACCGCGTACACCGGAACATCTCCCGGCATTTCGATCTGGAAAAATATTTCGACGATACCCAATGGTTTGCAATTTCAGCTGGTAGCAAATCCGCTGCTGACAAATGTGACGCCCAACAGCACAGATACAATTCGTACGCTCTGGGTTTCGAATGTCGATATTCCTGCTGTGCGTGATGTGGATAACGACGGTGATTTAGATGTGCTGACGTTTGATGGCTCAGGTGTACAGATCGAATTTCACCGCAACTATTCGGTAGAAACGGGCGACGCATGCGATAGTTTAAAATTTCAGCTGGAGTCGCAATGCTGGGGAGAATTTTCAGAAAATACATTGAATGCAACGCTCAATTTAAATGTTACGTGTCCGTTACCACCTGCCGCCCCAAATGACCCCGTCACACCAAGTGTGCTTCACAGTGTGCATAATGGTTCTTGTCTTGAATGCATCAATACAGATGACGACAACGACCAGGACCTGCTCATGGGCGATCTTTCAAATCAATACATTTCTTACACGAGAAACGCGGGTGATTCGGCTTACGCAATAATGGATACAATCGACAATCGTTATCCGGGCTATGATTCCACATTGACGATGTTCATATGGAATTGCGGATTTCATGTGGATGTGGACAACGACGGTAATAAAGACCTGCTGTTTTCGCCGAACGCTCCGAACTCTTCAGAAAATCACAAGAGCGTCTGGTATTATCACAATACCGGAACGAATTCAGATGTGCGATCGCAATTTATCAAAGACAATTTCCTGCAGGATAATATGATCGAGACCGGCGAAGGCGCTTTTCCGCGTTTCTTCGATTATGACAATGATGGTGACGATGATCTTTTCATAGGTAATTATGGATACTACAGCAGCAGCGTAACCTATCCCTCCAAGATTGCGCTTTATAAAAACATCGGGACCACTACTACACCTTCGTTCAGGCTGCAGACGGACGATTTTATAAATTTATATGCGAGCACTTCGAATTTACTTTGCCCCGTTCCTGCATTCGGCGATGTGGATGGCGATGGCGATGCTGATCTTATTATTGGAAGTGCGGCGGGCAAATTAAGCTTCTATAGAAAAGATCCGGGCCCTGCAGATAATTTCATTTTCGTGTCGAGTAATTACATGGGTATTGATGTTGGTAATTATTCAACACCACAATTAGCCGACGTCGATCGTGATGGAAAGATCGATCTGCTGATCGGCGAGCAAAGCGGAAATGTAAATTATTACCGCAATACAGGGACGACAACTGTTCCGGCATTTTCACTTATCACTCCGTTGTTCGGAAATGTAATTGTCAACCAGGTCGGGTTTACTACCGGTTACAGTGTTCCTTATCTATGGGAAAATTCTGGTTCGTACACATTGCTGGTTGGTTCAGAACGCGGATTTCTTTTCCGTTATGATAATATTGACGGAAATCTTGCAGGAAATTTTACGCTGACCGATTCTTTATATGTCACTTCGGTGGAAGGTTTGCGCATTGCTCCGTGGATGGGACACTTAAACAGCGACACGCTTCCTGAGCTGGTTATCGGAAATTATTCAGGCGGTGTGTCCTTGTTCTTCGGAGATCTTGTAAATGGAGTGAATTCGTTTGAACTTCCTGCTTTTGAATTCGGCATTTACCCGAATCCTGCGAATAATAATTTCACGCTTACGAATTCACTTTCACAAAAAGAGCTACCCGCAAAATTGTCCATCATGAATATGGAAGGACAAGTTATGCTCGATAAGCAAATTACCGGCACGAACGAACAAATTGATGTTTCCGGATTTGCGGCTGGCATTTACATTTGTTCATTGCAGGGAAAGAGCGGAATTATTTCGCATAGGAAACTGGTGTTGGCCAATTGATTTGTGATGAACGGTAATTTTTGAATTGGAGGGATTACATACCTTTGCGTTAAATAATTTTCCACGTGCGTAATTTTTTCGGCCGTTTTATCGCCACTATTCTGCTCGCTGCTTTTTCGGCCTACCTGGTTCCGAATGAGCTGGTGCATGCGTTATACGGGCATGAAGACACGCACGAAACTGCCTGCAATACAAATGAAAATACAGTAGGCGAGCAACATATCCATTGCAGTTTTCTTTCTTACGAAGCATCGCTTTACACTGCATCTTCTTTTACAAACTGTCCTGTTTCTTTTGATTGCGCGTTTGCATTCATCGCTCCCGAAGCCGTACACGCAGGAATTAGATTCACTTTTTGTCCTTCCCTCCGCGGTCCGCCCGCACTGGTTTAATTCAAACATAATTCTGATGTGATTTTCGCTTCCTTATATGGAAACGATCTTGCATGATGTTTTTTATTTAAACCGATTTCAAATGTTACGATACATTCACCTTATTCTTTTGTGCAGCATTTTCTTTTCAATCGAAATGAAAGCTGATCCGGGAGGCGCTACGCTTACCGGAAAGATCACCAACCAGGCGGACAGTCTTCCATTGGTAAGCGCGGTAATTTATTTTCCCGATCTTAAAACAGGCGCATCAACCGATATTAACGGGCAATATAAAATCACCAATCTTCCGGAAGGAATTTTTCTCGCACAAATTTCGCTCCTTGGTTTTGCAACGATCACGCAAAAAATTACGCTTACCGCAAATACAGTTATTGATTTTCAGCTTGTGTCTTCTGTTACAGAAATGGCAGGCGTTGTCGTAACCGGCCAATCATCTTCTAGCGATCCGAAACGTACACCGACACCGATCATTGTTATTTCAAATCAGCAGCTTCAGCAAAACGCCGCGACAAATATTATCGACGCGGTTGCAAAGCTTCCGGGAATTTCTCAGTCTGGCACCGGGCCGGGAATTTCAAAACCTGTTATTCGCGGGCTTGGTTTTAATCGTGTGGTGGTGGTGCATGATGGCATCCGGCAGGAAGGCCAACAGTGGGGTGATGAACATGGAATTGAGATTGATGAAAGTTCTGTGAGCAGGATTGAAATTCTGAAAGGACCCGCAAGCCTGAGCTACGGTTCTGACGCGATGGCGGGCGTGATCAATATCATGTCGGCCCCGACTTTGCCTTCAGGGACGATCACCGGAAATTTTTCTTCGAATTATCAAACCAATAACGGGCTTGCTGCGAATTCAATTAATTTCGCGGGAAACCTGAATGGATTTATCTGGGACGCGCGTTATAGTAACAAGTTCGCGCATGATTACAAGAATAAATATGACGGCGGCGTTTATAATTCGAGATATTCGGAAGAAAATTTTGGCGGAATGATCGGACTGAATAAATCGTGGGGATATTCACATTTAAGCTTCAGTGCGTATCATATCACGCCGGGCATCGCGGAAGGTGAACGGGATAGTGTTACTGGAAGATTTATAAAAGAAGTGCGGCTGAACGATTCTGCTTCGACGTTGGATTTTGTGAATGATGCTGACCTGCATTCATATAAAATGACAACACCGTACCAGGACATTCGCCATTACAAGATCACATCGGCCAATTGTTTTATCATAGGTGAAGGATTATTAAAAACGACAATTGCATTTCAGCAAAACCGACGAAAAGAATTCGGCGATGTTTTTAACCCGGATGAATACGGACTTTTCTTTTTGATGAACACTATCAATTACGATGTGCGTTATACATTTCCTGAAAAAAATCACAGGCAATTTTCTGCCGGAATAAATGGCATGCAACAAACTTCACTGAATGAAGGAATTGAGTTTCTTGTTCCGGAATACAGCTTGTTTGATGTCGGCGGTTTCGTCACTGCAAGAAAATCATGGAAAAAACTTGACGTGAGTGGAGGTATCCGTTATGATATTCGTGTACAAAAATCGAATGACCTTTTCCTGGATTCGAACGGGATCAAAACTGAAAATCCTGATGCGCTTTCTTTACACCAGTTTACTGCTTTTCGTTCTACTTTCTCCGGTGTTTCGGGAAGCGTTGGTTTTTCTTACCGCGTTTCCGAAAAAGTGTACACGAAGCTGAATATTTCCCGTGGTTATCGTGCGCCGAATATTGCAGAGCTTGGTGCGAACGGCGAGCATGAAGGAACGCTTCGGTATGAGATCGGTGATCCGCAATTAAAACCTGAAACAAGCACGCAGGCTGATCTTGCTTTGGGTTTTGATTCTGAACATTTCTCGGGGGAAATAGATCTTTTTGGAAATGACATTCAGCATTTTATTTTTCTTGGAAAAGTAAACTCCTCGAATGGTGCTGATTCAATTATTGACGGAATGCCGGTTTTCAAATTCATTTCCGGTCACGCACAATTATTCGGCGGTGAAGCGACAATTGATTTCCATCCGCATCCGTTGGATTTTTTGCATTTCGAAAATTCTTTTGGCTTTGTCATCGCGCGCCAGCTGAATGCTGCTGATTCAACAAAATATCTTCCATTCACACCCGCGCCTGTTTTCCGTTCTGAGTTAAGGGCGAATATGAGCAAACAATGGAAATTTCTCCGGAATGGTTATGTAAAAATCGAAGCTGAAAATTTCTTTGCGCAGGAAAGGATTTATTCCGCAATGGAAACAGAAACGGTGACGCCCGGATATTTTCTTTTGAATGCAGGAGCCGGAACAGAGATCATCCGTAACGGCAGGATTTTTTGTTCACTGAATTTTTCCGTTAATAATATTGCGGATGTTGCCTACCAGAATCATCTAAGCCGCTTAAAATACAGTGGACCAAATTATGCAACAGGGCGAAATGGCGTTTATAATATGGGAAGGAATTTCAGCGTGAAATTGAATATTCCGCTGTATCTCAAAAAAAGTGAATCGTAATTCATCACGTTGCTCTGCCGCCTTCGATACATTTTTCGCTACCAAAATCATATTTGCAAAGAATTATCTCAAAGAAAAAACTCAGTCTGACATAATGAATGTTTCCCTCGTCAGACTGAGTAGTGATTTTGAAGAACAGCCTGATTTTAAAAAATAATCTTCTTTCAAAATCACGTATCGATGGTGGCAAACAACCCAAATTTTCAGAATATGCCATTTGCATTACATCTTATTCCTGCGGTTCTTCGTACCTTTAAGTAGTGAAATAAATTAAATTGTGCGGAAAAGCATTTTCCTTTTTTCATTCTTCCTTGTGCTTGCAGCAATGGCTTATAGCGGATGCCGCAGAGATGTTCCTGCAATTGACCTCGAAGCAGCGCAATATCCTGCAGAGATCGGAACAATCATTCTTACCAAATGTGCAGTTTCCGGCTGCCATAACCAGCAGAGTAAAGATGCGGCTGCGGGTCTTGATCTTTCGTCGTGGAGCACAATGATGGCGGGCGACAGGAACGGCGCGGTTTGTATTCCGTATTCGGCCGACTACAGTACGATGTTTTTATTCACCAATACATTCAGCGACATGGGTGCGATGGTGGAGCCTACTATGCCCAACAACGCTGAGCCACTTACGCGTGAGCAGGTGCGTACGATCCGTGACTGGATCAACGCGGGCGCGCCGGATGCAAATGGTTTTGTAAAATGGTCCGACAATCCCAATCGCCAGAAATTTTATGTAACCGTTCAGGGTTGCGATGCGGTATGCGCTGTAGATGCCGAATCAAAATTGCAGATGCGTTACATTCCTGTTGGCGCAACTTCAGCAGTGGAATCGCCACACAACATAAAACTTTCTCCTGACGGACAATATTGGTATTGCTCATTTATCGCAGGACGTTATCTCGAAAAACACCGTACGAGCGATGATGCGCTTGTGGCAAGAATTCTTTTAGGCCCGACAGATTCTGCGGCGGTCGGAAGCTGGAATACATTTTCTATTTCACCTGATTCGCGTTATGCCTGGGTGGTTGACTGGAGTCCGAACGGAAGAATCGCGTGGGTGGATCTGCAAACCAATACATGGCGGCAGACTTACCAGGGAAGCGGATTATACATTCAACCACATGGTTCGATTGTAACTCCTGACGGACAAACTTTATATGTTGCACCGACGACAGGGAATTTTATTTACAAGATTGATATCAGCGTTCCACAATTACCTTCGGATGATCACATCATTATTAATGGAGATCCGTTTGAATCTACCAGCTCTTTATTGGAATGCAGCCACGATCTTCTGATCAGTCCTGACGGCACCAAACTTTTTGTTACTTCCCAAAAATCAAACAAAGTGCGAATCATTGACATTGCTACAGATGCATTGATCGGAACGGTGAATGTCGGAACGTATCCGCAGGAGATGGCGATCTCGGGCGATCTTTCGACGCCCTATTTATATGTCACCTGCATGGAAGACACATCGACGTACCCGGGTTATCGCGGCTCAATCGCTGTGATCAACTGGATGACGGGAACGCTGGTCACCACTGTCAACGCGGGTTATCAGCCGCACGGAATTGCAGTGGATGATGACCGGAAAATTGTAATGGTGGTGAACAGGAATAATACGGTTGGCGGACCTGCACCTCATCACAGCACGAGCTGTGGCGGAAGGAATGGCTATTTTACTTTAATAAATATGAATACGAATACGCTCATTCCTTCAAGCAAAACAGAATTGATTGTAGATCCATACAGTGCAATTTACAGACGATGAGCAACAGTCACGCGATAGTAATGTTTGATGGCGTTTGTAATTTCTGTAACGACCGCATCAATTTTATTATCCGCCATGACAAAAAAGATTATTTCCGTTTTGTCACGCTTCAATCAGACCTTGGAAAAAAAATTCTCGCGGATCATGGAATTGTGATGCCCGATCCGGACACTTTTATTTTAGTGGAGAATGGAAAAACGTATGACCGCACGACTGCCGCGTTACGAATTGTAAAAAGCCTGGAAGGATTGTGGCCGGCGTTATATGTGTTTATAATTGTTCCGGCTTTTCTCCGCGATATCGTTTATAAAGTGGTCGCGAAAAACCGTTACAAATGGTGGGGCGAAAGAGAATCGTGCATGATTCCTACGCCGGAGATCAGGAAAAAATTTCTTTAGCAGATAATTTGTGCTGTTTATTTTTTCTTCGCTGCTTTATTTTTCACTTTCTTTTTAGCAGCAACCTTTTTCTTCGCCGCTTTTTTCTTCGGTGTTTTAGCAACCGGTTTCGGCAGGCTCAGGCTCAATGTTTTTTTCCTGTAGTCGATTACGGCGCTATAAGTTTCCATAATATCGCTGCCGATCACCGCGTCGATTGGTTTCAGACCGATTAGTTGGTAGGTCTGATTGACGTGACTAAGATCAAGCACAACGCCGTGGTAGGCTGCGATATCCACTTTCCCTATGGATAATTTTCTGAGCAGCACCGCGTGACTTTGCATAGAAGCCGTACCCAAACCGGTCGACA
>JALYQL010000206.1 GCA_030855855.1 Bacteroidota bacterium | reverse complement strand
CTATAGTCACTTCGGATAATTTCTATCCTCAGTAACTAACTATGCTTGCCTTGAGTCTCGGCTATCTATTCTTTTATTTTTAAATAAGCGGCTTTCAGTAAAATGCTTAGGGGGACTAAGTATATATAGAATGAATACTATGCTCCCTTATTTAAAAAAAATATTCTTTGTGAAAGATAGGATGATTTTTTATTGGTGTCAAATATTTATTCCGCGTAAGTTGCATTTTTGATTAATTGTTTTTGAAAAGCCATAATCAAGTTGTAGAGGCATTTCGGCTCTTCTGAAATGATAATAGTATATTTACCCCTTATTAACGCTCAATGAAAAAACTATCCATCGTCATCCCCGCATACAACGAAGCGAAAACGATTCATTTGATCCTGAATAAAGTAATCGCAACTGAACTTCTCGGCGGCATTCAAAAGGAAATCCTGATCGTTAATGATTTTTCCAGCGACGCGACGAAGGAAGTAGTTGAAAAATATATTGCAGAACATCCTGCTGCCGGCATCCGTCTTTTTAACCAGCCTAAAAACATGGGCAAAGGCGCCGCGCTTCACAAAGGAATTGAAATCGCAAGCGGAGATTATATCATCATCCAGGATGCCGATCTTGAATACGATCCGAATGAATATAATATCCTCCTGCGTCCTGTGCTGGATGGTTTCGCAGATGTGGTTTTCGGATCACGCTTCATGGGCGGAAAGCCGCATCGTATTTTATTCTTCTGGCATACCATCGGAAATAAATTTCTTACAAAGCTTTCCAATATGTTCACCAATCTAAACCTTACAGATATGGAAACATGCTACAAATTATTCGATGCAAAGATGGTGCAGTCGCTCCTGCTGAAAGAACGCCGCTTTGGTTTTGAACCGGAAGTAACCGCGAAAATTTCGAGGATCACCAACGTGCGCATTTACGAAGTCGGCATTTCCTACTACGGACGCACGTATGAAGAAGGAAAAAAAATCGGGTGGAAAGACGGCTTCCGCGCCATCTGGTGCATCATGCGTTATAATCTTTTCGACAGACGTCACCTTAAATAAGGGATGAATCTTAAACACACATTTGTAAGGGTTTTCAGCGACAAAGGTTTGTTGCTGACACTTTTTTTAAGCCTGCTCCTGATGAGTGTGTTTTACGGAAAGCTGTTGCTTCATCCCTGCACTACTTATTTCGGATCTGCCGGAGATGGAATGCAGATTTATTATGAAACGCTTTTTCATATAAAATATGATGCTTCTTACTGGACGCAAAACAGCATTAATTATCCGTACGGTGAAAGTATTTTTTTCACCGGCGCAATGCCATTCCTGAACAACTTTGTAAAAATTTTCGGTCCGTCAGCGGCGCCACTTGGCGTCGGTCTTATTAACCTGATGATGATTTTCTCGCCTGTCATCGGTGCGGTTTTTATTTACGCGATCTTTCGTCACTTGCGCATGCCGTGGTATTACTCCGGATTTTGCGCGGTATTGATCGCTTATCTTTCACCGCAGCTGCTGCGGATGTACGGCCATTATTCGCTGCAATGGGTTTTTCTTATTCCGGCGCTGTTTTATTTGCTGCTTCGTTTTTACGATCAGCCCAGCGTGCTCAAAAGTTTTTCAATCGCGTTCCTTGTTTTTTTAGGTGCATCCACACATTTATATTTCCTTGCTTTCTTCGCTGCAATTGGCGGCGTGTACTGGGCGGTTTTATTCCTCACCCGCGATCGTGGATTCGGCAGGATCACTTTTGTTTTAAAGCATGCGGGAATTCAATTTGTTCTTCCTGTTGTTATTCTCCAGCTGCTTGTAATGTTATCCGATCACGTTCCAGATCGCACGGCAGCTCCGTGGGGATTTCTTGTTTATCATTCGAATTCTACTGCTGTCTTTTTCCCTTCTGGCAAACCGTATGAAAGTCTTTTTCATCTTTTTTCAAAACCGGAACCTTATGAGATGGAAGGTTACGCGTACATCGGTCTTGCAGCAATTGTCGGGTTAATCACGATCTCTATTATTCAGCTCGTGCGTCTTCTCCGTGGAAGAGTGAAGCTCGTTCTCGCGGTGACGGATCATAAAGTGCTGAATATATTTTTCTGGACTTCTGTTTTTTTGCTCTGGTTTTCATTCGGACATCCGTTTGTTGACGGACATGGAGACTGGCTTCCTTACTTAGGGCCTGTCCGCCAGTTCCGATCGGTCGGCAGATTTGCGTGGATCTTTTTTTATATCATCAATATCATTGCCGCTTACCGTTTGTATAAAGTGGTGCAGCAACGGAAGATTATTTCTCATGTGATTATGCTGCTCGTTGTGGCGCTTCTTTTTATTGACGTGTATGCTCTTAACAAAGGAGCGCAAAACGGGTTGAATAATCACATTGCCGTTCTTGAAGATGAAAAAAACACGCTTCCTGAAAATGCATGGCTTGTTAATTTCAATCCATCCACATACCAGGCCATTTTGCCTTTGCCGTATTTTCATACCGGTTCAGAAAATCTTTGCCGTGTTGTTGCAGATAACCGGATTATCCAATGCAGCTATATCGTTTCTTTAAAAACAGGTTTGCCCTTAATGGGTGTGACATCAGCGCGGATTTCATTAGGACAAACTGCAAAATTGGTCCCGCTGGTACTTGATCCGGTGAAGCCAATTCCTGTGCTTACTGATATAAAAGATACGCGGCCTTTTCTGCTCGTCGTGCGTGAAGAAACGCTGGATGAATTTGAGAAAAAAATACTTTCGCTTGCAAAACCTGTTGGTTATTCCACAGAATATAAACTTTATTCGCTTGATCCTGCTTTGATGCGAACGCTTCCTGCACAGCGTTATGCACAAGTCAAGGATGATTATATGAGCAAACAATTATCCCCCGGCTCACTATGCGCTTTGGCATTTCTGATCGACCAAAAAAACCGGCCGGCGGATACTTCTAAAAGGAGAGATTCTTGTGCAGATTTTGTTTATCGTTCTTATAATGCTGAAAAAAATAAAATTTCCTATCGTGGCAGTGGCGCTTACCAGGGAAAAATAAGCGAGCTCAATGTATTGGTTGATTCTTCCTTTGCTGTGGCCGGAAATTACACCTGTTCGTTCTGGTTTAATCATATCGATGGTGATATTTATCCGCGCACCACGGTGGAAGTTTTTGTACATGATGCTACAGATAAAGCAAAACCTTTTTATGCGGTATACAATGTGCTCACCAGCGTAAAGGCGATTGACGGGCATTGGGGACTGATTGAATTTCCGTTCAGTGTTCCTGTAGAAAACAGCGTGGTAGAGATCAAGATGTGGAATTCGGAAATGAAAAAAACCGACCTTTTCGAGCTGGATGAATTTATGATCCGCACATCAGGTGTGGATTATTATGAAATAAAAGGCGATACCATAATACGCAACACCCGCGTTTATTTTCCGCAAAGATGAACCTGAGCATTATTCTTCCTTCCTATAAAAGCGCCGGAATGCTGAGTCAACAGCTTCCGGAATTTATGGCGTGGCTGAAATCAAAGCCATGGACATCCGAAGTAATTATTGTCGATGATGGATCAGAAGACGATGGCGCAACGGGAAAAGTGGCGCAGGAAAATGGTTGTCGCTTTTTTCAGCAGGAAGTGAATAAAGGTAAAGGCGCGGCAGTGCGAAGAGGAATGCTCGAAGCAAAAGGTGAATACCGGATTTTTACAGATGCCGATATTCCATTTGAATACCAGGCGATCGAATTATTTCTTCATTATGTAAAGGATAAAGAATTCGATATCGCTATCGGCGACAGGAGACTTCCGGAATCGAAATATTTCAGCGAGATAAAAGGCGCGCGAAAAATGGGAAGTAACATTTTTACCTTTTTCGTTGGTCGTTTTATCACCACTGGTTTTTCAGACACGCAATGCGGCATCAAAGCTTTCAAAGGAAATGTGGCAGATGATTTGTTTGGCGTGGCGCAATTAAACGGCTTTGCGTTCGATGTTGAAATCCTTTACATCGCACTCAAAAGAAATTACGACATCAAACGTTTACCCGTCCATTTCCGCAGCACGCACGATGGTTCAAGCGTAAGTCTCATGAAACACGCACCGGGGATGCTGATGGATCTTTTCCGGATAAAATGGAGCCACGTTCGAGGCCGTTACGCGCGAAAACAGAAATAAGGTACTTTTGCAAAGCGACAAAATAACCGGCTGCCATACTTTACAATCACCCAGTCACTAAATCCCAATGAACCGCGATCTCACAAACGTAATACGATATTTCATGGACGAGTGGATTCCTCCCGCTATCCGCGACAGCCGCTGGTTCATGTACCCGTTTTTTATGATCGCTTATCGTGGAAGAAATATCCGCGAAGTGATGGATTTTAAAAGCCGCGTGCATTCCTTTACTCCGGAAGATTACGATCGCTTTTACAATAACCTCAACACCATTTCCCGCAACCGCGTTACTGATCTCAACAAGCCGAGCCTGAATTTTATTCTTGATAAAATTGACCCATCGGCCGAAACACTGATCGATGTCGGATGCGGAAATGGTTATCTTCTGAAACAAGTCCGCGAGCACCACCCGAAATTGAAGCTCACCGGTTTCGACATCAAAGACACCGATTCAAACGGCGATGTGTATTCTTATTTGAAAGGCAATGTTGAAAAAATGCCCTTCGCCGATAAATCATTTGATGTGGTGACCTGCTCTCATGTCGTCGAGCATCTTCCAAAGCTGGAGCAATGTATGTCGGAGCTCGTGCGTATCGCGCGTAAGCAGGTATTTATTGTTACACCCTGCCAGCGTTATTATTATTTCACGCTCGACGAACACGTAAATTTTTTCCAGTTCAAAGAAGAACTCACTTCAAAAATCCCGATGAAGGATTTTACGTGCGAGAAGATGAATGGCGATTGGGTTTTCCTTGGGAAAAAGTAGTTAGTTCGGAGATAATAGTCTTCTCCGAACTAATAACTCCGAACTAACCACTATCTAAAAAGCTTCCGTCCGCATCCTCTTCTTCGACATCGAAGCCCGGATATCATCCAGCTCGCCTTTCGGAATGGCATTGATCAGCTTTTGTGTGTATTCTGTTTTCGCGTCGTTGTAGATCATGTCTGCGTCGCCCATCTCTTCAATCTTTCCTTCGTTCATCACCACCATACGATCGCTCATGAATTTTACAACGCTCAGATCGTGTGAGATGAAAATGTAGGTGAAATGGAATTCCTTCTTCAATTCATTCAGCAGGTTTAAAACCTGTGCCTGCACGGAAACATCAAGCGCGGAAACTGATTCATCGCAGATGATGAATTGTGGTTTTAATGCCAATGCGCGTGCAATGCAGATACGCTGGCGTTGTCCGCCGGAAAATTCATGCGGGTAACGATAGAAATGCGATTCATTCATGTTCACCCGCCTGAGCAATTCGATCACACGGGCTTTTCGCAGGGTGTCATTTTCCAGAATATTATGCACACGCATCGGCTCCATGATCGCGTTACCGATGGTGACACGCGGGTTGAGTGAAGAATAAGGATCCTGGAAAATGATCTGGATATCTTTACGCAAAGCGCGAAGCTCCGCAGCAGGAATTTTCGTGATGTCCTTGCCTTTGTAAATGATCTTTCCGGCAGTCGGTTCGATCAGCCGGAGAATTGTTCTTCCCAACGTGGTTTTGCCGCAGCCCGATTCGCCTACAAGACCGAGCGTTTCTCCCGGGTAAACATCAAACGTCACATCGTCGACCGCTTTTACCTGGCTAATGACTTTTCCGAAAACATTTTTCTTCGTTGTGAAATATGTTTTTAATCCTTCAAGACGCAGGATCGGCTCACGCGCATATAAGCTGTCGTGCGCCGCTTTCCGTTCTTCTACAGTCTGGGAAAGACTTCCTGTCACCTCGAGCACAGAGAGATTATTTTCTACTATTTCGCCTTCTTCACTCGTGTGCATAAAATCGGCAACCGTAGGAAGCCAATGCAAACGGCGGTTGAGTGGCGGACGACAGGCAAGCAGGCTCTTCGTGTATGGATGTTGCGGATTGGAAAAAATTTCAAGCACTGTTCCCTGCTCCACAATTTTGCCTTTGTACATTACCACCACACGATCGGCAAGCTCTGCAATTACTCCGAGATCATGCGTGATAAACATAATGCTCATGTTATTCTCGGCTTGCAGATCTTTCATCACTTCAAGAATCGTTTTCTGCACCGTAACGTCAAGCGCTGTGGTGGGTTCGTCGGCAATAAGCAATTGTGGATTGCACGACATAGCCATCGCGATCATCACGCGTTGTTTTTGTCCGCCGGATATCTGGTGAGGATACGCATCAAATATCCGTTCAGGGTCGGGAAGCTGAACTTTTTTAAACAGTTCTGTGGTTTGTTTCTTCGCGGCTCTTTCCTTAGGCGTATAAAATTTCAATGGACGCGCTTCGCCTTTGTACCTGCGGAAAAGATAAATACCGAGGGCGATTAATGCATAACCAAGAATGATAAGATTGAAAACCAGCGAGCGGGAATTGTGAGCAACTTTCGCATTCTCCGTCGCGTTATGATCGAGCGAAGAAAAAAGATTATACCCGGCAAGCAGAATGATTCCTACAAGAAGTAACCTGTTGAGCCACCGCAGCGCGAGGGAAAAATTTTCGCGTAAGGAAGATATTTCCGGGAATTTTTTGTGCTGAAGAATTGCTTCCATCACCTGGTCGCCACAGGTGTACACGGGGTTGAGCGAAGTCATCGGCTCCTGGAAGATCATCGCGATTTCGTTGCCACGATAGTTGCGCATCTGTGGTTCCGAAACCTTTGCAAGATCGACCTGGCCATTCTCCCGTGAATTGTAGAGAATTTCTCCGCCGGTGATTTCTCCCGGAGGATTCGGAATAAGCCGCATGGCTGATAATGCTGTAACGGATTTTCCCGAACCTGACTCGCCTACAATACCAATGGTTTCACCCGCCATGATCGTAAATGAAATATCATTTACAGCCTTGACCGTTTCATTTTCAGTCCTGAACTCTGTGACGAGATTCCGGACTTCAAGCAAAACACCTGATGGAGTGATTCCCGGTCCTGCGACCTCGGGATGGGAGCGTGTCATAGAAAGCTAAAATTAAGCATTCGCCCTGATTCGGCAATGAACGGGGATAATGGACAAGTAACAGAGGATAAACGCCTTACACCGGTCGACAAAACCCTCAGGGAAGCGGAAGCGGCATCGAATCGATTGCTGTGGATGGCGAATCGAAATTCTTGTCGAAAAAAGTTATGGTCAGCTTTCCATACAGGTATTCTTCCTCTTTTTCCAGGATGATCTTTGCAGGACGTTTTCCTTCATTCACAGTCCATGTCGCGATACCTTCCTCAACTACCGGCATTCCATAACGTTTGCTGAAATAATTGCTGAAATCCGTGTACAGCGAGTCGCCATTCTTTTCGTCTTTCAGGTAAATATCCAGCGTAATATCATTCAACCCTTTCGAATCAAAATCACATTCGTAGCTGTATTCTTTATTCGGAGAAAGCTTTCCTTCGAAGAGATATTTATTTTCCTCCAGCTTGCTCATGCTGTCGGATGGCGGAATATTTTTCTGCACTTCTTCCAGCGTCATTCCAAGCGAAATGCCATGGAAAAGTCCTTCATCGTTCTGCATAATACCGGGAAGCACGCCGGAAAACTGGCTGACAATATCTTTTTTTGGTTCTGGCTCAGAAGAACAGGCGGCGATAAAAGAGCAACAAATAATAAATAATAAAAAATTGTATTGGCGCATTTTTTTCACTTATAAATCCATATCAAATGTACTGAAAAGATGCGCAGATGAGTAATTGTGCAGATGAGTAAATGTGCAGATGTCAAATCTTAAAAAACAGTTCATCTGGCTATTATTTCAAGACATATCGGGAATCTGAAACTGTAACATTAACTTTGGCCTTCATTTGCACATTTACTCATCTGCACATTTGCACATTATTTCCATGGAAAAGCTCCTCAATTACATCAATGGCCAGCTCGTTGAGCCAAAATCAGGTAAATACATTGACAATTACCAGCCGGCAACCGGAAAAGTGTATTCCCTGATCCCTGATTCCGGTCTTGCGGATGTGCAGCCTGCGGTGGATGCGGCGAAAGCGGCTTTTCCGAAATGGTCTGTCACTCCCGCGGAACAGCGAGCGAAGATCCTGATGAAGATCGCATCACTCATTGAGCGCGACATGGATTTATTTGTGCAGGCCGAATCGAAAGACAATGGAAAGCCGGTGAACCTTGCTCGCATGATCGATATTCCACGGGCGATCAGCAATCTTGAATTTTTTGCAACAGGTATTATGCATTTTGCAGCTGAAGCGCATTCCATGGAAGATACCGCCATCAATTACACACTGCGCATGCCGATTGGTGTAGTGGGATGTATTTCACCGTGGAATCTTCCGCTGTATTTATTCACCTGGAAAATTGCGCCTGCACTCGCTGCCGGAAATTGTGTGGTTGCAAAACCATCCGAAGTAACACCGATGACAGCGTTCATGCTTTCAAAACTTTGCATCGAAGCCGGATTACCTGCCGGCGTTCTGAATATTGTGCACGGACTTGGCGGAAGCGCGGGGCAAGCTATTGTAGAGCACCCGGAGATCAAAGCAATTTCATTTACCGGCGGAACAAAAACAGGCGCTGCTATTGCTGCTACTGCCGCACCGATGTTTAAAAAACTTTCACTTGAGCTCGGCGGTAAAAACCCGAATATCATTTTCGCGGATTGTGATTTTGATTTAATGCTCAAGACCACTATTCATTCTTCTTTCGCGAATCAAGGTGAAATTTGTTTGTGCGGCTCACGCATTTTTGTAGAACGTCCGATCTATGAAAAATTCAAAAATGCTTTTGTAGAAAAAGTAAAACAGCTGCAGCCGGGAAATCCTTCCGATGAAAAAACACGATTAGGCGCCATCGTTTCAAAACCACACATGGAAAAAATCCTGTCGTATGTGGAGCTTGCAAAAGAAGAAGGCGGAACGGTTTTGTGCGGTGGAAACCAGGTAAAGATGGATGGTGAATTAAAAGACGGCTGGTACATTCAGCCAACGGTGATCGAAGGACTGGCTTACAATTGCCGCACCAACATGGAAGAAATTTTCGGACCTGTTGTGACCATCATGCCGTTCGACACAGAAGAAGAAGTGGTGATGATGGCCAACAGCACGATTTACGGATTAGCCGCGACGATCTGGACGAATAACTTAAACCGCGCGCATCGTTTGGCAGGAGAAGTGCACAGCGCCATCATCTGGATCAATTGCTGGCTGCACCGCGATCTGCGCACACCTTTCGGCGGAATGAAAGGCTCCGGTGTTGGAAGAGAAGGCGGATTTGAAGCATTGCGTTTTTTCACTGAAGCAAAAAATGTTTGTATCAAGTTGAAATAATTTCTGAATACAAACTCGTTTCCGGGGTCGCCCGGCGTGATTTTTGTAAATTATAATATATTGAATACCAATCCAATATATTTAATGTTCACCTTTCTATGTTAATTAAATCCGCCCATTTTCCTTGTAGGTTTTAGTTATTGGATTATCTTTCAATACACTAAAACCGCTATCTCATGATCTTAAACAACTTTTGTAATAATGCAAACTGGCTGGCAATTGCAGTTGCAGCAATCGCTTACTTTGCACTTGGATCGCTCTGGTATTCTGCATTATTCGGAAAGCCATGGATGGCTGGTCATGGCATAAAACAACCAACGCCCGAAGAAAGAAAGGCAATGGGAGGAAAGATGGGAATGATGTTTCTCGGAACGTTTTTGATCGGAGCGGTGACAGCATTTGTAATTGCACTTCTTGTTTATGCACTGCAATCCACCACCGCGATGTCAGGAATAAAAATCGGATTAGTATGCGCAGTATTCGCTGCCGGCCCGATCTGCATGAGCTATATTTATCTTCAAAAACCAATCAAATTGTGGCTGATTGATTCGGGTTATCATTTGGTTGCTTTTATCATTATGTCGATTATCATTTCGGTCTGGCATTAGGACTTCGATACATTTTTCGCTAACGGAAATTGTATTGTAAAAGAACATTCTCAAGCGAAAAACACTCAGTCTGGCAAAGTGATTTGTCAGACTTTTTTCGCTTAAAAAGTGTTTATGCGTAGCTGACATAACCGATAAGCGAAAAATGTATCGAAGACTGACAAAAATGATTTTGTCAGACTGAGTGTTTTTCGCTTAAAATATTTTTATGCGTAGCTGACATTGCCGATAAGCGAAAAATGTATCGAAGACTGACAAAAACATTTTTACGGAATCACCACAACCTTCGTGCTTGAAGTATGCGCGCTGAAATAACCAAGCGCATGATTCGAAATGTTTGATTCGGGATTTGCGGGCGCGCCGCTTTCTCCTGATGTAACTTGTTGCAAGCTGAAGAAATACAAATGCGTTGGTTTATCAATGCATTGCAATTCTACAGAAACAGAATCGCCTGTTTCAAGAATAGTTGTAAAATCAAGCAAAGGCTGACCATTGACAAGCCCGTCTGAAAATACATCGTCGTAAAGAAAATAGCCGGCAAGACGTTCATTATTGATTGTTTCAACGCACCGATAATAATTTCCTTGTCCTGCAGGATCAGCGAAAAGCGGAATAATATAATAAGGCGATCCAAAAGATGTATTTGCCTCCAGCAGCAAACTGTCAAGTGTGATGCGTGCCGGCATCCTGCTTTCTGATGTATATGTTTTTCCATTGGCAACAACGTTCAGGTAATAGGTTCTTCCGGGAACACCCTGCAATATTGTTGTTTGATAAATGCCCGGAGAAGTTTCCACCAGCACTTCTGAATTTGATGCATTATCAGAAATAGTAACCGAAGCGCCGCTCACTACCGGGAATGAATTGCCTGCGCTGAAATTTACTGTTTGTGTAAGGCTCACAGTATATGGCCCGGGCTGGTCAGAAATATTTCCTTCGATCACAAGCTGCGGATCTTTTGAATTCAGATCTATGTCGATCACTTTTGTGCAGGATGAAATGAGAATGGAAATAGCGAGAACGGAAAGTGAAATATATTTTTTCATTATATCAGCTTGTTAAGATCAGAATTTGAAATTGTAAGTCACAGAAGGAATGATTTTGAAAAGTGACGTCTGCACAGCTTCTGTTTTTGTAGGATCGCTTTCGCTTTGACGGAAAGTTATGACGTACGCATTTTCTCTTCCGTACACATTGTAAATAGAAAAATTCCAGCTCGATTCAAATTTTTCTGTTTTTTTCCTTTCCCATGTTGCACCGATATCCATGCGGTGATAAGCAGGCATGCGATAACCATTTCGTTCCGTATAGAGAAATTGTACTTGTCCGTCAACAATATATTTTCCGCTTGGAAAAGTAACGGCGCTTCCTGTATTATACACCCACGTTGCCGCCAGCGACCATTTCTTCGTCAACTCATACATTGCTACAATTGAAATGTCATGCGTACGGTCTTGCCTGACAGGATACCACGAATTATCATTGATCGCTTCAATCCTGCGTTCGCTGCGTGAAAGTGTGTAGCTCACCCAGCCAGTCAACTTGCCGTAATGTTTTTTCACAAAAACTTCCACTCCGTAAGCGCGGCCACTTCCGAATAACAATTCACCTTCGATCAATTCATTCGCCTGTGTATTCGCGCCATTGCGGTAATCAATCTGGTTCTGCAGCGATTTGTAATAAATTTCGGTGCTGAACTCAATTGTATTATCACGGAAGTTGCGGTAATAACCCACTGCATACTGATTGGCAAGCTCCGGTTTAATGTTTGCGCTGCTCATCACCCAAAGATCTGTCGGGCTTGATGAGGTTGAATTGGAAAGTAAATGCAGGTTTTGCGCATTACGTGCGTAGGAAATTTTCACAGAGCTTTTTGCATTGATAATAAATCCTGCCGAAATACGCGGCTCCAGCTGGAAATACGTTTTTGCAAATTCACCCGCAGCGTAATGCGTGGTATCATTCACATTTCCTTCGCTGTCGAAGGAATAATAATCTCCTTCACCAATTGCGCTGAATGAAGTAAACCGTATGCCGGAAGTAAGATTCACACGGTCAGTAATGTTCCATACATCGGTGATATACGCTGCATTTTCCAAACCAAAACGATCCTGAATCTTTACCGGGTTGATAGCAGAACCTTCTGATGCGTTAATCTGTCCGGGCGTAACAATATGATAAATGCTGTTTACACCGAAACGGAGATTATTTCTCGGGTTCGGAAAAAACTGGTATTCGTGCTTCACATTATAATCACGGATTTTCGAAGTGATGTCGAACTGCGCCGTGCTGCCTTCAATGGAAATTTTATAGCTGTAGTTGCTGAAAATAACCGACGTGTTAGAAAAAAGCCGGTCGTTGAGAATATGGTTCCAGCGAAAAGTTCCCGTTGCATTTCCCCAATCAATTCCGAATGCATCTGCCAGGCCGATTTTATCGCGACCAAAATAACCCGAAAGAAATATGCGGTTCTTATCATTGAGCTGGTAATTCGCTTTCAGATTTAAATCGTAAAAATACAGCGAGCTGTTTTTCGTCGTTTCATTCTGCGAAAGTTTAAGAAATATATCCGCATAGGTACGGCGACCGGAAATAAGGAACGACCCTTTGTTTTTTACAATAGGCCCTTCTATGCTTAGCTTCGAAGAGATCAGGCCGATACCGCCGCCTACATGGAAGCGCTGGTTATTCCCGTCATTCATCTTGATGTCAAGCACAGAAGAAAGCCGTCCGCCATATTGTGCAGGTTGATTTCCTTTATAAACCGTAACGTCCTTTATCGCATCTGAATTGAACGTGGAAAAAAAGCCGAGTAAGTGAGAAGCATTATAAACAGGCGCTTCATCCAGCAAAATTAAATTCTGATCAGCCGCACCGCCACGCACAAAAAATCCGCCACCACCATCACCGCCAGATTTTATGCCGGGGAGCAATTGAATGGTCTTCAGAATATCTTTTTCGCCGAACAGCACCGGAATCTTATTCGCTTCTTTCATGTCGAGCTTCTGCGCGCCCATTTGAGGATCTGTAACATTGGCATCTTTGCGCTCATCAGCAATTACGACTTCCGACATGACAGCCGCTGTATCGCCCAGAAAAAGATCCAGCCTTACATCCGCATGCAATGAGATTTTTTCCGTGCGTGTAGTATAGCCCAGCATATTTACGCTGATCGAATAATCACCTTCAGCAACTGTCAGCGAGTAAAAACCGTACTCGTTGCTTGCCGCACCGGCGCCTTTGACTTCATTGATCCTCACAATTGCACCAATCAGGGATTCGCCTGTTTTTTTATCCTTTACTGTTCCGCTTACTGTGTATTTTGTCTGAGCAAAAACTGTAAACGATGATAAAAGCAGGCCCGTTATAAGAAGGATTCTGAATTTGTTTTTCATACTAAAATTATATCCGCTCGTTAATAGTCGTTTTCTCCGCGAAATTATTGCATAAAAGCACAGAAATGGGAGTAATGATCGTGGAAATGGGATTTATTGTGAGTGGAATGTGTCAGTGCTCCTTGGAAAAGAGATGGGGCAAAACTAAATGCATGGCTGTCCAAAGTAAAGTGTCGCTCCTACGGAGCTTTTTGTTTGTTTGCATAGGGCTTTACAAAAATGTCGCCCCTATGGGGCTTGTTTCACTAATAAGGTTCAGCCCCTAGGAGTGACCTTTTTGTAAAACCTACCTCGCAAAAACCCCGAACCCCGTAGGGATGACATTTTTGTAAAACCTACCTCGCAAAAACCCAGAACCCCGTAGGAGTGATATTTTTGTAAAACCTGCCTCGTAAAAACCCAGAACCCCGTAGGGGTGATATTTTTGTAAAACCTGCCTCGTAAAAACCATGAACCCCGTAGGGGTGACCTTTTTGTAAAACCTACCTCGCAAAAATCCCGAACCCCGTAGGAGTGATATTTTTGTAAAACCTACCTCGCAAAAATCCCGAACCCCGTAGGTATGACCTTTTTGTAAAACCTACCTCGCAAAAACCCCGAACCCCGTAGG
>JALYQL010000200.1 GCA_030855855.1 Bacteroidota bacterium | reverse complement strand
TTACATAACCCATTCCGATTCCTTTTTGAAGCGAAGGAGCTTGTGTGCCGGAAGTCACTTTTCCGATTGCATTTCCTTCCGCATCTACAATTTCGTAATCGTGACGTGGAATGCCGCGGTCGATCATTTCAAAAGCGATGAGCTTTCGTGCAACACCTTTTTCTTTTTGCTCAAGCAATACCGCTTTATCAATAAACTCCTTGTTGAATTTTGTCACCCAGCCAAGTCCTGCTTCGATCGGTGAAGTGGTGTCGTCAATATCATTTCCATAAAGACAAAATCCCATTTCCAGGCGAAGCGTATCACGTGCGCCGAGGCCGATCGGTTTTATTCCGAATTCTGCGCCGGCTTCAAAAATTGCTTCCCAGACTTTATCAGCAACTTCATTGTCAAAATAAATTTCAAATCCACCTGAACCTGTGTAGCCGGTATTTGAAATTATAATATTATCCAGGCCGGCGAATTTTCCTTTTGTAAAATGATAATAAGGAATATCAGCAAGCTTAATGTCAGTCAGCTTTTGCAATGTTTCCATCGCTTTTGGTCCCTGAACCGCAAGCAAAGAAGTGCGGTCAGAAATATTTTTCATATCCACACCAAACGTATTGTGCTTTGATATCCAATTCCAGTCTTTCTCGATGTTCGACGCATTGACTACAAGCAAATATGTTTTTTCATCAATACGGTACACCAAAAGATCATCTACAATTCCACCTTTTCCATTCGGGAGACAGGAATATTGCACACGTCCATCGTACAATTGCGCCGCGTCGTTGGATGTTACGTACTGAATAAGATCAAGCGCTTTATCTCCTTTGAGAATAAATTCGCCCATATGAGAAACATCAAACACGCCCACTGCATTACGCACAACAGCATGCTCTTCGTTCAGTCCGGTATAAGAAACAGGCATATTATATCCTGCAAACGGAACCATTTTCGCGCCCAGTGCAATGTGTTTTTCAGAAAGGGCTGTGTTTTTAAGTGACATTGTATCGCTCATGATTTTTTTATTGACCGTAGAACTTTCTCCGGGGAAAGCAAATTTAACAATTACTGAGAAGGAAATCTTCAATCAGGAAAGAATGTTATAAGAAAAATCAGGGCGTGCCCCCTGAAGGAAACGCCGAAAAACGTTCCTTCAGGTGTCGGGCTTTCGGTAGTCGCTTCTCGTCAAATAAAATTCTCGTAAAAAAAGGAATCAATAGCTTTGACGAGAGAGCTCCGACAATACCTCAATCCCTCACGCAAAAAAATTCCCCTGCTAAAACCGCAACCCAAAATTAATTCCCCCTCTCCAGATAAACCCATTGATATACGGAATAGATTGAATCGCATCCGAATGACCAATTCCCGCAGCGGCATCAATTGAAATATTAAACGCTTTAAAAGGCTGAAATGAAACGCCATTATTAAACATAAGCCCGATATTGAAATAGCCATGAAGCGCTGCATATCCTGCAATCGTTGGACCTAAATAATATTTGGCGTGCGGAGTTTTACCAAGATAAAATTTGAAATCAAAATGCCCTCCTGCCTGATTACCGACATGATCAGTCACAGGAATATAGGCCACGGTCCTGAAACCGAATTTTCCTTTCCTGTTTAACCGCTCATATGAAAAGGAAACATTTCCTCCTATAAAAGCAAGTGGGTTGATAGCGAAAATATTTCTACCGTAACCATCCGGATCAAAAGAACGAGGTGTATCGGCTGGAATATCCTTAAATGCATCTACAGAACCATCGCCGTAAACGATCTTCGCAATTTAATTTTTAGCTACAATAAATGTCGGTCCTTCCGGGTAGCTCAATTTTTTATAGCTGATATTAGTTTCATTTACTTCGATGATCTTTGCTTTAACCACTTCACCAGTCTTCATGTAGATCGTGTCCTGCGCAAAGGCCAGCAATGAACAGAAACTGAGAATCAAAACCAGCAGCGCTCTTTTCATGGCGATCATTTTAATAATGTATTAAACAATTCCAGATATTTTCCCTTACACGCATTCACCGAATACTTTTCCTCCACCGTTTTCCGCGCGGCCTTTCCCATGCGTATGCGCAGCCCCGGATCGGCGATGAGCGTTTCTATATTCGCCACCCACTCTGCTGTTGTTGCTGGTAAAAAACCATTAATACCGGCCTGAACAATTTCAGCATTCACTCCCACCGGCGACATGAGCGTAGGAATATTCAGCGCCATGTATTGCAATCCTTTCAGTCCGCATTTGCCATTCGCCCACTCATCGTCAGGCAAAGGCATAATGCCGATGTCGAAAGCAGAAAGCTCGCGAATCTCATTTTCTCTGCTCCACCCTATTCCTTTGATGCCGAGGGTTGAATTTTTATAATTTGCATCGCCGATCACTTTTATCTCCAGCTTATCGCCGAATTTTTCTTTTAAGATTTCAAGGAAAGGCAAAGCAAATTCGAAATGTTTGATCGTAGTGATGCTTCCGCTCCAGCCGATAATTATTTTCTCCGGATCTTTTTCATGATTCACAGGAAGATATTCGGCGGTGTCGATCGTTGTCGGAACAATGGAAACGTTTTTATTGAAGCGGCTTGCGTATTCCGCCAGGTAATTATTTCCTGCGAAGATCAGATCGCTCATGGCAATAATTTCTGCGGTTTTACCGGGATTTTTGAGAAAGCTGAACTTCCTGTTCGCATCTGAAACATCGAGCTTCCAGATCGCGTCGTCGAAATCAAAAATAATTTTCGCTTTTGATTTGCGAAACAGCTTTTCAAATTTTATCGAGCCGGTAATTAATGCCTCACGGAAAATAAAAATGATGTCGAAATCATCCGCGCGTTTTACATCGGCCTTTCGTTGAGCAATTGCACGGCGGTGAATGCCATATTTCTGCAGGTAATGTCCTTTGAGATAAAGTTTTTTGTCATCTTCCGCTGAAATAATAAAAGACAATTCACACTCAAAGCCATGATGCTCCAGAAAATCAAAATATTGCTCGAAACGAAAACGCTGCCCGGGAGCACGGCCGGGGCGATGTGAGGCAATAAACAGTATGCGTTTCTTTTTCATTTTTGCGCGACAACGTGCCAGTAAGGTTCGTTTTCAGAAAAGCGGATGTTTTTCATTCCGCAATTCAGCAACATTAATTCAATTTCTTTTTTGCTGAACCGTTTTTCGAGCGGTGTGCCGAAACGATCCAGTGCATCATTGCGCGATATTTTCCATGGCTGCCCTGCATAATAGGATAGCGGAATTTTTCGCCAGGTATTTCCACCAAACAACTTTACAAATTTTGTAAGCAGGATGAAAGGAGCGTAGATAAAGATGGCAATTAATTCGCAAGCGAAAAATTTCAACCGTTTTGGAAATCGTGAAATCAATTGACGCATAAGGTCCGAGCAGCCGAAAATAAAACGGAAAAACAATCCACGTCCGTCAAGCGCGTAATAAATGTAAAGCAGCAGCCATCCTTTTGGTTTAACCACTGATGCGGCTTCTGTAATAGCGGCTTGTGTATCGGGAAGATGGTGCACGACACCGAGACTGAATACAAAATCGAAAGATTCTTTTGCAAATGGAATTCCGCCGAATCCTGCCTGCGACACGCGCACATTGCCACACGACTTTGTAAAAGGCAACGCTGCTTTCACCGCTTCACCCGGATCAATTGCTTCGACAAATTTTACACGAGGTGAAATAAATTTTGACCAGCGACCTGTTCCGCAGCCAATGTCGAGCACCACAGAATTTTCATTCAGCATTTCTGCTGTAACAATATCAAAATATTGTTCGCCTGCTGTTTTAATCTGCTCATCCGTGAAGGATGCAAAACGGTTCCATTCTTCTCCGAATGAATCGACTGTTTTCGCATCAGCATTCAGCGCATCAGCAGAAACGAAAGATGCTATCTCATCGTTCCGGTTGCCGGCATTACGTAAAGGCTGAAGCGTATAGTTTACCACGAATGGATAGCGACGTTAATCTTCCAGCCAGAATGGAGGAAGCTTTTCTGAAATTTCAATTGCTTCAAAGCGCTGACTTTTCCGCACACCGGCAGTCTTCGCCCAATCAGCCATTTGTTTTAAACCTTCACCGAGAGAAGTTACTTTTCCTTCGCCGAATATTTTTTTCACTTTTGAATGATCGGCGTGGGCGTGTAATACTTCGTTGCGTGCTTCGAGATGGCGGACTTCTCCTTTTATTCCCATTGCGCGCATAGTGGCTTCGGCTAATTCCAAAACAGAATATTCTTTATCAGCCCCGATGTTGAAAACCTGGTTTTTCGCAGCAGCCACATTCACACAATCCGCGATCACAGGAGCGATGTCACCGATGTAGCTGAACGCGCGCGTCTGTGAACCATCACCGAAAACAGAAAGTGATTTTCCCTGCATAAGCTGGTTCATAAAAATGCCGACAACATTCCGGTAGCGATCACCGATATTCTGAAATTCGCCGTACACATTATGCGGACGGAAAATAACATAATCCATCCCGAACATTTCGTGCGTGGCTTTAAGATCCATCTCCACCGCCAGCTTCGCGATGCCGTATGGATCTTCGGGCATGGGAATCATCTCTTCTTTCATCGGTGGTTTCAGCGCACCATACACCGCGATGGAAGAAGTGAACACAAAACATTTCACTTTATGTTTTACGGATTCATTAATAAGGTTAACGCTTCCGATAAGGTTATTGGAATAATTAAAACGTTTGATGAAATGACTCAGACCTTCCGCAGCATAAGCCGCAAGGTGATAAACGTAATCGAATTTATGCTTTTCAAAAAGCATAGCAAGCAGCTGATGATCCGTTACCGAACCTTCTACAAAAATCGCTTCGGCATTTACGTTTTCACGGAAACCGCCGCTGAGATCGTCGAGCACGATAACCGTATGTCCTGCGCGAAGCAGTTCATTGGTGACATGCGATCCGATAAATCCGGCGCCACCGGTAACTAGAGAAATGGGCATGGCGTAAAGGTAGAAAAGGTATCTCGTCTTCGCTCGATATGAAGAAGGAAACAGGAAAATGAGAATTACAATCCGGAAATCCGGAAACTCGAAAAAAAAAAGGAAAAATCTAAATAGCCCCGTCCTTCAGATGGGGCTAAGGATTCAGTAAATGAGAGGGTTAAAAGGCCTGTTTTTTACATTTCAGCGAACTTAATCCCACAATTTACATTTTCTGATTACTATTTTCTTAACTTCTCGTTTTGTTTGGAAGGATTTTTAGGGAAAAGTAAATTCTGACATGATAGTATTGTAGCTGTTTTTCCACAGAATCGTCAGTTATGAACAAGACTAACTTTTCCAAATGAGAATCGTATACATATTTTGTTACCGCACACCCGCAAACACACATCCATCAAAAACACACGAATATGAACGCTACCACTACAAAACCGATCCTGATCGACAAAGATCAGGTGAAAGACCTGCGGTTTCCGCCGGAAGAAGTTCTGACCTCCGCTGAGGAGCTCGCCAAAAGGAGAAACGAGCTTAGCAGGGCATTAACATTAGGGAATGTTCATCACAATAAGGTACGGATCATCTTCAACGACAACCAGGGAATCAAGATGGTAGAAACCACGATCTGGGCCGTAACCGAACTGCGAGTGATCCTGAAAAGCGGAATGGTCCTCCCGATCAATCGCATCATGGAAATAATAACCTGATTTTCAGGATATTGATTCAATTTATCCGCAAACTCAGTAACCTTCTGGTGCATTTATGAGTTAAACCGAGGTATATTTGGGATACGGCTTCACACACCGCCCCCCAGTATTTGCCCCAATTTAACCACCACACACACTAACACACACTAAATGCAACCAATGCGTTCTGCTACGCGCCTTTCGGCGGTCGTGGCTCTTATTCTCATCTCTTCTTTGACCATAAGTTTCCGTAGCGGAAGTAATGCTGTTTCCGCCAAATGGACCGCTTATGTTGTGCACACAGGACCAGGCGAAGCGGATATTCATTTTAACGCTGAAATTCCTGGTGGGTGGAAAATGTACTCTCAAAACATGACCGGAGTTGATGGTCCGCTGGCAACAAACATTGAATTCGACCCGGATCCTTCTTTCGAAGTGGTTGGAGCACCAAAAGAAGTGGGCAAGATCTCCACTTTTTATGCTGACAATCTCGGAATGGAAGTAAACTGCGTAGAAGGAAAAGCGCAATATGTACAGCATATCAGCTACAAAAGCGACAAAACCTTCGCTGTAAAATGCGTGATCAATTACATGCTCAACCGCGACGGAGAGATCCTGCCGCCGGATGATGAAGATTTCACCATCTCGATCGAGCCATAAGCATTTTCAGGCTAATTATTGATCGTTTTTAACCTTATATCGGTCGTGAGCGGATTACCCTTAAATTTGGGATTCGTTCACGACTTTTTTT
>JALYQL010000197.1 GCA_030855855.1 Bacteroidota bacterium | reverse complement strand
CGATATCAGGAGTATTTACGCAGGTGGTACAACCGGTGCATTCACTCAGATCGGTTGCCGCCGTGAAGTCATAGACCATACCATCAGCAGTAATATTGACACAGGTTTGTGCGGTGTTGTAATTGGGATTATTCGGACCGTAAGTAATACGGCTCCGATAGGCCGCAATTTCTGCTTCGATGGCCACTTCATCGAGCATTAATTTTTTTTCAATGATGTAGGTTCCTGTTGCCAGGAAATTCACCCAGAAGTAGCCAGTGTTTACCGAAGTCACATTCGAAGTAAAAGTATAAGTCTGTGTCTGAAAAAGAATATTACTGCTGTTGGAATACGATGGATCATCATCCACAGGAGCGTTACACGCATCGAAAATCGACATGTTGAATTTGTATTTGCAATCATAATTTCCGCCTTCGCAAAGCGAGGTGTACCAGCTCGAGTTAAGCGTATAATTAAATCTGTACCAGCCCGGTGAAGGCACAAATAATTCAACATGGTTGAGCCAGGCCTGCTGCGCTTCGTTAAAATAATTGCTGCTGTTCAGATTAGCGTTAACATCATGTGGGTTCGCAGCACTTGCCAGAGGCGTCATGTTCGAAGGTGCTTCACCTGCAAGAGCAGTAGCCACCACCTGTCCGCGTAAATTTTCGTACGAAATGGCCAGTTGTCCGTTGGCATCTTTTACGGCATACTCACGGTAATATTTACTTTCACCCGCTTCCATTCCAAAAAGCAGATCGAGTTTGGTCTGCAGTGGTGTGGCCACATAACTTTCGGTTTCATGTCCGCTTGAAATTTTATGCGCCGGTCCTGCACCGGATTGTTTCCGCACAAGCCCGTCTATTCCGTAAAGTGTGCGTACGTACGCATAGCCCGATGCTTCGGGAATATAGCTGCTGAATCCATCTGTACTCATCTGAGTATTGGCTGCGCTGTAATATGTCCCGCCATCGCCGGTGGTAATGGCAGCAGGGTTGTTTACCGTATTCTGATTATCAAAACTTGCTTTTGAAAAAGGAACATCTATACTTATCTGTGTAAAGGGATCGGTATAGGTATTGAGATTATAGTTGGCATAAAATTTCAACTCGCCTGAAAATCTGTTCGGCTCGGGTAATGTGTTTACTGCTGGACGGCCTTCGTAATCATAATAGGTGGATTGTACGATTGCTTTGTTGTCAGAATTATTTTTTGTGACACTCTGACGCTGACGCAATGTTCCGTCATAATAGGTGATGACTTCTTTTTTCATTCCGTCTTCAGCATAGACGGCTCCGAAGACCCAGTTTTTAGTATTATCATGTGATTTGCTTAGCTTAAAATAATCTTCTTCAAAATCATAATAAGCTCCTGCAATCCATTTTTCTGTAGCAAGATAATGTCGTGTCAAAGGACGTACACGATAGAAAATGTAACCCTCTTCATATGCCAGCGTAACCTTGTAACTATTCGAAGAAACAATTACATGTGTTGCATTTGAAAAATCGGAAGGATATACAAAACCAACCGGAAACGCGAAACCGGGAGCTTCCGCATAAACGTAACTCCATTCCAATTCGTAAGCTTCTGCACCGGCGAAATAATCCCAATTGAATTCTACCTCATTATTGATCTGGGGATCAATTGTGATGGGTTCTGCGGCAGAAGCAGGGTAAGGCAGCCTCGCTCGTATATCTTTTGGGTAGGAAGAAAGGTTGATCTTGTATGTTCTGTTGGAATAAATTTCTCCTTCGAGGGTAAAGTCTTCGCCAGGCACAGTTGCTGAAACGCCTGTAACCGAAACTTTTATTTTATAAGCTCCTGCTGATGCGGGATACCTGATGGTGGCAATATCGCTGAATGAAGTCTGGGGATCGTAAGAAATGGTGAGTGTTCCCGACTGGGTGGTGTAAGTAGTACTGGTGGTATAAAAATCAATGTTATAGTTAACTGTATAATTCCATGCGACACTGTATTTTGAATTAGCCAGTGCTGCTCCTGTATAACGGAGCGTAACACGATTTTCCAGATCAATATCGGTGAAGGTTGCTCCTGCTGTTACCGGAAATTCAGGATCCTGAACGGTGAATGAATTTCCATTGGCAATGGCACTGTATCCGGCGGAAGAATTTCCTGTTGACCCCTGCAGGCGGTTGCTGTAGGAAATTTCTCCTGCAAAAAGAATTGCAGGGCTTATTAAAAACAGCAGCTGAATAAGAAGTGATTTAAGAACCGAATGCGATTTGATCATGGTTTCAGTTTATAATGGTGAAGTGATAGTTGCTGTAAGTAGAAGTAGCTTGCGGGTTTTTTCCGTCCAGGATGTACTTTTTCAGATTGAAATAACCTGCATCGGGTTTTGTATTGCTTAACAGGCTGTAATGAATAACAACCTTATAAGCTCCGTAATCATTGTCGGTTGTAGCGGGAGGATAATAATAAACGATTTCCCGCACAAGATTTGTTGCTGCATCAATGGTAATGTCTATCCGGTAGGCGTCATTCCCGGAAGAATAAATGCTATACCGTTTTCCATCTGTGTTTGTGCCATTATACTTTACAGAATCTGCCTGTTCAAGCAGGAATGTATCCATCACAGCAGCATTTGCCTTTGCTGTTTTTTCAGCGGAAAGGAATTGGTAATAACTCATCTTTTTCCCCTGATGATCAATATTCAGCATTTTGTTATCCGCAATGATCATTTCCTGTCCATCGAAAATGGAATAATAATCTGATTTTGATTTCCGGATTTTCCCCGTTCCGACGACCGTTCCGGTTTTATCACTTTCAGTTGAATATTGTTTTACTTCAAAATCAAGTGAGAGGTAATTATTCAGATATGCATTATGCATGGCCGAAAAATCAGCGGCGGCATTTTGTGCTATACCAATGACCGGCAAGACTAAAGCAAAAATCAGATAAGCTGTTTTTTTCATGTGATTAATGTTTTGTTCCGGTTCTTGATTCCTGTACTGTGCGAATCCCCTGGCTTGTTTCAACGCGTTTCATAATCAGTTTTCCTTCATCGTCATACACATAGTAGGTGGCGAAATTGTTGTCATCTAAATCCGCAATATGACGAAAGTTCAACGGGTCATAAACAAATGCACGCATCGCACCTTTAGAAGGAAGCATTCTGAAATCGTCGAAGTATGCGGTAGTGGCAGCTGAAGTAGATGTAAAAGACACTTTTATATATCCGGTTCCGGAAGGAAGCATAACCTTTCCCGAAATGCGCTGCCAGCCTTCAATTACCTGTTCAGATACCGATGGAGTAAGAACGGTTGATCCGAGGAGCGTTGACATGGAAGAATTAGTATAGCTTTCTATTCTGATCTGCGAATTGGCATAAGTGGTTGGTAAATAAGACAGCCCTGTAGTTACCTCTTTTACCCATGATGAGACAAAATATTCTCTTCCATCAACCGGAGTAAATACACCATTGCAGCCGTATTGATTGAGGGAAACAAAATTTGCAGTGCTTAATGCATCGAATCCCACCACGCCGGAATTGTCCGCATCCGCAATTGTGCCGGTTGTTGCAGGTACACCAACTGAATAGGATGAATTTGCATTTACTGTTAAACTTCGTTTTCCGGTATGACCAAATGAAGAACTGATGACAGGGCTGTTCAATGTCCAATGGGATTCTGTGCAGGCTTTCGGATAATCTTCGAAGCCATCGGAAATCATATCCGTGAATCTTGCATTATTAGCTACAGCGGTTACAAGAGAATTTCCATATCCATACAATGCAGAAGAATAAATTCCCAATGGATCTTTATTTTCAATTTCATAACCCTGCGGAGAATATTTTGTAATGGTGCCGGCAAGTGTCCATTTGGCATTAGAAGCAGAAGGATTATCCCAATTGAAGAGGTAGAAGGAATTGAATATTCCATCCTCACGGATATTGTCATGCTGTTGTCGACCATCGAGGAATGCATACGATTTGTAAGGTCTCCAGATACCTAACATTCCTGAAAGGAAAGGATTGATCTGATTGCCCACAGTATTTCCTGTTCCGCAAGAAGAACCACATGCTTTATTCCAGTTATTAGAATATTGCACTGCTGATGCATTTAAAACACCTTTCAGTGCATGAACAACAGCGCCATTTTCTCCCAACCCAACTAAGTCACACATATTTTGCAAGCCCGGATCAACATTTGTCATTATGTTTCCTGCAGGTGCGGTCAATTGATTTCGTTTTCCTGATCGGATTATTATAATTTTGTTTAGAGCTGTCGCAGTACTGATATATGAACCATCTTCTTTAATAATACGAATGGCATTGTTTGTTGAAGCAGTAATCAGTTCGAGTACGTAAGCCTTGTATGCCGCTCCTGTTGCAGGAGTAATCCAAAGTTCATCCCCGGGCTCAAAAGCATCTTCAACAACCGCATCAGTAGTAGGAGAAAGATCAACACGCCCGCCTGCTGAAGGGGTTATGTTTAATCCTGCTAAAACAAAACCCTGATTGGCAGATGCAGCAGACATACCGGTATAAAACCAATGCGCAGGCAAAGAGAAATCGAAAATATGATCTCCGAATTCATTGTTAACGCTCGTCATGAGTGGCGCACCAGTGGCTGCATCGAAAACCAGATTGTCGGTAATGATTTTTGCCTGCCCGTCAAATTTTCTGACTTGAGTGAGGATACCGGTTCGGTAAATTACTTTTGTGGTGACAACCGTTTTCATGCTCATTTCTGAATTCGACATTACAGGCAATGGAATCGGAACCACATAAGGAATAGTGGTTGGGCTTAAGGCAATATTATAATTCCATGTATCCGTTTCCGATTCTGTTTTATTTTCATCCATCGTCACAAAAATATCCGAAGTTTCTCCAATGAGAGCCTGGCTACAAGAACCCCGGTTTCCCATCACATTTACTTGGCAATCAAGTTCATTTTTTTGAGTAGGTGAATAGGGATTCTTTGTTTTATAGATGTATTCTTCCTGCGAAATAATACGATCGGTAGAACCTGTAACAGAAGGGTTGGCGGGAACGTATGTGGTAAGTTTCCGGAGTTTACCTGCCATGTCATTCAACACAATAGAATAACCCTGGCTCTTGGCCATACTCTTTCTGAATTTTGTATAAATACCGGGAATGATATAGCCACGTGTAATTGTAGGCTCGGGGGAAATATCCGTTTCATTCGTTATCACCGGAAAATCTTTCGGAGTATAAAATTCATAACTGATCACCGGCGTTACACTGTGGCAAGCATCAGGTGCATCAGCTCCACCCGTGATGAGAGCATGTACTAGTGAACGTACGATAACTTTACGGTAACCCACAGAAGCTCCAGGATAATAATTTTTAAGAATTGGTTTTTCGGTAAATAAATTCAGGACTGATTTCAGAGGTTTTGAGTCCACATAATCCTCAGGCTGGCGAAGCGCATTTTCATCCCCACCTATTTCCGGCTCATATGCAACACCACTGCTGATTACTTTTCCATTTTCTGTCATGGTGTAATCGAATTCCTGCCCGTAGCTGGAATTGTCTCCGATGTTTTCGAAATCTGTATCTTCTATATATAATTTTTTCACGCGCACACCACCACCTACTTTTGTATCAGGTGCAGTAAGACGAATAATTGAACGTCCGTTGAGCCGTATGTATTGGCAGAAATCCCCGGTTGATAGATATCGATTGATGCCGACTGCTGCTTTGTGAATAGCCGGTATAAAACTCAACAAAGAAGCAACGTTTGCAGTTGCAAAACCATTAGCTGTACTCCAGGTAGGACTTTGACCTGTAAAAATCAATTCAGGTCTTTCACTTCGGATATGTACAAACCCGCCGCCCTGAAACGGATGAATAAAATCATTAAAGACATTCTTTTGGGAAATTGGTTCTTTTTTGAGAGTTATGTATGCATTTTGTGTAAGATTATTACCGGAATAAACAACGCCATAAAAATCTGCTCCTGTCATAACTGTTTCATCAGTAATAATATCTGCATAACCCGCCACTTCATCAAATTCATTGCCCAGCATGTGTTCCTCTACATTGTAGTAAATTTTTGTCTGTCCGTGTATGTACCGATCCAAAACATATTGCTTTGCACTGCCTCCATAGGGCAAAAGATCAGCTGCAGTTGGAATATGTTCCATCTTAAAATAAATTCTGTAATTGTCAGCATCCGGAAAAGTGTGCGTATAATAATCTCCAAATGGATACGGAGGGGAAGGTGGAATGTGTTTATTCTCTAAACCTGCATATTGTAACATGTTATTATCACGGCCACAATTAACAACAGGATTATCCCCGACTCCCGTAATATCAAACATTTGCATGGCAGGCTTATCCTGTACATAAGCATAATCATCAGATTCGTATTCTACATTTATTTTTCCTCCCGAAGGCATAGTTATTTTTGATAATAACCATGTAGATGGTTCCGCTGTAATATTTTGAAGTGTATAGGGGAAACGTATCACCGGATAATTCGTATTCTCTGATGCCGGTATAAGTCCTGTTTTCCTGTAATTGCCCCATTTGTCAACAGCCTGTGGATTATATGCAGGATTACTTGTTGCATAATCAAATGTGTAGGGACTGAGTCTGCCGCGCGTATTATTCTGATAAGTAAACCACAAATGTTTTAATGTCAGTTTTCCGTGAGCAGCATTCAGATCAGTGCTACCAACCATTTCCTGAGCCTGATTATTATTCGGGACATTAGGGCATAAAGAATAATCGTAATCAAAATTTACAGTTTGCAAAGGAATTGCATTAACACCATTTGCAATAATATCTGCTTTGGTATATAACTTTATTTTGTCGAGACGATGCATGGACTTTATACCACGTGTTGTATTTAAATTTTCAGCAGAGGCTAAGGCACCCCATGCCTCAAAAGCATCTTTTCTTGCGCTGGTTTCAAAAATGGCTTTATGCGTTTTTGTTTCTACCGATTCGATGTAATCAATTTGTTTTGTTCCATACATATAAGTTCCCATGTTATCTTTCGCATCACCGATATGCCCTGGATTGTAACTTACATCGGTGTAAGGAACTCTCCATTTATAATCTTCATACTGTTTTTTGTAATTGAATTTTACCCAGTAGCCATAGTCATCATCTGACGGTCCATCGCCTGTCAGATCAATATAATCGGAAGAAACAACGGTCGTCAATAACCAGGTATGTGCATAGGCAGGAAGTTTTGTGCGTTGGAAGTAGGCATCGAGCGGAAGACTTGAACCTCCGTCATTACCTGTAAAATCTGTACTTCCCGCATTTAGACAGGCTGATGTTTTTAAAAGACTGACGCCATGCTCGAATGCAGGAGGACTCTGACTTGTAACAACGGAGCTTGCATCGTATTTCACTCTGAACGAACCTTGTTCCTGTGTTAAATTCATTGCAGGCAATCCGTAGATGTAGCGTGTTCCATCCGGTTGCACCACGCTCATTTCAGAAATTTCATTTTTGTAAGCCGGTGCATTAAAAATGGAACCCGAACCGAATTTAGTCTTGATTGAAATATTGTTAGGCAGGTCTGATGGAACATTATGATAAGAAACGTTCTTAGACCAGCCATACAATTCAGCTTGTCCATTGGTAAGTTGTTCAACATTTGATGCACGTCTTGGTCTCTTTGTTTTTTGCCGCATCGCTCCTGATGCAGCATTCGCAATGGTACTACCATCTTGTTCATGAATAAATTCTGTTCCTGAATGATATTGTGCAGTTGCCCAAGGTGCTGTTTTTTGCAGTTTCACCCGAACAGCTTGGTCACCACCCCATGTGGTAAGAAAACTTTCTGCCAGATCTACTGCCGATTTCTCGCCATACATCTGCATATAATAAGGTTCTCTGAACTTCGTGTGATCATTATTGTAATTGAGATAAGGTGAAAGATCATCTCCATTTGACCAGGCTCCTGTATATTCTACATTTTGACCATCATGTGCTTGAGGATCAAATCCAACGTGAAAAGTATTTTGTGGTGCTCCACCAAGTCCCATCTCCCAGTTAATATTATTTATCTCAGTAATATTTTCAAGAGAAGCGGTACTAAGAATTCCAATTTCAGAACGGTAAGGTCGAAACATACCACCGGTCCCCTGTCCACTCATATTAAATAAATCATAATCAAAAGAAACAGAAGACAAATAAGGAACATGTTTTGAATAGGGAATAGGATCATTTGATCGATCTGTAATTGCACCTGAAGCGGAGGCAATAGCAGATGTTGGTGTATATAAATAGCCATAAGCCGGTTTTGTATACGCACTATGATCGTAAGTAGATTTACTGGAAGAATAGTATCCCGTATAATAAAGCCATCTCTGTGATCTGGTATTGTATGGAGAAATTGTTACAGCTAAGGGATTGCTTATTAGGGCTTCAATTGGAAATTTAATATCAAAGAACCCTGATTTTCCGGAGACAGGCATTTGAGGGGAAGGCACCGAAGGTTGGTAATTGAAACTAAATGATGAACCCAAGGAACCACTCACCGATCCAATCCTGCTCATCCTCTTTTTCTTATTAACGGATATATCACTTGAACTAAAAGCAAGTGACGCGGAAAAATTTGTACTTTCTAAACCATTCATCGAACTAATTCCAACTGAAGCTCCAATGCCAAAGCCCAGGTTATCAATTTTCAATTTTGAGCTACTAAATTTTCCACCTAGCTTTAAATTGGGTTCAATACCAAAATCGCCAGATTGAGAATCAAAAGATAGACCGATTCCAACTGATCCTGCCACAAAATCGAGCTGCTTGGCTGAATAGGAGACCCTGTATCCCACCCCTCTATAATTATTATAATATATTTGAGGATGGAAGGACGTTAAAGGATCACTTAAATCACTGGTTGGAATTCCATATCGTTCTCTTGAATATTGCGCTGTTGGAATATTTATGCCAAATGAATAATCATCTTTAATATACGACTCATAAGAAATCTGATTATTCGAAAAATCATCCGGCACACCGCGTAACTGTCGGTTAATTGCACCAATGTTTAAACTCCATCCCAACCCAACCCAACTCGCTTCTTCATCCATCCCAACATTGGAATGGTAAGACATGTTAATCGGATATCCACCATTCGGTCCGGGAACGGAAAACAACGGAATATTGTAAGTGAAATCTCCGGTGTAAGGATCTACCATCTGTGTGGTTTCCACCGGTTCGAAACTTGAAAATTCCGGCTGGCTCGGACCCGAAGTAAGCGCTTGCGCTGCAGTCGGAAAAACAAAGTTGCTTACCATTGTTAAAACAAGAGTGAGCGCGATGCCTTTGCACCATTTGCTATCACGGAAACGTAACATAGATATAGGATTTTTCGATTTCATTCTGGGAGTGCTAATTGAGGGAGTGATCTTAAACGCTTATCATCATATTCAAACTGGATAATACCGACACCGAGCGCTTCACCATTGTAAATGAAACGCAGGCTTTCAGGATCAGAATTATTTTTTGATTTGCGGGCGAATGCAACGGAGAAATCCAGGTACGGAGCTAATTCATAATTACGCTCAAAATTGTACAGGCTGCATTGCAGCGTATCATTGCCGTCTATTAATTGAAGATTATGCTGCATATCGAAAGAGAAGTAATTCAGCTTCGGATTAATATCCTGTTCTGAAGTGTTTCCGATATCCAACACTCTTATTTGCGGATCTGCTGACGCAATACGAAAAGTGAAGTAATGCATTCCGGAAAGCTCGACTTTGATCTTATTAAATTCTGAAAATGGTTTATTCGTGTTTTTTATTTCAAGCAATGCGATATAATCAACAGGTCGGTATTGAAGGCTGAATTTATAATCACTCATTTCTTTGGTGCTTTGTAATCCATTGCTTTCTTCTTTTACCCATTGCGCATATTTTTCGGGCGCAAGCTTTGATTGGGCACAAGCGCCTAAGAGCAATACAAACAAAAAAAACAACATTCTACTTCGTTCCATGATAATGCGAATTAACATAAGCCAGGAATTCATCAGTTACATCATAAGCATCATCAGCCGACATGATGCTGCCATTACCACTTGCTCCGAACATGATCGGATAATTTTTCTCTTTACGGAATTCCAGCGCATACTGATTAATTTGTTTCAACACCTGGGCATTGTATTCTTCCATCTGGGTTTGCTGGTCCTGTTGAAATTGTTCTTGCCTTGTTAAAAAACCGTCGCGTTTAATAAAAAAAAATTCCCTGAGCTTTCCGTTCGTGCTGTCATTCAAAAGCTGGCGCGAAGCCATTTCCGCATCAAACTGCATACTATCCAGCAATTGCTTCCTTTTATGATCAGTTTGCTGAAGCTTGATATCATATTCTTTGGTAAGGTTAAATTCCTTGATCGTTTTCTTCACATCAATAAATACGAATTGACGGGACTTTGAATTGACCAGGAAGAGACATCCACCAATTATAACAATCAGTACTGCCAGGGCTATGTTTATTATACGCTGTTTCATAAATTTATTTTAAGCAGAAGCGGACATATTCTTTTTGCCCTTTTTCATTTTGAATTTCAAGAACGTAATAACCATTAATTGTTAACCCAAGTGGCAATAAATTGATTCTCAACCAGTTTTTTCCATAGACTTTTGTCACAGGAGAGTTAATGGTACTGATAGGAGTGTGGTTCATATCATAGATGGTATAATTCAGACTCCCCGGAATGTATTTTTCATCGTAGATCACATATAATTTTTGGGCATACGTCCGTGTTGTAAATCCATCGAGCTGCGGACGAGTCGGAACATATAGAGTATTTTGTCTCTTTGCAGCGGGTACAAGCTGAATAGGAGTTGG
>JALYQL010000195.1 GCA_030855855.1 Bacteroidota bacterium | reverse complement strand
TCTCAGTTCCGTGTTGTGGAGTCTGCTGTGGCTTTGTTTTGGTGGTTTCGGTTCCGTTTTTAGGAGTTTGATTTTTTGCTTTTTCCTGGTTTTTCATGGCTTGTTATATTTAGGAATAATAAAATTCGTCTGTTATTCTATTAACAGACGAATATTCATGCCATGTGATCAATAGCCTCATACTGAGGAATCCCAGCTAACACGAAAAAATAATAGAAGAGAAAATTCTACACTTTGGGAGCAAAAAAAAGTGAAAAATCGCAGCGACGATCGAGTGGAATGATTCGAGAAAAAATCACTGCCCCCCGCTCCTTTCTACTGCCCCTGCCGCTCCTTTTTTCTGCCGCTCTTTTCACTGCCGCTTTCGTATAATAAAATATTTTTCGAATAAATAGCTAACGGATCAGGCTAACATGACCGATAAAAGTATGATCTTCTCCCAGCACATCTATAATGTAGATTTTGTAAACGTACACATCGATCTGCGCCTTCGTTCCGCCGCTTAAAACCCCATCCCATCCTTTAGAAGGATCTTGTGTTTCGAAAATCTTATTTCCCCAACGATCAAAAATCAAAAAATCAAATTCACGAATGCTCATTCCCTGTCCCATGAAGAAATCATTTTCTCCGTCGCCATTCGGTGTGAACGCATTTGGTACGAAGAAAGTAAATTCAGATTGTATCCTTACCTGCTGCTCAGTCGTGTCGCGACATCCATACTGGTTGATCACGATCTGTGTTACCACAAAACTTCCGGTATCGGTGTACGAGTGCGATGGGTTTTGCAGGATGCTTCCGTCAAAATCACCAAAATCCCATTCCCAGAAAAGTGCTCCCTGCGACTGATCGATGAAATCAAAATCAGGTACGAACATAGAAGATACTGCCGGATCAGGAAGAAATGCAGCGACTGGTTTCGGGTACACCACAACAGGATATAAAAGCGAATCAGTGAATATACATCCGTTCGTTCCGGTAACGCTTAATGTAATGTAAAAGTTTCCCGGATCATTATAAGTGTGTGTTGGATTCTGGCCGAATGAAAAATTACCGTCACCGAAATTCCAGAACCAATTCACAATATTTCCACCTGCAACAATTGAGCTGTCAAAGAACTGTGTCGTAAAATCTTCGCAGCCGCTGATTACTCCGGGCTCGAAATTCATTACCGGGATCGGGTAGGTGATTACTAACTGTGTTACGGTGTCAATACAACCGTCAGCAGTCTGCACGATTAAAGAAACATTGAAGCTGTCATTCACCACAACAAATTCATGCTGTGGATTTTGCTGCGTGCTGCCATTTCCATCGTTAAAATCCCAGGTCCACGATGTAATTACGCCGCCATTCGGATTAGAAAGATCGGTGTATTGCGTGCTGTCGCCGAAGCAAACGGTTGTGGCGCTGAAGGCAGCAGTTGGCTGTGAAAAAACAAGAACGGGTTTTACGAATGTATCTGTACATCCTGCCGTAGTTGTGACTATGAGCGTTGCAATGTAAGTGCCATTTGCAGCATATTGGTGTGTTGGATTTTGTAACGTTGAAGATGTAGCATCACCAAAATCATATTGCCACGAGCTGATGGTGCCGGTTGAATTATCGGTGAAGATAGTCAGCTGCGTTGCGCATGCCGATGATGACTGGAAGATGGCCACAGGAAGCGGATTGACAACAAGCACCTGCGTTGAAATGCTTGTACATCCAGAACCGGCAGTAACAGCCAATGTGACCGTGTAGGTTCCCGCAATGGCGTAAGTATGCGAAGTATTCTGCAACGTATCCGGCGGACTTGCGTCACCAAAATCCCATGACCAGGCGGTGATCGTTGCGTTATTTACAACAGACGCGTCTGTAAATGTCACATTATTTGTTTCGCAAACAGGGGCGCTTATTATCATTGCCGACTGCACTGTATTGCTCACCGTGACGACATGGAATTGCTGATCTGTACAACCGCTTCCACCCGAAACGATCACGGAGGCAAGGTAGGTTCCGGCAGCTGCATAGGTGTGCTGGATAACAGGCCCGGTATTGCCCGTATTGCTGTCGCCGAAATCCCAAAGCCATGACGATGGTGATCCGGTAGAAATATCGGCGAATGTTGTCGGGCTTCCTACACAAACAGTATCATACACAAAATCCGCAACAGGAATTCCGGTTACTGTTACAGTTCCGGTTATCGTGCTGTCGCAGCCATATGTATTGGTGACGACAAGCGTGATGGTATAAGTTCCTGCATTCTGGTAAATGTAATTGGGGTTGGTGGCAAATGAATTATTACCATCGCCGAAATCCCAGAAGTAATTAGTGATCGGAGAAGTATCGGTAGAAAAATCTGTGAAGGCGGTAACATTTCCGAGACAAACTGCTGTTGCTGTAAATGCAGGAACCGGAACAGAATTTACGGTGATGCTTGTTTGTAATGTGTCAATACAACCCGCGCTGTTCCCGGCGATAAGAATGATAGTGTATGTGCCGCCCACAAGATAAGTATGCGAAGGACTTTGGTTGAGATCAACAGGACTTCCGTCGCCGAAATCCCAGGTCCATTGTGATGGCGCGCCTGTAGAAGTGTCAGTAAAGCTGACAAGATCTTTCGCGCATACGAGTGTGTTTACAAATCCTGCCTGCGGTTGTGGCAAAACAGTCACGAGTTGTGCAGAAGTATCCGTGCAGCCAAATACATTCGTGACCACCAGCGAAGTTGTGTACGCGCCGGGATTTGCAAAAATATAAGAAGGCGATGGAGTGGTATTTGCCGGACTGAGATCTCCGAAATTCCATTGCCAACCTACGGCTGCAGTTGAATTATCCGTGTAGAGTGTGGAATAGGTGTGACACGCTGTGCTGACCGTAAAAGCGGAAACAGGATTCGGACGAACGACGATGGTTTGAATTACAGTGTCTGAACATCCCTGCGCGTTAAACACAACAAGCGTCACTGTATACGTTCCTTGTGCAGCGTAAACGTGCACAGGAGAAGCAACAACTGCATTCGGGCTGGCATCACCAAAATTCCAGTTCCATGTGGCAGCGAAAGAAGATACGTCGGTGAATGAAGAAGCTGCGCCTTCACACACCGTATCCGCGACAAAATTCGCGAGCGGTAATGGATAGACTGTCACGTTAGTGGTCACCGAATCTGTACAACCGAATGAATTTTGTGTAACGATCGTCACAGGAAATATTCCGGCAGTTGCATACGTGTGCGATGGATTTTGCGAAACATCAAGCGGACTTGCATCACCGAAATTCCATTGCCAGTTCACTGGTAAATTTGTGGTCGCGTCGGTGAAATTTGTTACGCCACCGAGACAAGGAACATTGCTTGTGAAATTCGGAACAGTACGCGGATAAACGGTCACCGGAACAACAACGCTGTGTGTGCAGCCGGTAGCGTACCCGGCAGTGAGCGTTACATTATACGTTCCGCCGCTTGCATACACATGCGCTGGTGATGGATTATTTGTATTGTCCGTTGTCGCGTCACCGAAATTCCATACAAGCGTTGTCGGACTTCCGAGTGAAGTGCTGTTGAAGAAAAGGCTGTCGGCTGCGCAAACTGATGTAAAATTAAATTGCGCCGTTGGGATGGGATTAACAGTTACTGTATTGGAAATCGTGTCTGCGCAACCGCTTCCTGCTGCTGAGATAAGCGTGGCGGTATAGGTTCCTGCTGTTGCATAGATGTGCGATGGATTCTGTGTATTTCCATTCGGACTTGCATCACCGAAATTCCAGTTCCAGCTGATCGGCGTTCCTGTTGTCTGATCCGTAAAAGAAGTATTCTGCCCGACGCACGCTGTTGAACTGGTGAATGTCGCGACCGGAACAATATTGACAAGTACCGCTTGCGTTACAAAAGCGCTGCATCCTGCAAAATTTCCTGCGGTAAGGGTAACATTATACGTTCCTGCAGTTGTATATAAGTGTGCAGGATCCTGTAATGTTCCGCTCGTTGCATCACCAAAATTCCATGTCCATGAAGAAACGCTTCCGGTGCTTGTATTGGTGAAATAAGTAGAATCACCGACACATTCTACAGAAGAGGAAAATGAAACTGACGGAATTGAATCCACCATTACAACACCTGTGATCGTGTCACGACAGCCAAAGTTTGTCGTCGCGATTAATTGAACAGTGTACGAACCAGCGGCGTTATAAGCATGCGATGGATTTGTGGTAGCGCTTGTCGACGCGTCACCGAAATTCCAGTTGTAGATATTTGTTCCGGTGGAAGCATTTGTAAAAAAAACATTGTCGAGCGCGCAGACTGTATCGTCACTCATTGTAAATGCAGCAACAGGAAGCGGGTGAACGGTGACGGGAATTGAAACACTATCGCTGCAGCCAGAGCTGTTGGTAACCACCAGTTCGATCGTATAAACAGAATCGTTGGCAGCAGCAATATATGTTTGTGAAGGCGGATTCTGCGAAGCGGAAGTATTACCGTTTCCAAGCGTCCATGTATAGCTGTTTCCCGGCGAATTTGTTGTTGTATTATTCAGCACGACATTCAGCGGGGAACAACCTGTAAGCGGAACGGCGGTAAATGACGGCACAGGTCGCGGCAATACGGTAATCAGAACAGTATCTGTGCTGATGCAGCCGAGCACATTGACAGAGATCGTTACAGTTTGTACACCCGGGTTCGGGAATACAACTGTGGGTGGCGTAAATGTTGTTGAAGTTGATGGCACAGCAGAAGCGCCAAAATTCCATGCATACGTTCCTCCGGCCGTTGAGCTGTTGGTGAAATTCACGCTCAGATCTTCACAACCGGAAAGAGGCGCCGCAGAAATATTCGCGACAGGAATCGGATTCACAACAACTGTTGCGGTCAATGTATCAGCGCCGCAGAAACCATTCACGATCAATGAAACCGTATGTGTTCCTGCCACATTGTACACTTGCGTATGCGGACCAGCAGTTGTTGCAGTATTTCCATTTCCGAAATCCCAGGCGTACGTTAAATTATCACCGAACGAAGATTGTGTGAACGTAACACTTCCTCCCTGGCAGATGGTGGAATTTAACGGAAGAAAATTTGCCACAACAGCAGGATGTACAGTGATATTCACCAGCGAATCGCGCGTGCCGCAATGATTGCTTACATACAAATGCACTGAATGATTCGTAACCGTATTTCCCGGGGGCGAAGTAAAAACCACAGGAGGAATGTTGACTGCCGAAGAAGTGAAAATATTATCAATGTACCATTGATAAGAAAGATTTCCGCCTGTTGATGTATTGGTTGTTGTAACGGTTAACGGCGTGCAGCCATTGGTGGGCATCACCGTCAGGATCACATCAGGAATGGTGTCCACAACGATCACGCGGATCATTGTGTCTGTTCCGCAAGCGCTTCCGGCTATAAGCGTGATTGTCCATGAACCTTGTGTGTACACCTGCGAAGGCGGATTTCCTGTTCCTGTGACAATATTTCCGTTACCGAAATTCCAGGTATAATTGTTCGCAGGTGAAACGCCTGTTGATGCGTTTGTAAATATGACAGTTTGCGGAGAACATCCTAATGTAGGATTAGCGAAGAAATTTACAACCGGTGGACCAACTACCACAATGGGACTTACTGTTGAAGTGGCGGTATTGCAGGAATTGGCCGCGATGAGCGTAATCGTGTACATTCCGGGTACAAGATACGTGTGCGCGGGGGGCGTATAGCTTGTGGTGGTCACCGGCGGAGTAGCATCGCCGAAATTCCAGGTATACGTATTCGCATTCTGTGAAGCATTTATCGGGTTAACGGTAAGCGGAAGACATCCCGACATTTCAGCAATAGGAACGCTGAAGGAAGCGCCGACATATCTTTCAAAGACAACAGTGAGCGTGGCAGTGGCAGTGCAACCATTCGCCCCGGTTGCTGTCATTGTTACGAGATAGGTTCCGTAGCTTGTATACGTATGCGGGAAGCTTGCATTTAAGGCTGTGGTAAATGGAGGAGTGGCGTCGCCGAAATTCCAGGTGTAGGTTACTGCGCCTGTGGTTGTATTGGAAAAAGTTACAATATCAATAGTTGTCGGATCTCCCGGTAGAAGGCAGTATTGTGTATCGCCATCGCCATCGTCACCTGAAATAGCAACGTTTGGAATAGTAAGCGCGGTTACTGTTGCGGTAAATGTGCTTGTGCATCCTGCAAAGTTGGTCACTGTAAGCGTAACGGTATAAGTGCCGCCTGCAGCGTACGTGTGTGAAGGATTAGTCTGCGTAGAAGTTGTGGCGTCGCCGAAGTTCCAGAGATAAGTGGTGCCTGCAACAGTTCCCGTAGAAGTGTTTGTAAAAGTTACAGGTAATGCCGCGCACTGGTTATTCGGAATAAATGTAAAAGACGCATTCGGTACCGGGAAAATAGTGACGGTGACATAAGCTGTATCTGTGCAGGCCGGCGAAGTATTGCTGGCGATCAACATATAATTATAGGTTCCGACTGCTGAAATTGCAGAACCGGTTGGCGCTGCCATGCCGGTCGTATTAGCAAACAGCACACTGTTGAGATACCAGCTATAAGTAGCGGTGCCGTTTCCTGCTCCCGTGCTTGTATTGGTAAAATTGATGGTGACTGGTCCGGGCCCGCAGATGTTAATAACCGAAGTAGTAAACGCTGCATTTACTGTAGGACAATTCGCTGAAGCGGAAATTGTCCACGCGCTGAAAACCAAAAATAAAATTGATCGCAGTAAATGTTTTTTCATTCTAGAAGCTGTAGTGTATTGCCCGGGAGCTACAGCGAGAATAAATGTAGAGAATTAGCAGCGCTTAGCCAAGAAACGTCAGCGACTTCTTAATGAAAATACTCCATTTGCAGTATTATCATTATTTCATGTATAAAAGATAATGTAAAAGAAACTATTTGACTGCTTTGCTCGTATATTTCTTCTTATGATTTTCACTTGCTTCTTCTATGGAGTGAGACACTGACAGATCTTTTTCTTTTGCCGCCATTTCGCTCAGCTGGCGATAATATAAAGAAAGCTGGTGTAGTTCAGCTTCCGTGAGGTTTTCGACATTTACCATGCGGTTGCTCGGACCTTGCAAGGAGGCCACCAGCTCATTTAATTTTAAATGAACAGCCTGTGAATCTTTATTCTGGCTTCTCTGGATAAGAAATACCATTACAAATGTGATGATGGTAGTTCCGGTATTAATTACGAGCTGCCAGGTATCTGAATAATCGAAGATCGGTCCGGTAAGAAGCCATGTAATAATAACTGAAATTGCCAGTACAAATGCGGAGGTGCTTCCTGCAAATTGCGTACAAGCCCGCGCGATCCTTTCGAATATTGGCGTTTTTTTCTTTTCCATAATGTGATTGCTAAATGTTTGTTTTATGAGTGCTGCCACAAGAATGTTTATTCAGCTAAACCAGGTTAGTAACGCGTCTATCAGCCAAAATCATACCGCGACAACTGTTGAGTCTGCTACCAAGGTAGAAGAAGGTGGTATGCTTGTTCTGAAATAATAAAATGAGGATTTTGTTCCACGCTTTAATGTAATTGAACGCTCAGTTATTTTTTCCTGCAGCATTCATCCAGCTTTTCATAGGCTTTTGGATCAGCTTTTACATCATCGGCGTCGTAACCGGCCTGTGAAATGACTTTACGGATCTTTTCAGGATTCGTTCGTTTCGGATTGTATTTTATATTGATCGTCATTGCCTTGCTATCGATCTTTACCGTCTTCACACCGGGCGTCAGCGTTAATTCTTTTTCCAGCCTGGTTTTTCCGCTTTCGCAAATTTCAAAATGATCACAATAAGTATTGGTTTTAATAGTGATCTCTTCGAGCTTCTTTGCAGAAGAAAAACCCACAATGGCCAGTACTACGAACAAAAAAAGAAACTTAGGATACATTCTCATAGAAGTGCAAAAATTAAGCCGTGTTTAAATAATGGATTGGCGGTAAAATCCAGACCGCGGCCGTGAAAATACTATTCTTTACGTGTTACCCGATCGTTTAAATAGCAGTTCCGGCAATAGCGGATTGTCAGCCTTTTATAAGTTCTAAGTTAAGCGCTTAAACCCATAAAGTCAATGTTTTTATACGGTCTTTGGGCCATTCGCTCTCTTCACTGATGCAGTGGTAAAACTTAGCGGGTTCTGAAATATATGCCAAATGCGTTATTTATGTACGATCAGAATTATTTTACCTTCGTCGAAACAAACAACCTACATCCCTCATGAAATACTTCATTTTTTTGGCAATTACCATCCTTATGGTGTGCTGCCATGGTAACAAAAACACAACAAGCAGCGGCAGCTCTGGCAATCTTAAAGTAATCCGTTTTATTAATTCCGGGGATATTTTATCTACGTATGATTTAAAGGACGATGCCGATGCTGTCAAAGCCATCAGGGAAGCAACAGGTAATAATGCCGGCAAGATGGATGAAGTGTATGAATATTCCAATGAAAAAGCATGGCCTTCAGGAATGGATGAGTTTGAAGAGCGCCTTGCAAATAAATCCACGATCATGTCTTTCAAGGCATACCTGTTCTGCTCTTTTCCGCATGATTCCAGGGGTACACTGAACATTTTGAAGATTCCTAAAGATGAAAATTCTAAAATGCCTAAAGGATTTCAATTGACACACGATATTTATTTCGTGATCCTTTCGAGTGGATTTGAAGTAAAATAAAATATAGTGTATAAAGTAGTGGTGTCAGTTGT
>JALYQL010000183.1 GCA_030855855.1 Bacteroidota bacterium | reverse complement strand
GAAAAACCAATCATAACAAGTCACATCTTCCTGGTGTTCTATTCTTTCTTTTGCTACCCGCAAGAGCCTGCTGCAGGAGCAATCACATTATCACCGGGTTGCCAGTCAGCAGGTGTGCATTTTCCCTTGTAGCCGGCAGGAAAATTAATTCACCTTGTGTGCTGATTACTTTAAACTCAGGCGCGTTATCACTTATTCCCGGCAATCGATACAACTTGTTCTGTGGTTTCTATCTGGTTTCTTTTTAGATTGTCTGATCGTGATAATAATTTACATCCATCCACGAGCCGCCATTGTAACATTCGATGCCATGTTGGGCGAGATAACCATGCGCCTGCCCGCTTCTTCCTCCTGATGCACAACACAGCACCAATGGCATTTTAAGCATTTTGATCTCGCTCATCCGTTTATCCAATTCGGGTAGAGGAATGTTGATGGAGCCTGGAATATTCCCACTCATAAATTCACCACCACTCCGCACATCAACGATTGTTCCTTGCTTTTCTTTGATGATCTTTTCGATATTCATTTTTATCCTGTTTATTTTGACATAGCCGGTTACTAATTCCTGTAGTGAAACTTAGTTTTTAACGAGTTCGTTTTTGAAACGCTTTACAGCTTCACCAAGGTCATACACGCTGTATTTACTATCGAGTACGGACTTGATAATGGAACTACCAGCTGCGCTCCTGTAACCCGCTGCGCAATGCACCAAAATCGGCTTGTCAAGAGGGATTTCATTTATCCGCTCTCTTAATTCATACAGCGGAATGTGTATGGAATTCGGGAATATCTTTCCTTCCTTCACTTCCGAAATATTCCTGACATCGACGATCGTGAAATCGTTTTCTTTGTTTTTTAATTCTGCCGGATCAAAGGAATCCATTGTTTCGTTTCCATATTCTGCAACAAAAGCAAGCACAATTTGTTTTTCATAGCCGATCTTTGCAATACGTTCAATAAGCTGGTTTAATACAAGCTCATTTTCAGCAACGAGGTAAAATTTTTCTTCGGGACTTACAATACCGCCTAACCACGTTTCAAATTTCGTATCGTTCATCAGGTTGAAGGCGCCTTTTAAATGCAATTTCCTGAATTGCTCCTGTGGCCTCGTATCTATAATTACTATTGCAGGATCAAGTGAATTCGCACAGGATTTGCAGGTAACAGGTTCTCTTTTCTGAACAGATGAAATACTTGTTAAATAATCAGCCGCACCTTTTTTATTTACGGCCACATCAAAAGGAAAATATTTCGGAATAAATGGCTGATCAGCCAACAATTTTTTTGCAAACTCAACCTCGCTTATTTCCCGAAGGCACCAGTTACTTATTTTTTCTGCGCCGATGGTGCTGCTGTTTTGTTCGCTTAACCCTTTTCCGCATAAGCTGCCCGCACCATGGGCAGGGTAAACCAGTACATCACCTGGCAAAGTCATCATTTTGTTGCGGAGCGAATGGAACATTTGATTTGCAAGCTCTTCACGGGTCGCAGTAATTGCGCCGGCTTGTTCACGCAAATCAGGTCTTCCGCAATCACCGATAAACAAAGTGTCGCCGGTGAAAACCGCTTTTTCTTTCCCGTTTTCATCCATGGCAACAATACTAATGCTGTCGGGTGAATGTCCGGGGGTATTCAAAGACTTGAGAGTGATCTGTCCTAAAACGATTGCATCACCTTCATCAAAGGCCTGGTGTTCATATTCAGCGCCCAGAAGTTTGCTGACATAAATAATTGCCCCGGTTGTTTTGTGAATTTCTAAATGACTGCTCACAAAATCAGCATGCGGATGAGTTTCTATTACCGCAGTAATTTTGGCGTTATGCTGCTTTTCAAAATCGTAATAGGGCTGCGGATCTCTTGCAGGATCTACGAGGGCAATCTCTCCGTTGCTTAAAATAGCATAGGAATAGTGCGCTAAATTTTTGTCTTCAAATTGTTTGATTTCCATAATCTGTTCTTTATTTGATGATGCAAAGGTCAATATTTACCTATCTGTGCACAGTCACTTTTGTTACACAACGTATTTTATTTCTGAAACCACATTTTCAATGCAATGCCAACAATTAGAACGGCAAAGCTCTTGCGCATGATCTCTTGTGGAATGTGCATAGCGAATTTTCCGCCAAAATACCCGCCAACAAAAAAGAAAACGGCCAGGATCAACGCAGCTTTTACATCCACAAATCCTTCTTTGTAATATTGGTATGCCGCTAATGCACCAACCGGCAAGACCATCATTATTAAAGCTGTTCCCTGCGCCATCTGCTGCGAATATCCCAGCAGCATCACCAAAGCAGGAATGATAATAATCGCACCACCCAGCCCAAGCAAGCCGCCAAGCAAGCCGGCAACTGCGCCAATTAATGCGATAATAACTGCACTTTGCCAATCCATATTATTGTTCTTTTTTTCTTGTGGAAATTCCAAAAGGCCAATACAGCGGACAAAAACTGATGAAACTTGTAAGAATAAAAACGCCTGCAATGATGAGTAATACGATGGCGGCTGTTCCAGAAATTACATGTGTAAAATACAGTACCGTGATTATTATGGCGACAAGTATCCGAATGATCTTATCAGCCGTGCCCATATTCTTTTTCATAGGAATGCTGTTAAAGTTTATGATTTATACAAAAATGACATCAAATAAAAGGATTCAAAACGACTGTCGTCACCGCTGTGTATGATGAACGTCACTCCATTCCCGGTTTTCGCTGAAATGAAAATACCCTTACAGGTAAAGTCTTTAGAAATCTCCCCGGTTCCTTCCGGAATGTGTAATTGATTTCGTTACAAAGCTCATACAATCAAACCCGCTGCACTGTCACTTTTGTTACACAAGCGAAACTTTATTTCTTCCGAGCTTAACAAGTCCTTCGTCTTCCATTTGTTTAAGCAGGCGGGAAACAACAACGCGGGCAGTTCCAAGCTCATTGGCAATTTGCTCATGCGTTACATACAGTGTGTGACTTTGGGTTATTTCACATTTTTTCCTGATAAAATCCAAAAGCCGCTCGTCCATTTTCTTAAACGCAACGGCATTTACCACTTCAAGCAATTCCTCAAAACGTTTGTGATATAAACGGAAGATATAGTCAAGCCATTCCGGGAACTCTTTAATGAGCAGGCTCACTTTGTCAATAGGAATAAAAAGAATTTCCGTCTCTTCTTCAGCAATCGCTTTCACTTTACTTGTGTCGTGATGTATACCACCTAAGAATGACATGATGCAACTTTCGCCTGACTTAATGTAGTAAAGCAAAATTTCCCTGCCATCTTCATCGGTGCGCATTACACGGATGCTGCCTTTTGTAACAATAGGAATGGCTTTGATGAATGTATTTTCATTGAGAATAACGTCATCAGGGGAAAAGGTTCTTGTAAAGCCATATTCAGCAAGCTTCTTCCGCATTGCCATTGATGAACTGAATTCTACAATGTCATTTAACTCCATAAACAAAGTTACTTTCTTTTTACACGCCTGTCTTCATTTGCTATTCTACCATCAAATTACAGCCACGAACATCACTGTTGTCGAATCTTCCTAAAATTTCAAAGCTTCCGTCTTCATGCAATTTTCCAAGATCGGATGTGGAGATAAAGCTGCAGCTGTAAAGGTTGGCGAGATCGATGATATTTACTCCGCCGGTTTTTCCTGTTGCTGCATAAGAAAGCGGATCATTCATTTCACGGATCTTTATTTTCATCCACGGTGGACAATTAAAAATTCCATTTCCTTTTGAATAGGCTTGCGATAATAATTCTGTCATGCCGTATTCGGAGTGAATTTGATTGGCCTCAAAACTGTTTTTTAATATGCCGTGTAATCCTTCGCGCACCATTTCTTTTCGTTTGCCTTTCATTCCGCCGGTTTCCATTATGACGCAATTTCTCAACTGCTGCGGAAATTTTTCTGCGAGATCGAGCAATGCATACGTAACGCCGATCAGCATTATTTTTTTTCCTTCAGCATTCAGCCGGGATATATTCCTGCTTAACTCTGCATAATCGTGCAGGTAAAATCCTGAATCCGGATTTTTACTTTCAGAAATGAGCTGATTGAACATATAAACAAGTGAGGAGCCACCGCGTTCGAGGTAAGAAGGCAGCAATGCAAAAACGGCATAGTTTTTAATATCACCGTAAAATAATTCAAAACCTTTACGGAAACTTTTTTCATACAAAGAAACATCCGCCACATAATGTTTGCTTTGAATTTGCCCTGAAGTACCGCTGCTCGTAAAAACAATTTCAGGCTCCTTATCCGCAGCATAAATTTTATGCGTTTTAAAAAGCTCTACAGGAAGAAATGGGATTGAAGAAATATCTTTTACCGTTTCAGGTGTTCTGCCAATTCCTTTTGCGAATGCAGCGTAAACAGGATTATGCTCAAATTGAAAACGAAAAATCTCCAACGCAAGCGAATCGAAACTCTTTTCGTCAACTGAAAAAATACGTTCGTGCAATTGTCCGCCATTCATTCAGCAAAGGTCAACATTTGGATTCAAATCTGTGCAATGCCAATCTGTGCAACCTGCGTAATCTGTGGCTATAAAAGTTGCCACAGATTACGCGGATTACACAGATTAAAAAATTTAAAAGGCTAAAAAAAAACGATGATCGAAGTTTACGGCTTATAGAAAAACATAAACACGTAATAGATAAGCGCGCTTAAAATTCCGGTTACAGGAATAGTAAGAATCCAGGCCCAAAGTAAATTTATGGTTACGCCCCAGCGAACCGCGCTCAATCGTTTTGTAGCGCCGACGCCCATGATGGAACCAGCGATCGTATGCGTGGTGCTTACCGGAATTTTCAAACCTTCGGCAAGGAATAAAGTTACCGCACCGGCAGTTTCAGCAGCTACACCTTCGAAAGGAGTAACCTTTGTAATTTTTGTTCCCATCGTTTTTACGATCTTCCATCCTCCGCTTAACGTTCCCAGGCCAATTACAGTATAACATGCAAGTGGAACCCATGTAGGCATTTCTTCAAACGAACTAATACTTCCACCTGCGATCAAAGCCGCGGTGATAATTCCCATTACTTTCTGTGCATCATTTCCACCGTGGCCGATGCTGAATGCCGCGGAAGAAACAAGCTGCAATCGTTTGAACCAGGAAGTGGATCTTGCGTTATTCAATGAGCTCATGAATAAAGTGAACACCGCTATTACAATAAGGATAAATCCAAGCAGTATCCATTTAAAATTTGAACCATGAAACATCACTTTCAGCCAATAGGACTCAAAACTTGTTTTGAGATTTGATTCGTCAAACCTTTCAGGCGAAGCTTCGTTTATCCGGTGTGTTTCGCGAATGTTTGCATGCAGACCGGCTTTTTCGATTTTTGCGAGAATTGCCGACGTTAATTTTACATTCTCTTCTGTTTCATTTGCCTTTTTGAGATAAGCGGTTTTTAAAATATAAACCGTTCCTGTTTTATCCGGATTGCCCGGCGAATCTTTTGCCGCCTTCAAAACCGGCGAATATTCTTTCTCATTTTCATCAACAAACGTGAGTGTTTTTTTCAGATCGTCTTTGACTGTTTTTTTATCAAATACAAGGGTATATGCGCTTCCCCCCCTGAAATCCTTTTTAAACTCCAGCTTTGAAAATACGAACCAGCTGACAAGCGTAATTACCAATAAGGAAAATAGTTTAGGATAGATGCTCTTGCGGAATGAGTTTAAAAACCAGATTGAAATAATAAATGCGACAATCATCCCGATCAATGGGGCAAGAATAATAAAGCTGGCTGTTTTAAGAATGAGACTTTGTTCGATGGAGCCAAATCCACCGTGTGCAATAGCCGCACCGGCGAATCCGCCGATAAGTGTATGTGAAGAAGAGGAAGGAATTCCTTTCCACCAGGTGATCAGGTTCCATGTGATCGCACCGATCAATCCTGAAATAATAACAGGAAGCGTTACAAATTCTTTGTGAACTGTTTTTGCAACTGTATTTGCGACACCGTGATCCTTAAAAATGAAAAACGCCAGGAAGTTAAAAAGTGCAGCCCATATCACTGCCTGGAACGGTGTAAGCACTTTTGTCGAAACTACCGTTGCAATCGAATTTGCTGCATCATGAAATCCATTGATATAATCAAAGATGAGTGCAAGAACGATGATGATGATTAAAAGTGTCATGCGAAAATCTTAATGTGCATTTGGGAGGAAAGCTGACATGGCGAACGTTAAGCGTATTTGATAATGATCGATTCGATAACATTCGCTGCATCCTCGCATTTATCCGTTGCTGTTTCGAGCGCCTGCAGAATTTCCTTGACTTTAATAAGCTTTACCGCATCTTTTTCTTCATCAAATAACCTTCCGATTGCAAGGTTAAAAACATCATCAGCATTATTTTCAAGACTGTTGATCCGTACGCAGGCTTCTTTGATTTCGTCAATGCGCTTCATTCCTTCGAGATTGGTTACAGCCACATTGAGCTCGATCGCGCCTTTAAGGATAATTTCCGAAAGCATAATCATCGGCTCAGTAATCTCCGTCACTTTATACATTTCGAATCGTTTCGCAGTTCCATTGATCAGGTCAAGAACATCATCAATGGAAGAAGTGAGCGCGTGAATATCCTCGCGATCGAAAGGTGTGATAAAATTTCTTCCGAGCTCATTGAAGATCATGTGCGTGATATTATCTCCTGTATGTTCGATCTGCTCAATTTCATGGATAAGTTCTTTACGCTTTCCCACAGGAGCATTCACCAGCTCAACCAGCACTTTGGATCCCTTTACCAGGTTTTCCGTAGCCTGTTTAAAGAGCGGGAAAAATTTACGGTCTTTCGGAAGCAGATATTGAAGAATTCCCATACGTGTTAATTTTACGTTAATAGACGACGCGACAAATGTAAAGTCATTAGTTCAATTTCAATATTAAGAAATTGTTATGTGATAAAAACCTGATTGTCAGCAACTTCTAAGCAAAATAACTGGAAATTTAATTTTTCACTGAATACTGATCAGAGCTTTTTGCCGTGCTTTAGCACTTTTGCTTCAATAAAAAAAATGATTTCTTCTGCGATATTTTTCGTCTGATCTCCTACTCTTTCGAACTTTCTGATGATCGAAAGGGTATTCAGGTAATGGAGCGGATTAAGGGTACCTTCTTCTATATAACGTAATGTAGCATGTGTCGCCGCGCGGTTTATTTCATCCAGGATATCATCCTTGATGAAAACTTTGCGGGCAAGCGAAGTATCTTCTTTAATAAAAGCGTCAAGCGAATCGTCCATCATCGAAACGGCGGTAGAATACGCTTCCTCCACACGGTATTCTTTGAGCAACGATTCAGGAAAAGGTACTGTAACATCCTGCACATAACGCGCGATGCCTTCCGCATTATCTCCGATACGTTCCAGGTTGGCATTGATTTTTAAAGTGGCCAGCACAAACCGGAGATCGACAGCAACAGGATTAAACAGCGCGAGAATATTTTCACAATCACGATCAATCTTAAGCTCGAGTCCATTGACGCGTTTCTCATTGAACAAAACTTCACGCACTAAATCGGTATCAAAAGTGAGCAGCGCGTTTTTACTCTTGCTCAGCTGCGAACGAACCAGACGTTGCATTTCTATCAGCTGCTCCTTGAGTAAGTGAATTTCGGTATCTAAATGCGACATATTGGATGTACGAGTTACGAATGACGATATACGATTTGTATAAATATAAAATATTCTATCCGAATCTTCCGGTAATATAATTTTGTGTGCGGGTATTTTGTGGGTTGGTGAAAATTTCTTTGGTTGTATTCACTTCTATTAATTCCCCCATATAGAAAAACGCGGTGTTGTCGCTTACACGGCCGGCCTGCTGCATATTATGTGTAACGATAATAATGGTGTATTTGTTTTTCAATTCGTAAATGAGCTCTTCAATCTTGGCAGACGAGATCGGATCCAGCGCGGAAGCCGGTTCATCCATCAATACTACAGAAGGCTCAACCGCCAGCGCACGGGCAATGCACAAACGCTGCTGCTGCCCACCCGAAAGCTCAAAAGCAGATTTTTTCAATTTGTCTTTTACCTCATCCCATAACGCGGCCTGTTCAAGCGAACGTTCTACCCTTTCAGTAATAAAATTTTTATCGGTAATTCCATTTACACGCAATCCATACGCCACATTTTCAAAAATCGTTTTCGGAAATGGATTCGGCTTTTGAAAAACCATTCCGACATTCTTGCGCAGCTCGTCTACATGTATGCCGCGTTCGTAAATATCCTTACCATCCACGAGAACAAAACCGTCGATTTTGACATTTGGGATCAGGTCGTTCATGCGATTGAATAAACGCAGGTAAGTCGATTTGCCACAACCCGAAGGACCTATAAGCGCGGTCACAGTTTTTTCGGTCATTGTCATGGTGATTCCTTTCAACGCATGAAAATCGCCGTAATGCAGGTTTAGTCCTTTGGTCTGAATTTTCACCTTTTTCTCGGTCATCATACCTGAAGAAATTCTTTCCTTCGGAATCGACGGAACCTCGGGCGTTATATCTTTCTCTTCCATGAGCAGCATATCAATTCGTTTTTACTTTTTTACCAAAATAACGGCGCAATACGTTGGCAAGAATGTTCATGATTAATACAATCGCGATCAGAACCAATGCTGTTCCGTATGCTATCGGCCTTGATTCAGTAATATTTGTGCCGCTTGTTGCAATGACATACAAATGATAAGGCAGCGCCATAACCTGATCGAAAATGCTGTCCGGGAGCTTTGGCAGAAAATAAGCGGCACATGTAAATAAGATAGGCGCCGTTTCACCGGAGACCCGCCCGATAGAAAGGATCAGTCCTGTGATGATATTCGGAAACGCAGATGGCAAAATTACACGGCTTGTGGTTTGCCATTTTGAAGCACCGAGCGCAAGACTTCCTATGCGGAATGAATCATCCACAGCTTTTAACGCCTCTTCCGTTGTGCGGATCACAATCGGAAGCACCAGGATTCCAAGTGTCAGCGATCCGGCAAGAATGGAATCTCCGAAATGCATTTTATTTACAAAAAGCGACATTCCGAAAAGCCCGAATACAATAGAAGGAATTCCGGAAAGGTTATTCGTCATCACTTGTATTAATCGTTTGAGAAATCCTTCTTTCGCGTATTCATTCATGTAAATTCCTGCCATAATCCCCAGCGGAAATGCGAAGATCATGCTGCCGGCCACGAGTGTAAGCGTTCCTACAATTGCCGGCATAATTCCGCCTTTGGTCATTCCTTCCGTTGGCATTTTGGTAAGAAAATCCCACGAAATTGCTTTTGCACCATTCACAACAATAAAACCAAGTATCCAGAACAAAACACCTGCTATGCCGATGCTGAGTACGCGGAAAGTCCAGAATGCGACATTCTGACCTATCCTCTTTTTGCGGGCGATTTTATCGTGTTCTGCTGACATTAGTGTCGTTGTGCTTTCTTCTTTTTCGAAATTGATTCGACTGAAAGATTTATGATTAAGGTAATCAGAAATAAAATACAGCCTAATGCGAACAATGCTTTGTAATGTAATCCTCCCTGCGGCGCTTCACCTAATTCGGCTGCAATTGTTGCGGGAATTGTTCTTACCGGCTGCAAAATAGAATGGGGGATTACACTGGCATTTCCTGTTACCATTAATACCGCCATCGTTTCACCCACAGCACGGCCGATACCAAGAATAGCGGCTGCGGTGATCCCCGAAGCGGAATAAGGAATAACAACTTTGTAAATAGTCTGCCACTGCGTCGCTCCCAGTGCAAGGCTGGCTTCCTTCATTGCCCTGGGCGTATTTCTTATTGCATCCTCAGAGATGGTGATAATCGTTGGCAATGCCATGATCGCAAGGATGATGCTTCCCGACAATGCAGTTTCCCCTACATCTAATCCGAATACATCTTTGATGAGCGGAACAATTACGACCAATCCGAAAAACCCATACACAACAGACGGAATGCCGGCAAGCAATTCAATAATCGGTTTCATTACCCGCCGGATGCGGTCGTTGGCAATTTCACCCATGTAAATTGCAGTTGCAAGTCCTAGCGGAAGCGCTATAATGATGGCAAGAAAGCTGACCAGTAATGTGCCGAGAATCAGGGGCAGAACGCCCATCTGAGCAGCAGGTTCGGCAGTAGGATACCATTCCTTACCTCCCAGAAAAGTTCCTGCCTTGATTTTTTCCGCCTCCACAACCGAGCCTTTAAAATTGGCCGCCTTGTATTTTTCCGGAAAAAAAGCAACCACATTCGGCAGACTGTCGACGAGGTTATTGATGCATGCCGGAAGGTTTTCAAAATTCTTTCCGATCTGCTCTTCCGAATAATAATCTGTGATATTATCGAGATAGAAAAGAATGATCGTATCGTTTTTGCCCCCGAGCTCTTTCCAGTTAGTAATCTCCTGGTCGAAAATCAGCTTCACCTGTGCTGCGGTCAGCTTCTTCACAGGATTCGTGGAGTTTACCGCAAGCACGCTTGAAGAAGGAATTGACGGGCTTCCGAAAACACCGATACCTTCCCGGAAAAGGAAGATAACGATCAATATGACAAGAAGAGAAGTAAGCCCGCCACTAAGCATCAGCAGGCCTTCTATTATTCGTTCACGAAGTTTTCTGAAAAATTTCACAGGATTAGAGACTTTGGTGCCCGTTATTTATAATCCTGCGAAATTCGCAATCAAATGTTAAGGTAATGTTAAGCCCGGATTGCGATCCATCAATTTACAGGAATATAACCAATACTTTCCACGGTTTTCTGTCCGCCCGGAGCTAAAATGAAGTCGATGAACCCTTTAACGTTTGCAGCTTTAGACTTATCGTAGAAGAAATAAAGCGGTCGGGAAACAGGATAAGTTTTGTTTTTAGCTGATTCCAGTGAAGGCGCTACGAAAGTAGCACCCTGGTCGTACGATATATCAATGGCTTTTACAGATTTGTCGGAATAAGCAAGGCCTACATATCCGATGGCACCTTTGGTCTGTCCCACGCTCTGAACAATAGCTCCGGTAGAGGAAAGACTCAGCACTGAATTGGAATAATTTTTCTTTCCCATTACATGCTCTTTGAAAAATTCATACGTTCCGGAGCTGCTTTCGCGGGAATAAACAACGATCTTTTCATCATCACCTCCTACTTCTTTCCAATTGGTGATCTTTCCTGTGAAAATATCTTCGATTTGTTCACGGGTAAGTTTTGAAACTTTATTTTCCGGATTTACAACCACAGAAAGTGCATCATAGCCGATAATGGTTTCTACGATTTCAATCTTTTTATCCTGGAATTTTAATTTCTCTTCTGTTTTAAGATCACGCGATGACATGGCAATATCAGTCGTTCCGTCAAGCAAAGCAGCTATACCCACTCCGGATCCTCCGCCCACTACACTGATAGAAACAGTGCTGTCTGATTTCATGTAATCTTCCGCTTCTTTTTGACCTACAGGCAACACCGTATCGCTTCCTTTTACTGTAAGCTGGGTTTTCTGTTTTGCTTCTCCTGTGGTTTCCGTTGAGTCATTGCTGCATGAAAAGCAGAAAATGGTAAATAGGAAAAGAATTCGGAAAGAGGCGTTTTTCATAGTTGGTATGGTTTATTTTTATTTATCGGAATATCTTAAATCAGGGATGCCAAAAGTAATGTTCTGAGCGGATGCAAAACAATAGATTTACAATTAAGGCCTGCTTACCGCCACATTAATCCTATGTTAATTCAATGACATTTGGTTAATGTTTCTTTATCGCTGATTTAACTGCTTTCCCGCAACGGGCTTAACCGTTACGTAACGTTGAAGGATCAATAGCTGAATTGCAGCTGAAGTCGCAAAAGATTTCCATGCTGGTTATAAAACTCTTTTGCCTTATCAGATGTGTTGCGGATAGAATAAACGTAGCTGGCAGTAATTTCCAGGTTTTTCGAAATCTGGCATTCCAGTCCAAAATCATATTCATTCATCTTGAGCGCTTTTGCATCTGTAGCATTTTTCACTCCGCCGGAATAATACTGCAATCTTGTATAAGGCACAAGCACCATTTTTGTTTTGGGAATCTTCACCATATAAAATACGGTAACAAATCCACCCCGCAGGTGTCGTGAAGCAATTGAATCCCTGTCAAGATCATACATCGGACTCTCGCCTACATTAAATTCAGCAAGCAATCCGAAAGGTTGTGGAGCCAATGCAATGCTTACTGCCGCACGCTGATCGCGATACGTTGAAGTAGAATTCTTTTTTACGCCTGCAACAGCCTGTCCGCTTTCAAGGGTATAAAATCCTGTATAACCCTGTATGCCGATTTCAAGAATTTGTTTCCCCAATCCGAATGGATAAGAAAGCCTTGCAACCGCATGAAGGTTATTATTCAATTCCGGTTTTCCCATTCCTTGTCCATTATAAATTCCTATTCCGAAAACACCATAATTATTGGAACCTTTAAGACTTTTATCGCTGAGAAATTGGTAACGCTCCTGCGCTTTACGCGGTGTCCAATAAAAAAATGCACCAAGATCCCGTTCACTTGGTACAGCTGTATTCAAAGCATCAGCACGATCAAGCGCTAAACGGTTTTGGCTCGATTGCATATTCTCATAACCAAACGGAATCTTACTTTGCCCCACACGAAAGCGAAAAACTTTTGCCGTGTCAACGTAAATATCCGCATACAGATCACGGAGCTGGCCATAATGTATTACTGTAGATGACGGACTCGATGCAAAATCAACCTGGAAATAAAGAAAAACATGCTTGTGTACGTCACCGCTGAAAATAAGGCGGGCGCGACGAATTAGAAAGCTTCCTTTATCCCCTACTGATTTATCTCCATCAAATTTCAGATCCGGATTGGTTTCCAGCAAGCGATTATAACGCACCTGGGTGTAGCCCCTCATGCTGATTTTATCATACCAATGATCTTTTTTTACCGGTCTCGGGGCAAGTGAATCCGATTGCGCCAGAACCGGTAGAAGAAACAGGGACAAAAAGGCGGTAATAAGGAGAGAAGGTCTGATCATATTAACGTTGCGTTGAATTTTATGTTACATTATATTTACGACAAAGTAACACTGGCGTTATTATCAGCGGGTTGCTGCAATGTTAACCTTGTGTTAATTGAGTGCGTTTGGTAACATTGAACCTTCATAGAATTAACACACCCTGGATTCGTTGATAATTGTCTGTTTCAAAACAGCTATTCTTATTTAACCTGATTCTTTCTTACTTTTCAACGGTGAAAAAACTCCTGGTACTTTCCTATATTTTCGCCACTGCAGCTGCTTCTGCACAGGTAACCGATGTCTTGTTTGTAGGGAACAGCTATACCTATAGCAATAACCTTCCCGATATGGTGTACCTGCTGGCCCGCGCGCATGGCGATTCGGTTTATTACAATTCCAGCACGCCGGGCGGATTTACTTTTCAAATGCATTCGCAAAACAGCACCACGCTTTCCATGATCAACCAGCGGCCTTGGAATTTTGTGATCCTGCAGGGTCAAAGCCAGGAGCCTTCGCTTGATACGGCTTATGTGCAGCAGAATGTTTTTCCTTATGCGGCATTGCTCGACAGTGTTATCGAGGCGAATGATTCCTGCACACAAACTATTTTCTTCATGACGTGGGGAAGAAAAAACGGTGATGCGTCAAATTGCGCTGCGTATCCGCCCGTATGTACATTTAATGGAATGCAGAATCAGCTGCGCGGAAGATATCTTCAGATGGCACAGTATAATAACGCGATCGTTGCGCCGGTGGGTGAGGCGTGGCGGAATGTAATTGCAACTAATCCGGCTTACGATCTGTATTCTCCGGATGAAAGCCATCCGAGCGTGTATGGAACTTATCTCAGCGCCTGCGTTTTTTATGCTACGATCTATAAGGAAAGTCCTGCAGGATTAAATTATTACGGCGGCCTTCCTCAAAGCGATGCGTTGTTTTTGCAAACCATTGCCGGCAGCACCGTGCTTGATTCCATGAGCACGTGGAATACGGAAGTATATTACCCGGATGCGTCATTTTCAGTAATGCAGGTTGCTCAGAATTCGATCGCGGTAACTTCAAATGATACTACAGCTATTTCCTGGTCGTGGGACGATGGAACAGGGAATGGATTTGTCGCTGGCACTGCATCCGAAACATTTACATATGCTGTGGCAAACAATTATAATGTTTGTCTTGCTGTGACCAACGGTTGCCGTGCTGATACTTTCTGCACCATCGTCAATCCGGCTACAGTGAGCGTTCAGGAAAATAATCTTAACGCTTCTGCTGTTTTCCCGAATCCTTGTGATGGTAAATTGAATATTACGTTGCAGGGTGAAATGGTGATTATCACTTTAGCGGATGCGGAAGGGAAAATTCTTTTTGAAAAAGAAACCGCCGAACCACAGCTGGTAATTGAAGGTCTCGCGGCAGGAATTTATTTTGTTTGCATCAAAACGGGGCAGGAATCAACGCGAATGAAAATAGTGGTTATCCGCTAAAAAAATAAGGTAACACTGTGTTTATTTACACCAAATAAATTAGAATTGATGTGCGAAACATATGTAGGCGGAAAATCTAAAAACAAGCACAAGAAAAGAGTGAGGCGGGAATCACGGGCGTAGCTGTATGATCATTCTGTCGTTCATCACGCTAATGAGTATGTGCACGGTAACTTCCACACAAATTCAGAGGGGCTTTCCGAAAGAAAATTAACCTGTAAACAACTGACAACACATGAGTAATCTTAAGATTTTTGAAGGTGCAGATATTAGAGCAAAATGGAATGATGATGAAGACCAATGGTGGTTTGTTATCCAGGATGTAATTAGATTTTTAACGGATTCTCCCGATTCGGCAGACTATTGGTATCGACTTAAAAAGAGAGTGGCTGAAAATGAGGAAGTTGAACTATCGACAATTTGTCGACAGTTGAAATTTGAGGCACCTAATAAAAAGGTTTATAAATACGAATGTGCTAATAACGAAGGCTTATTTAGAATCATTCAATCCGTACCATCACCAAAGGCAGAACCATTTAAGAGGTGGCTTGCTCAACTTGGGAAAGAGAGGATTGAAGAAATAGAACAGCCAGAAAAAGCAATGCAAAGAGCAAAGGAATATTATGAATACAAAGGTCAGGATAAAGAATGGGTGAATGATCGTGTACACGGTGTAGCTTCATGAAATGAATTAACAGACTATTGGAAAAATCCTGGTGTAGAAGGCAACTCTTATGCTATTCTGACGAATCAAATTTATACATCAACATTCGGGCTTAATGCTTTTCAATATAAAGAAGCAAAGGGTCTTAAAAAGTCAGACAGCCTTCGAGACAATATGAATAATCTGGAACTTGTTGTAACCAGATTTGCTGAAATCACAAGCAAGGAAATTGCAGTTTCTAAAAATGCAAAGGGACTTGAAGGAAATAAAGCAGCTATCAATGAGGCTGGAAAAATTATAAAAAAGGCTGTTAACGAAATCCAGGAACAGACCGGGAAAAAAGTTGTCGACAATTCGAATAATAAACATCTGAGTACACCAGAAAAGACGCGGGAAATTGTACAAAAGGAAGTCAACAAAAAGAAGATAAAAAAACCAAAATCCAATACTACATTAAAGGGTATGCTTACAGTGCCTCCAATTAAAGAAGAAAAAAGAGAGAACTAATAATTATTACCTTGCATTATGGGAAACACAGACCTTTTGAAACTATACAGTCAGCTCAAAGAAATGAAGCAGACTACGGAAGTGAAACAACTTCGAAAGCAAGTTGAAGAAACACTTTATTACAATCTGAAATTTTATCACCTTGAATTATCCGCAATTGGAGAAGTGATGGGGTTTGACCGGCTGCGAAAAGAAATGGAAAAGGCTATGCAGTTGATAGATATTGTAGAGCAGTCAACCACCAAAAAGAAAAAGTAGTTTTAAGCCTCCTAACGGGGGCTTTTTCCATATTGTGGGATGGATAGTTTTTTCGGGAAAAATAAAAACGATACCGTTACCGTAAATAATCGCAGCTTATGTTGAACATTCCTTACTGGATAGATCTTGCCGGCATTTTTTTCTTCGCAATGTCGGGCGCGCAGGCGGCGGCGGATAAAAGAGTTTACCGTGATTCTTTCGGCGTGGCCTTCATGGGATTTGTAACCGCGATCGGTGGAGGAAGCTTACGTGATATCATGCTCGACATTCATCCGCTGAAATGGATCTCTGATTCGAATTACCTGATCGTTATCGGCGCGGGTGTTTTGATTTCAATGCTGCTCGGGAAAACACTTGCAAAGCTTCCAAGAACAATGATGGTTTTTGACTCGCTTGGTATCGCGTTGTACACTATTCTGGGAGTACAAATTTCTCTTGCCGTCGGTGTAAATCCGCTTGCCGCAATTATTCTTGGCATGTTTTCAGCAGTTTTCGGCGGTGTGATCAGGGATACTTTGCTCAATGAAATTCCGCTGATCTTCCGAAAAGAAATTTACGCCACGGCTTGTCTTGCCGGCGCTGCATTATATGTATTGCTCGACTATTTCAAAATGAGCATTCACTTCAGCGCGTTCTGCGGCATTGCGACAGTAATTATCATCCGCTTGCTTGCGGTACGATTTAGCTGGTCATTGCCACGAATGGGAGGGAGCTAATTACGAGTAAAGGGTACGAATTACGAATCTGTACGTTCGTATATTCGTACAGATTCGTAATTCGTACCCCCTATATCTCACTCAATGGAAATATCTTCGCATCAGCGCCATATCCTTCTTTCAGCTGAAATGAAACGTGCGTGATCTTCATTCCTTCTCCTAAAAATTTCTTTTCGTAAGCAGTCTGAATGGTGGTGAGCACTTCGTCTTGTTTTCCGTCGCCGTAAATATCATTGCTGCATTCGATGATTTGATGTCCTTCTTCTGCAATTATTTCCAAAGTGTATTCATGCAGCAGCACACTGTCTGTTTTCAGATGAATAATTCCGCCGGGCTTCAATAAATGCGCATAACGCACGAGGAATAGCGGAGAAGTAAGCCGCTTGCGTGGTTTTTCTTTTTGCGGATCAGAAAACGTAAGCCAGATCTCATCTACTTCACCTTCATCAAAAACCGCATTTATAAAATCAATTCTTGTCCGGAGAAACGCGGCGTTATTCAATCCTTTGCTGATAGCGATCCTCGCCCCGCGATGCATACGCGCACCTTTTACATCAATACCAATAAAATTCTTTTCCGGAAAACGCTCTGCAAGTCCGACAGTATATTCTCCTTTACCACAACCCAGCTCAAGCACAAGCGGATTTTCATTCTTAAAGAATTCCTTCTTCCATTTCCCACGCAACGGGTGAAGTCCCACATGTTCCACATCACGAAAACCGAATTGTATAACATTCGGCATTTCTTTCATCTCCGCAAATCGCTGCAGCTTGTTCATTTTCATGCCGCAAAGATAATGTACGATTTACGATGTACGGTGTGCGATTTGAAAATGAACAAAATTACTTTCCCCGATTCAATTTTGAATATTGAATTTTGAATCCCTGAATCTCCCTACCGCTTGCGGATAGTAAACTCCACTCTTCTGTTCTTCGCCCGGCCTTCTTCTGTATCGTTTTTATCAATAGGTTTTGTTTCACCATAACCTTTTGTGGATAAACGTGAAGCCAATATTCCTTTTCCTGCGAGATAATCGTAAACCGCTTTGGAACGATCATCAGAAAGCTGCTGATTAGCCTCATCCGTGCCAACATTATCCGTGTGTCCTGCGAGATCGATTTCCATGGTTGGATTATCCGTGAGTAATTTCACTACGCGATCGAGCTCTTCGAATGATTCCGGCTTTAAGGTTGCTTTTCCGGATTCAAAGAAAATATTGTTCAGCCTTACCACCTGCCCCACTTCGATCGGCACAAGAAAAAGATTCCGCTTTATTTCCTGGTAGGATTTCAAACCGGTGAGATCGAGATTTTCACTTACCGCGTAATAGCCATTTGCCTGCGCGCGAAAACCATACGTTTTTCCATAAGGCAACACGATACTGTAATCACCAGTGCCGCCTGACGAACGCGCAGTGCCTGCTTCTACATTATCAGCAAGCGAATAATAAGTGATCGTAGCTTCTACAGGCTTGCCTGTTTTCTGATCAAGCACTTTTCCTGAAACAAACGCTACAGGATTCGGACGCACTTCTTCTTTCAACGTGATCTTCACAATATCTGATCCGCCAAAACCTCCTGCCGATGAAACCATGTATGCTACATCACCTGAAGCTGCAACGGAATAATAAGCATCCCAATCCTTCGTATTTATTTCCGGACCTAAATTCACGGGCTCCGACCATTTCTGCCAGGTATCATCCAAACGTCTCGACATCCAGATATCGTGGCTGCCATAACCGCCGGGCCTGTTGCTTGCGAAATATAATGTTACGCCATCGGACGCAAGAAACGGTCCGATCTCATCATAGGGCGAGCTCACAGTTGGCAAGAGCAGCGGTTCCGAAAAATCTCCATTGTCTTTACGGAAGCTCACATATAAATCGTGATCAGATTTTTTTCGTTCATCAGGCACAAAGCTCATAAGCAGCGTCTGATTATCAGAATGGATACAGCTGCTGATGGAACGATCTTCCGGTTTAATTCCCGATTGGTATCCTTTTACTTTCAAACCTGTCGGTCCGACCCAACCATCTTTTGTAAGCTCGAAATAGGAAAATCCCATTCCATCATATTGGCCGCGCACATAATATCCTTTGATGTAACGTGTATTTCCGTCCACGCTGAATCCTTCAATGCCATTGTAAAGTTCATCGTTGAATGGCGCTTTCAAATGACGTGCTGCTGTCCATTTACCTGTGCTGTCCAGCTTCGACATCCAGATATCCTGCGAACCGGGTTGCGGATACGATGAATTATCAGGATGATCCGTGCGAATGAAGAACAGTTTTTTTCCATCAGGCGAAATAGTCGGAGAAAGCTCTTCATATTGCGAGTTGACAGCTGTGCCAAGATTTTCCTTTTGATATTGCGCATCGACAAGTGAAGGCCACATCAAAAAAGAAGCGAGAAGAAAACGATATAGTTTCATTCTAAAAACGATTACTCGGTTTCTTTTGTTTGTGTTGGCTTATCAGAGCCATCCGACAATCTTGAAATGTGTTTGCTGATCGGGAATGAAATTGTTCCGGTGAAATAAAGACCATCATAACGGCGGTAGCCAACTTCTGTCTGGAAAAGAAAACGACGGGCTTTGAATTCTCCTCGTGTTTCTTTGCGTGTAAGTACAGGATACCATGCCATTCCAAGACGGGCGCCGATCGGCGGACTTTTAAAGGATGGTTTATAATCTATATCCCTATAGCTTATGCTGCTGACCGGAGTAATCAGCGCATCCAGGTAAACTCGTGTGTGTAATGAAACGCCTCTTTTGCCGTAAGTATCAGTTGAGATCAAAACACTTTTTGTTTTTTCCTTAAAAATTCCTGCATAAAGTCCGAGAACATTATAATTCACGATCTCAGGAGAATCAAATACATCTTCGGGTCCATCATACGAAAGACACCCACCATAATTCATAAAGCCTGCTCGTACTCCCGAATTGATATATTGCGTACTTGGCACCATGACATACGTTGTGGTTTCAACTTCTTTTCCATTCACCGTGCTGCGATCAATGTTGAGGTTGACTTTATTTGTCTTGTTAAACAAACCTTTTTTAAAATTGAGATAACCACCTATCTCGATCTGGCGGTGGGCCTTTAGATTTTCTTTATCGCCAAATGCCTTTCCCATTGTAAAGTAGCCGTACCTTAAAATGTAATCAGCTCCGAACAGGTGTTTATAATCCGCAAAGCCCCAGATTCCGGCGCTGAATGCCAAACCATCAATGTTCTTAACACTGAAATCCAACTGCGCAATATCGATTCCCATTGCAAAATTACAAGCCCTTAAAGGATTGTCTTCCAGAATCTTGTATTGAACATTATTCTGGGCATTAAGTGAAATGGAGGTGACTGCAAGTGCAAAAAAGAGTATGATTTTTTTCATAGCGGAAATTGGCTTAGGGCACAAACATAGCCCTGCATATGCCGTATGCCCAATACGGCATTCTACGTATTTTGGCAAATGGGGGCTATGGCGCTCATGTCCGAATTATCCGCCACGGCTGATACGATTTGGGACGCTCAGGATATTAAATTAAAAATGAAATCAATTCCCCGATAAATCGTATCCGCCGTGGCGGATAATTCGTACATCGTAATTTTTTTTCTCCATCTTTGAGAATATGCTGCTTGTCAATAAAAAACGTGTTTTGGTGGCCCCTCTCGATTGGGGATTAGGGCATGCAACGCGATGTGTGCCGGTGATCCGTGAGCTGCTACGCCAGGGTGCGGAGGTTATTCTCGCAGCGGATGGAAGATCCTATGCTTTTCTGCAGATGGAATTTCCTGATCTGTTGCTCTTGCGTTTGCAGGGATATGGAATTACGTATCCAAAACACGGAATGCTGGGATTGCATTTGCTCATGAACGCGCCGGCTATCACAGGAAAAATAAAGAAGGAGAAAAAGGCAGTTGAAGAGATCGTGAAAGAATACGCGATCGATATTATCATTTCAGATAACCGTTTTGCATGCCGCACAGATAAAACATTGAACGTCTACATCACGCACCAGCTGAATGTGAAATCTCCTTTTGGCGGAAAATTTGCAAATCGTTTTCACAGGAATTATTATGAAAAATTTGATGAAATCTGGGTGCCCGACAGCGAAGGAAATATGAACCTGAGCGGTGAATTGGGGCATGCGGCTATTACAGAAACTCCTTACCGCTACATCGGGCCACTAACGCGTTTTCCTCAGGCCGACCTGCTCAATTCCCGTCCGAAAAAATGGTGGCTGGTGGTATTGCTCAGCGGGCCGGAACCGCAACGCAGCGTTTTTGAAAAAATAATTCTCGAAGAGCTTTCAAAGCACATGGAAGAAACGCTGATAGTGCGCGGAATGCCGGATGGAACGGATAAAGCATCTCATCCTTACCCGCACGTGACCATGATCGATCACCTTGAAGACAAAAGGCTCGCGGAAGAAATCCTCAGCACACATTATATCGTTTCGCGTCCCGGGTATTCTACTCTATGCGATCTTTCCGCGTTAAATGTTTCGCCTATCGTTGTGCCAACGCCCGGACAAACAGAGCAGGAATATCTTGCTGCGTATCATGCCGCACAAAATAATGTGGTAAATCGCGCGCAGAAAAAACTCAACCTTCGCGAAGCCATCGCCGCTTTTCACCACATCAATTTATTCGGCGTTTATCCTGATTATAAAGCGCTGGAAAAAAGAGTTAAGGGGATTTTGAAAAACTAATTGTCAGAAGTTGCTGTCAGTGTACACTGACTATTATTCTTTACGTATAAATCTTCCCATTCCATCTTTCGTATAACGCGCCTTTACATTTGGGACTTTATTATTAATGTCATACACACTTAGCTGGTATATCTCAGTGTCGGCTATAATGCCGATCTCGACTTTTTTAGCAGCTTTATCTATTTTACATGGAATACCCTGGGCATCATAATATCGTATAAAATTAAAAGCAGCTTTATCGGCATCTATTTCATCAAGAACACTAATCATTTTTGCTGTTTTGATTCCATAGCCTGCATAAGTTCCTATAATATTTAATTTTTTATCAAGCCATGTAAAAAACGGGGCAGCTCCATTATCCAAATCCTGCAATTGATTGCTCCTGTCAAATAATAGTATTGTGTTTTTATTATAGTCCGGAATTCTTGCAGCAATCTTTTTTCTTAAGCCTGAAAAACTCAGACTGGAACTTTCCATATCTCTATTCACAAGAACAATATTATATTTCAGCGCTGCTCCTGAATTTAAAAGAGAGTCGATTTTTTTCAAACATGGCCCGCACCATACGTTGCTGAATGTAATAAGCAGCGTAGGTTTGTCCGCGTAAATTCTGTTTTTCTCCAGGTAAGTCGCAAGATTAACTTTCACGCTGTCGGATGTAAAAACTTCATATGACGGTAATTTGTAGTAAGCTATTTGCTTTAGTCTATTGTCATTCAAAAACAAGTCATCGATTCCGTCTTTATGATTTGCTGCATCCAATAAATCTTTAGCCACTTTTTGTTCTTTTCTGATCTCGGTGGCGATAACATTGATTGCTTTTATTATCGTACCGACAATCGGATCATTCTTTTCCAGCTTAAAAGGAAAATTCGCCTGGCGAGAATCAGATATAGCTCCTGTTAAATGAACTTTTCCATTTCCGGTTTTAAAGTAGTTATATGGACTAGAAGTAAATGTCAGGCTTGTAGTCTTTTTAAATTCTGTAGATTTTTCTTTTGCAAAAACACTTTGTATCGTTTCAAACGGGATATATGTCCAATAATGATTTTTACTATCATCATCTTCACCGACAGTATATTTGTTTCGGATCAATAGATATGTTTCGGTTATTTCATAATCAAAAGTATGTCCCCCGTATTCATTAACCCTGACAATATCAGTTTTTACAAAACGAGTGGAAAAAGCCTGTTTCAAAGTGTTCACAGCTTCTGCTCTTGTTTGTGCGAAAGCAAAAGAACTTAAAAGAAGAAAGTATGCCGCAATAAGGGCTTGGGAAAAATTTAATTTCGGATATTTCATTTTTATTTTTTTACGCTCTCAACTGGTCATCGCACTCAGGAAATCCCAATGCTGCAACAAACAATTATGAAAGTATTTGATTATGTGACACTCAATTGCAATACGGACAAAACTACTATAATAAACGTTGTGCAGTAGATATCGTAACGTCGCAACATTGTATCACGACGCTACGATAATTAATTATTGCTTCACAATTTTCTTCGTTGCCACTCCTCCATCTCCTAAAAACTTTACAGAATAAATTCCTGCTGGTAAATCAGAGAGGTCAAGTGTGTAGCTGTAAGAATTTACTTTTTCTGATTTTACAGTTCTTCCCGAAATATCCATTACTTCCACAGTCATTTCCGCAGACCATTTTCCAAAGTAAGAAACCATCACCTCACCATTTGTTGGATTTGGGTGAATGCTGAAGAATTGATCAAAAGCAAAATCTCTTACCGTAAGCGGATTACATCCTGCCGGCGAGCTGATCAATGCGAAACGTGCTGAATCACCGAAAATAAATGACATCATTCTTGCTTTTTGTCCGAGCGTAAACATATTCATGCAGGAATCGTGCGAATAATCCATGTAATTCTGCACCATATCATCCGGATCATTCATCCCCCAATACGGATCTTCATTGCTGCATGAATTCAGCGTTACATTACAATCGCTTGAAGAAGCGGCGTCCGCATTTGGTGTGTCGGCAATAGAATCGCTTCCGGTGGTGCAATCATTATCATCGCCCCAGATGTGGTACAAGCCAAAATAATGTCCACACTCATGACTTGCAGTTCTGCCCAAAGTGCTCGGCGCAGTTACAGTTCCCATATTTCCGAATGCAGTATAGGTGATCGCGACACCATCGGTAGCAGCTGCTCCACCCGGAAATTGCGCGTAACCTAAAAGTCCGGGAAACAGATTGCAAACCCAGATGTTCAGATATTCATCAGCCGGCCATGGATCAGCCCCACCAGTTGCCGCAGATTTTACATCTTCTGTAAACGGATTAAAAAAACCTCCGAAATCCCCGCCTGTGGAAGAAGTGCGTGTAATTCCATTTGTTGGATTTCCGTTCGGGTCAAATGTTGCAAGACAAAATTCGATTTCCAGGTCGGCAGCCAGTGAATCAAAAGCAGTCGGGCGGTTGATCGTATCCGCGTTCAGTAAACGGTAATCTGCGTTCAGCACTGCGATCTGTGAATAGATCTGCTGGTCGGAAATATTCTGCGCAGCGTTGATATACACTACATGTACAACCACAGGAATGGTGATGACTGCCGAGCTGCGGCTGCTACCGGCATTTGGATGTTGTGCAAGCCAGGTGCGGGCGGCTGACTGGCTTGAAGCATATTTGGCGGCAACCAAAGGATCCTGCTGCTGCTGACGAAACACCGGCATTGTTGCGCACGGTCCAGCTTGTTGTGCGTTCAGGAAAAGTGAAATGCAAAGGAATAGAAAAAGAGAGGAGATTTTTTTCATGAGGTTTGATTAATGAGGGGGACGAATTACGAATGCAACGAATGTACGAAAACTGAGTTTGTTTACATACTCTCTTTTTGAGGATTTTGTTTCTGAAGTAGTTTATTAAAAAAACAGTTTCATATTTGCCGCTTCGTTGTATTTTTTTTGTTTAAAGTTTAATAATATACATTTATATGAAAGCTATTTTAAAACGTGATGATTTGTTGTATCCTGAATTGAGCTATAAGATTATGGGCTGTGCTTTTAATGTTTTTAATCAACTCGGGTCGGGGCATTTAGAAAAAATCTATCAGAAAGCGCTGGCAATTGAATTTGCTAATGCTGGTCTTAAATTTCATGAACAGCTAAAGAGTGAAGTTTGGTTCGAAGGCGAAATGCTTGGTTATGGAAAATTGGATTTTTTAGTTGAAAACAAGGTCGTTGTTGAAATCAAACGAGGAAATGATTTTAATCCGGCCGATTTTGATCAGGTTAAAAAATAGATGGTTCAAACTAAATTAGAGTTGGGAATGCTAATTCGATTTACCCCAGATAAAGTTTTATCGAAAAGAGTGATAAATATCAATGATGCTGTTGCCCACGATAATGCAGCGTAGCAATTTAGTACATTCGTTTGATTCGTAATTCATCCCCTCAACTATTTTACTCTTGGCAACGTGAACGAGAATGTAGACCCTACACTTTCAGCGCTTCTTACATTTATATTTTGTCCGTGTGCTTCCAGAATATGCTTTACAATAGCAAGCCCGAGCCCCGTTCCGCCCTGCTCTCTTGATCGTCCTTTATCCACACGATAAAACCGTTCGAATAACCGGGGAAGGTGCTCTTTCGCAATACCTATTCCGTTATCAGATATTTCCACGAGGATATTATCATCAAGATCGTAAAAACGAATTTCTGTTTCGCCCCCATCCTTGCCATATTTAACGGAGTTGACAATAAGATTGGTGATTACCTGGCGGATGCGGTCTTTATCGGCATTTACTTTCAGCGGCCTGTAGGCTTCTTTTAAATGCACTTTTATTTTTCGTTCTCCCGCTTTCATTTCGAGCGCTTCAATGATCTCGCGCGACAATTCAACCATATCAAAATTATCCCGTTCAAGGATCATCTCTCCTGATTCCAAACGGGAAATTGCTTCAAGGTCATCAATGATGTTGATCATCCGCTCCACACTTTTTTCAGCACGCTGCAAATAATTTCTGTTGATCGACGCATCTTCAAGTCCGCCATCAAGCAATGTCGCGATATAACCTTGTATATTAAAAATGGGCGTTTTTAATTCATGTGAAACGTTACCGAGAAATTCGCGGCGGTAATGCTCCAGCTTTTTAAGATCTTCTATTTCCGTAGACCGCGTCTTCATCCAGTCTGTTACTTCCCTTTCCATCTGCTGCATCAGATCGTCGCCGGCAACAGGGCCATCCGCTGATTGCTGGTCTTTGAGATTGTAAATTGTTTTGTAAAGCGTGCGTATCCTGTTATTAATAAAATTGCGCGCATAATAAAGGAAAACAAACCAGGTGATCACCCCCGCGCCAAATCCAGCGAAAACAGCAATCCAGCCATATGACTGGGAATGAAAAATTGTGCCGAAAATTAAAACGATGACTGTAACAACAGCGCCGATAATAAGAGCTGCATTCCGCGCAAGCATACGGAGAGAAAGTTGATTCATCTTAAATCAAAGATAATATAAAGAAGACGGGCATTTCCTTGCGGGAAAGCAGCAGAAAAAAAGGCGGCAGGGGCAGGGGAATTAAAATGAGACATTTCTATCTAGGGAAAGCGGCGGAAAAAGGGTGGCAGCGGCAGGGAATTAAAATGAGAAATTTCCATAAACAAAAGCAGCAGCAAAAAAGTGGCAGCGAAGTAAAACGCAAAGCATTTTTTTATGTCCTCACCTTTTTTACTGCTGGTGCCGCTCCTTTACTGCGGCTGTAATAACACTGACATTTCTTTCGAAGCTGCTAATGTTACTTTTAAAACTCAAACTTATATCCCACACCTTTTACTGTGCGGATAAAATCTTCGCCGATCTTTTCACGGAGCTTACGGATATGAACGTCAATAGTACGATCGCCTACAATTACTTCATCGCCCCAGACGCGATTGAGAATTTCTTCCCGCGCGAAAACTTTTCCGGGTTTGGATGCAAGCAAAGAAAGCAGCTCAAATTCTTTTCTCGGTAAATTAATTTCATTACCGTCTTTTATCACGAGGTAGCTTTCTCTGTCGATGCGCAAACCACCCATGTCGATCGGGGCGCCGTCTTTTGCATTCGGAATTCTGCGGAGCAACGCTTTGATCCTGCTGATCAGCACCCGGGGTTTGATCGGCTTGTTTATATAATCATCTGCACCCGCATCAAAACCTGCGATGTGCGAATAATCTTCACTGCGGGCCGTAAGAAAAGCGATAATAATATCGGCAAGAC